>NZ_LBJV01000071.1:0-368225 GCF_028128855.1 Bradyrhizobium sp. CCBAU 11430
AGCTCGTCGAGCGAGACTTCGCCCGGACGCAGCGGGCGCTCCAGGGTCTGGTCGATCAGCGTGCCCGAGGTCATCTCTTTTGCCGGCGCAGCAGCGGCAACCGGGGCTTCCGGCACCAGCGGCGGAGCCTCGGCAACGGGAGCGGCGGCAGCGCCCGCGGCCATTGCCGCCATGCCCTGCTCGACCATCGCTTCCAGCTTGTCGATGAGATCGCGGTCGGTCCCCTCGGGGGGGGGGGGGGGGGGGGGGGGGGGGGGGGGGGGGGGGGGGGGGGGGGGGGGGGGGGGGGGGGGGGGGGGGGGGGGGGGGGGGGGGGGGGGGGGGGGGGGGGGGGGGGGGGGGGGGGGGGGGGGGGGGGGGGGGGGGGGGGGGGGGGGGGGGGGGGGGGGGGGGGGGGGGGGGGGGGGGGGGGGGGGGCTCGGTCGCTTCGAGGCCTGCCAGAATCTCCTTGATGCGGTCGATCGAGGACAGGATCACCGTCACCGCTTCGGCCTTCACCGGCATGCCGTCGCGGAATTTGCCCATCAACGTCTCGCCGGCATGCGCCAGCGCTTCGAGCCGCGGCAATCCGAGGAAGCCGCAGGTGCCCTTGATGGTGTGGACCAGGCGGAAGATGTTATCCAGGATCTTGGCGTTGTTCGGCTCCTGTTCGAACTTCACCAACTGGTTGTCGACGGTGTCCAGGCTCTCGCTGGTCTCCGTCAAAAACTCCCGCAACAGATCATCCATGAAAACAGGCCTTCATACAGGGCGGGCACGCACGAATTGTGATGCGCCTATTCGGAATGGGGCCAGCTTCACCGCAAAGCGTTTAATATTGGTTGAGTATGTGCAAAAGAACGGAACCAACAAAGAGATAAGGCGCTCCGGACAAGCCGAAGCGCCTCGTAAAGATTTGATTAAGATGCCGAGCGCGCTGCGCGCGTTTACGAAGCGGTAATGATGATGGCTTCGCCTTCCGGCTTGAGCGTCACGGTGAGCCCGCAGGCCTGCGCCAGCAGCCGCGTATAATAAGGCTGGATCGCATGCGCATCCGCGGCAGGGCCGCGCTCGCCGCTCAAGAGCTCGGAGATGTTCTGCGGCAGGCGCGCATTATGTCCGGTCGCGGTGATGCGAAAGCTCATCGTTTCGCCCTCGCCGATCGGGTCGATCGTCAGCATGCCGCCGCGCGGGATCGTGTGCTGGGACACGACCAGCATGTTGAGCAGCAGCTTGACGCGATTCTTCGGCAGCAGGAGCCGCGGCAGATTCCAGGTGATCGAGCACTTGCCATCCTCGATGTGGCCGCGCGCCATGGTCTGGGCATCGCCGAGATCGATTTGCGCCCCGGACGAGCCGGCGGCGCCGAAGGCGAGACGGCAAAACTGCAGCCGGGCGGAGGCGGTCTTGGCGCTCTTGCGAATCAGGTCGAGCGCGAATTCGCGGTCTTCCGGCTTGGGATCGTCGTCGAGCACTTCGAGCCCGTTGACGATGGCGCCGACGGGGCTGATGAGATCGTGACAGACCCGCGAGCACAGCAGCGCTGCGAGTTCGAGCATATCGGGAGCAGTAGCGGTCGCGGGCGACGAGGCGTCAGACATATAAAGGGGTCCTGGAGGGTTCCTGAAATTGCACGGCGGACGCCGCGAATCACGCATGCTTGACGGATGCTTCGGGTTCTAACATTCGCCAGCCCGTGGCAGCTAGCTTGCGATAGGTTCGAAGCGGCCATAAAGGGGCTGCGGGCGAATCAACTGAGGGGGCGAGACTTGCTGACGAATGAGGCACACAGGTGAGGATCATCGACGCCGAGGCCGCATCCCGGTTGATGGAGCCGCTCACCGCGCTGGTGGTGAAGGCGGGCGAGGCGATCCTCAGCGTCAACCGGGTGGCGATGCGGATCGACGGCAAGCAGGACGGCTCGCCGGTAACCGAGGCGGATCTCGCCGCCGACCATATCATCGCGGACGGCCTGGCCCAGCTTGCGGGCGACGTTCCGACCCTTTCGGAAGAGCGGACCCAGCTCGCCTCGCCCTCGTTTGATGGCAGCTTCTTCCTGATCGACCCGCTCGACGGCACCAAGGAGTTCGTCGCCGGTCGCGACGAGTTCACCGTCAACCTCGCTTTGGTGACATCAGGCGTGCCGCTGCTGGGCATCGTCAGCGCGCCTGCGCTCGGCCTGCTCTGGCGCGGCATCGTCGGCCGCGGCGCCGAGCGCGTGAGCTTTGACGGCGCTACCATCGGCGTGGCCGAGCCGATCCACACCCGCAAGCTGCCTGCGCAAGGCGAGCCCTGGATCGCGGCGGTGAGCCGCTCGCACGGCGATCCCAGGAGCGAAGCGTTCATCGACAGCAGGCCCAACGCCGTCAGACGGACCGTCGGCTCGGCCGTGAAATTCGGCCGGATCGCGGAAGGCAGCGCCGACATCTACCCCCGGTTCGGGCCCACCTGCGAATGGGACGTCGGGGCCGGCTCTGCGGTCGTAACCGCGGCCGGGGGCAAGGTGACCGACGGCAAGGGCGGCCAGCTCCGCTTCGGCGAACGGCACGCCAGCGGCTTCATCATCCCGGAGTTCATCGCCTGGGGCGACCCGCAGGCGGCAAGACTCTGGCAAGACTCTGAAGGCTGCTACTGACCGAGCTTGTCCTGAAGGGCCGGCCAGCGCTTGCCCACCTCATAGAGGAACCGCTCGGGATTGGCGGCGAAGGCGTCGCGGTTGGCTTCCCGGCTGAACAGATAGAGCCGCTGCGCCACGATCGCGAAGAAACGGGGATTGCCGGCGACGGTCACCCCTCGGGCGATGTCGGCGGGGTCGTAGCCGCCGAATTGCGGTCCATAGATTTCGGGATGGGCCAGGAAGGAGGCGCGGTTGCCCTCGTTGCGGAAGCGCCAGACCGCGCCCCAGAGGTTCGCCTCGAACTCCGCCGTGCCCTGCATGGCCGCCCCCGCGACGAAATAGGCGACGGGATCGAACCCTTCGATGGCGACGCCGGTGAAGCGGTTGACGACGACCCGCTCGGTGGTGGCAGCCCCGGCCGGCGTGACCGGGCCGGTGAGCCATACGCCCGACAGCAGGCAGACGAGGAGGCCGATCAAGGCAATTCCGGGGCGCAAAGGGCTATCTTCCTGCCGTTGTGCCGTCATAGTTGCTGCGGATAACATCCGAGTCGAGGGGACATCCGGCGCAACCTAGAGCCTCGCCTGTTGGCGTCAGGTTAAGGAAGCGACCGGTTTCGGTACCAGGGGTTCTTTTATGACTTTCGCATCACGCCTTGCTGCGCTCGCGCTTGCCGCGATGGTCGGCTGGATCGTGCCGGCCTCCGCCCAGCAGGCGCCGCCGCCCAATCTGCCGCCGCCGCAGCGGACCCCGACGCCCAGCACCTATGGGCCGGACGAGCTCGTCGGCGCCGGACACCGTTTCTTCGGCAACGTCTCGCGCGGGCTCGCCTCGATCATCGAGAAGGCGATCAGCCAATGGGGTCTGCCCAACGGCTATATCCTGGGTGAGGAAGGTTCCGGCGCGTTCGTCGCCGGCCTGCGCTACGGCGAAGGCACGCTCTACACCAAGAATGCCGGGGATCTGCGCGTCTACTGGCAGGGCCCCTCGCTCGGCTTCGACTGGGGCGGCGACGGCGCGCGCACCATGACGCTGGTCTATAACCTGCCCGCCACCAACGCGATCTACCAGCGCTTTGCCGGCCTCGACGGCTCGGCCTACATCATCGGCGGCTTCGGCATGACGGCGCTCACCGCCAACAACATCGTGCTGGTGCCGATCCGCTCCGGGCTCGGCCTCAGGCTCGGCGCCAATATCGGCTACCTCAAATACACGCCGCGTGCGACCTGGAACCCATTCTAGGGTTTTCCTCTCCCATCGGGCTTACGGATCAAGGTTAACGACAGGCCGGGGCTGGCTTTTTGCCGGGTCGCCATGGCATGGTCGTTGGTGAATTTTTCCTTAAGCTTGGGAGTTCTGCCCCATGGTCGAACCGATCATGTACCTGGCGATCGGTTTCCTGCTTTCGATGCTGTGCGGGCTCGCGATCGTGCCGCTGGTGCATAACCGCGCCGTGCGCCTGACCACGCGCCGGCTGGAGGCCGCAACGCCGCTGTCGATGGCCGAGATCCAGGCCGACAAGGACCAACTCCGCGCCGAATTCGCCATGTCGGCGCGGCGGCTCGAGATGAGCGTCGATCAGCTCAAGAACAAGACCACCAGCCAGCTCGCCGAGCTCGGCAAGAAGAGCGACGCCATCAACCGCATGAAGATCGAGCTTGGCGAGAAGAACGCCACGATCTTCGCGCTCGAGGCGCGCGAAAAGGCGGTGAAGGAGCAGCTCCGCGCCACCGAAGAGGAATTCAACGCCAAGACCGAAGCCCTGCGCGCCGCCGAGAACGCGCTGACCGACAAGCAGAACGAGCTCGCCAAGATCAACTCCGAACTGTCCGACCGCTCGATGATGGCGGAGAGCCGCCAGGTCGAGCTGGTCGCGGTGCGCGCCCAGATCGAGGAATTGAAGAACCGCGTCGGCGATGCCGAGAAGGAATTTGCCGCCACGCAAGCCCGCCTCGCCCAGGAGCGCACCGAATCCGAGACCGCCTCGCGCGAGCTCGGCGATGCCCGCGGCCGGGTCGAGAATCTGAGCCAGCGCGTCACCGAGCTCGATCGCCAGCTGATCGGACAGGTGAAGGAAGCCGAGATGCTGTCGAGCCGCGTCGCCGACCTCGAGGGACGGCTCGCCACGCAGGGCAAGCTGCTCGCCGAGCGCGACTATGAGAACAACCAGCTCCGCCAGGCCAATGAAGGCGCCGAACGCACCGTCAAGGAGCTGCGCGTCGAGATCGCGGCCTTGAGCGGCGGCAAGTCGTCGGCCGCCATGGAAGCGCTGCGCGCGGAAAAGACCGCGCTGGAGGAACAGCTGCGCACCGCCCGCGACGAGCGCGCCAAACTCCAGCGCGACATCAACGCGATCCAGCAGCAGGCGGAAAGCTCCTGGGCGACCGAGCGCATGGAGAACGCGCTGCTCCGCGAGCGCATCAACGACATCGCCGCCGAGGTGGCAAAACTCGCGATGCAGCTCGAAGGCCCGAACTCCCCGATCGAGGCGTTGCTGGCGGCCGAGGCCGGCCAGCCGCCGAAGCCGGCGCCGCGCCCGGCCAACGACGCCGCGACCAATGGCGCGCCGAGCCTGCCCGAAGGCGGCGGAACGCTGGCCGAGCGCATCCGGGCGCTGCAGGCCCACGCCTCCCGGGCCCGCCAGCAGGGCGCGTAAGCAGCCCGAAATCCGGCCGGGCCAGCGAATTGCGCGATCGGGCCAAGGTTTTCCGCCCCCCGCGGCGCCTGGAAACTTGACACCTTAAGCCCGCACTTCTAAATCGCGGGCTCCGATGCGCCGGCCGGCCGAACAGGTCCGGCCGTCTGCATGATGGTCCCGGGCGCATAGCTCAGCGGGAGAGCGTTCCCTTCACACGGGAGAGGTCCAAGGTTCGATCCCTTGTGCGCCCACCATTCATTTTCCTGACCGCTGCCGGTTGCCGACGATCGCCCTGGCCTCACGGCTGTTCGGGACCGCCCATATCAAGAACATCGAAAACAACCCCATGCACGGTAGCCGGCCTCAGTCGGATCAAGGGGCTGCGCCTTTTCCGAATCCTGGTTTGACCCGTCGGGCAAGACAGGAGCAGGGTTGCATGATCTGAAGAGAATCGTGCGGCGCTAATGAGCCATCAGGACAGGCAGATCCGCATGCTCCATGATATAGCTGGTCGCCCCGCCGAATATCATTTGCCGCAACCGGGCGCGGGTGAAGGCTCCCTTGATCAAGAGGTCGCAGCCCTCAGCTCTAACGGCATCGAGGACTGCCTCTCCGGTGTCGCGATCCTCCAGTTCAACCGTTCTCGCCTGCGCTGCAATGTCATTGTACCGCAGTTGCTGGACGATCTGATCGGCAGACGGTCCTGGTACCGCTTGGCCGCCAACGACGGTTAGGACCGATACCTTCTCGGCCAGACGAAGCAACGGCATGGCAAATGCGTTTGCCCGAGCTTGCTCGGTACTACCGTTCCAATGGATCATGATGTTTGTTGCGATGCTTCTTGGTGCATTCGATGGCACAAGTAGAACGGGCCTGCCGCTCTCGAACAGCGCGGACTCAATCGCGCGACGGTGAGGGCCCGCAGCATCAATGTCAGACCGTGCCATCACGATCAGATCGAAAGCGCGCCCATAGCTTCCGACAAAATCTTCGCCCTCAGGGGCGGTCTCCAGCCAGCCGAAACATGGTCGACCCAATCCAGCGGATCGAGGAACATCGTGCTTCAGCATGAATGCTTCGAAAAAGTCGCGCATGTCGTTCAATTCGGCTGCGCTCTTCACTTCATACGAATCTAACAGAATGCCGGTGGCCAACTCCGCGGCCAGATATTGAGGGATGCCGAACCGGAGCGGAAAGCCTTCGATATAGGCGCCGGTACGATGCGCGAGGCGTACGGCGGAATCGAGCGTGGGTGTCATCATCGGAATATTCTGAAGCGGGACCAAGAGCGTCTTCATTTTCGACCTCCGGTGTTTGCAGTGAAGTTCGACGCAGGATTCCTAGTTTCGCTTGAATTGATGCCTACGATAATTTCACTTCGCGTCGTTCCGGTGCGCCGCCAGCCTACGCGGCAGCCTGATGATGAACTCCGTATAGTCGCCGGGCTCGGTATCGACCTCGATGCTGCCGCCGTGCTGTTTCACGATGATGTCGTGGCAGATTGAAAGGCCAAGGCCGGTTCCTTCGCCTGCGGGCTTGGTTGTGAAGAATGGGTTGAATATTTTCCCTCTCACGTCGGCCGGGATGCCGGCGCCATTGTCGCGAATCCGGATCTCGACGGCGCCGCCGAGGTTTGTCGTCGTCGCGCGCAGCCTTGGCTCGAAGCCGTCGCCGGCGGCGTCCTTTTGTTTGCTCGCCGCGTAGAAGCCATTTGAAACGAGATTGAGGAACACCCGCGTGATTTCCTGCGGATACAGATCGAGCGCGCCCGCAGACGGATCGAGGTTCCTTTCGAGCGTGATGTTGAAGCCTGCTTTCTCGGCGCGCGCTCCGTGATAAGCAAGGTTGAGGCTTTCCTCGAGGATGGCGTTGATATCGGCCTCGCGGCGTTCGCCAGACCCTTCGCGAGAGTGCAGAAGCATATTCTTGACAATGGAATCGGCGCGCGTTCCGTGCTGCACGATCTTTTCCAGGTTGCCTTGTAGCATGTGTATCAGCACGTCGATGTCCAGCCTTGCTGCCTCGCCGAGTCCGGCTGAGCGCAGCGCGTCGCCGAGTTCTTCGATCAGTTCGGAGGAAAGCGCAGCAAAATTGTTGACGAAATTGAGCGGATTCTTGATCTCATGCGCAATGCCGGCGGTGAGTTGCCCGAGCGAGGCAAGCTTCTCGGTCTGGATCAACCGATCCTGCGCATTTCGCAATTCCTCGAGCGATTGGGACAGTTCCATGGTGCGCTCGCGCAGCTCGTTCAGCAGGCGTGCATTCTCGATCGCGATCACGCCCTGGTGCGCGAAATTGGACACGAGCTCGATCTGCTTGTCAGTGAAGGATCTCACTTCCTGGCGAAAGATCGTGATGGTGCCAATCAGCTCATCTTCCTTCAGCATGGGCACGATGACGAGGGTCCGTGCGCCGGCAAGGTCGGCAAGCGCGCGAACGTTCGGGTTGCCTTCGACGTAGGGCGGCTGAGTCCTGATATCGTCGATATGAACCGTCTGATGAGTTTTCTCGACGGTGCCTAGCCCGCTCGCCGGATGTGGGCGAATGCTCTGGTACAGCCGGGTATCAACATAAGCCTGTGGCGCGTTGTGTAACGCAACCGTGCGAAAGCCGCCATCCTCGTAGAGATTCATGGTGCCGAAGCCGGCCCCGCAAATTCGCGTCGCGTTCTCCAGCATCTTGTGGAAGACCGGAGTCAATGCGCCCGATGAAGCGCTTATGATTTCCAGCACCTCCGACGTTGCCGTCTGCCGCTCCAACGATTCATTCAATTGTTCGAACAGACGCACGTTACCGATGGCGATGACAGCTTGATCCGCGAAAGTCTGAAGCAGGTTGATCTGCTTCTCGCCAAATGGACGAATCTCCGTGCGACGAAGCACGATCGCACCCATGCTCTCGTCATCGCGCAACAGCGGCACGCTCAGAACGGTCCGAACGTTTGAGCGAAGCGCATATTCGCGTCCGGTCGGGAACTCCTCGCCTTCGGACCCGAGCAGGTCGTGCACATGAACGGTGCGACGGTCGATAATCGCCCGGCCGGTGGGCGATTTGACACTGATCGCCCGCCGGCTCCACACCACGGGAACTTGTCCATGATGGGCCTGGATGACGATGTCGTCGCCGTCCCTCAGAACCACCAGTGCATCATATGCCTCGCAAAGTCCGCATGCGCTTTCCACGATCGCCTTGAGCACCGGACCGACCTCGGTCGGCGAGGAAGCGATAACCCGCAAGATATTGGCGCTGCCGGTCTGGTACGTCAGCGCCTCAGACAGATCTCGCGTTCTGGTCTGCAATTGTTCGAACAGCCGTACATTCTCGATGGCGATCACGGCCTGGTCGGCAAATGTGGCGACCAGCTCGATCTGCTTTTCCGTGAAGGGCTGCACGCGCTTGCGAGCGATTACGAGCGCGCCGATCGGCTCATTTTCGCGCATGAGGGGAACACCGAGCGCCGTGCGCTGACCAGCCATGGTGATGGACTCGTGCAGGCCGTATTCGGCATCGGCAGCGACGTCGAGGATCTGCACTGGGCGGCGCTCAAGTACGGCCCGACCTGTTACCGTGCTCCGGCCGGGCGTAATCGGGTGCCCCTGCAGAAACTCGATGTATTCCTCGGAAAACCCCACCGCTGCTCCGGCCTGATATTCATCGCCTTCGCGGCGCATGATGAATGCCATCTCCGCTTCGCACAGCCGTGCCGCCGAATCGACCAGCGTGTTGAGCACGGTCTGCAGATCGAAGGTCGAGCGGCTGATCACTTTCAGCACATCGGCAGTCGCGGTTTGCTGCTGGAGCGATTCGGCGAGATCGCGCGTCTTCGCCTGGACCTCATCGAACAGCCGGACATTCTCAATCGCGATCACGGCCTGATCGGCGAAAGTTGAGACCAAGTCGATCTGCTTGTCCGTGAACGAGTTCACGGCCTTGCGGCCCAGGAACAGCACGCCGATCGTTTCTCCGGATCGAAGCAAAGGTACGCCCAGGAGGGTCCGGTAGCCGCCGGCCCTCTGCTGCTCGGGATAAGCGTATTCGGGATCGACCAGGACATCCTGGATCTGGACAGCCTTGCCGGACAGCAGGACACGCCCAACGACGCTGCCGCGTCCAGCATTGAGTCGAATGCCAGCCGAGACCTCGGCCCACTCGGGCGAGAAATTATACCGAGTTGCATGATAGTATGCGCCGTCGGTGTCCTGCCGGACGATTGCCGCCATGTCGGCACCACACAGCCACGCCGCCGATTCCGTGAGCGTGTCGAGCACCGTTTGCAAATCAAACGCGGAGCGGCTGATGACCTTCAACACATCGGCAGTCGCCGTCTGCTGCTGCAGCGATTCCCGCAAGTCGTCAGTGCGCGCCTGCACCTCATCGAACAGCCGCGCATTCTCAATGGCGATAACGGCCTGATCGGCGAAAGTCTGCAGAAGTTGCACATGATGCGGAGCGAAGGCACCCGGCGCGACCCGCGTGACGCTGATCATGCCGATCACCACGCCGCCGGTCGCGAGCGGAACGAACAACATGCTGCGAAAGCCGCGGGCGCGCGCGATGAATTTGATGTCGTTTGTCAGCGCTTCGGTATCGGGGGTCGGCACCACCTTACCGGCCCGCGCACTTTCAAAACTCTCGAAATCGGCAATCGGCCGCGGAAACATCTGCTGCAAAGCTCGATCGGCGGCAGAATTCGTCGGCGTGAAGGCCGCCAAATGGGCAGTGCCGTCAATGAAGCGGAATACGGTCGTCGAAAAGCCGCCGAGCAGGGCATTGGCGCGCCTCGCGATCGCATCGAATACCGGCTTCACCTCCGATGGCGAACTGGCAATGATTTTGAGGATGTCCGCGGTGGCGGTCTCGCGATCTTGTGCAGCGCGCAATTCGGCCAGGAGCCGCGCGTTCTCGTGCTGCAATTCCGCCACAACGCCCTGAGGAAGCGCGGCCATGATGAAAATCCAGGTCGCCAGCCGGTTCGCGGCCGACGTCAAAATCCAATCAAGAAAGCGTCGGAATTATTCCACCATCAGGTGCCTCCGACCAGACGTATCGCTAGTTGATTTTCAATCGACCACGCGTCAATTCGCCTCCTCGATCTACCGAAGCAGCGAGCTCCACAAGTCGCGCCGCTTTGGTCCACATGGTGGCAGATCGCCGGATCCAAGTGCGGCTATTGCGGCGGCTGATTTCGGACCGCCTCTAATCTCTCAATGGGAGATACGGGTTGATTTAATTTTGCGCTAGCTTTTTCCGCACCAATGCTTCAGACTTGCCTTTATTGTGGATTTAATTTTTCAGGGCGCTGCGATGGGAAAACCTGCCGTTTCCCGCGATGCTTTCCGTGGGCTGTTTGCTTTATATGCTGCGAAGGCGCATCACGACCGTAAGGCCGAGGGCGAACATTGTCTCTTGAAGCTGTTCGGATCTGCGGAAGATTTACCCGATGCTTTACTGCTGCAGTGTTCGGACAGAGCTGAGCTGCTCCGCTCTGAAACTGTTGGTCGCTTGGTGAGCCCGCGCGTCCGTCGAATCACGAACGGCAACGCTCAATATGACCATGCCAGCGACTTTCTGCACGCGCTACTGAGAGACCTTGAGCAGAAAGTGCACTAATCGATACTCGCTGCGCTATCGTCGCTGATCCAGGAGCAATTGAATCTGGTGATGCGAGCCAACTCATGCTGGGGCGAAGCGGAGCGATCAATCAGCTGCACCAGATACCTGGAGCATGGCAGGGACGCCTACGGGCCAACGTGACGAGCCGAATGTTATGTCCGTTTACGATCCATTACGGGAAGAGCTACAGCGCACAGGGCCGCAAACGATTCGGCTCACATTCTCGGAAATTGAAGCAATTCTCGGCAGACCGTTGCCGCCGTCAGCGTACAAGTTCAATGCCTGGTGGGGAAACAATTTGCGCAAAGCCGGTCACACGCAATCTATGGCTTGGCTGCATGCCGGCTTTGTAGCCAGGGTTTCACTAAGACAGCGAGCCGTGGAGTTCATCGACCTCGACGAATTCCACCGCGCCGGGCTAGCGCCCCGCCCGTACCGGCAAGGTCCATCAGAGACATACCAAGAGGGCACCTCAGGAACGCATCGCGTCAATCGCGTGGGCTATCAGGACCGCAACGCTGACGCCGATAAGGATAACGAGGACCCAGTTCAAAAACACGTTCGCCTCCACCTTTGGAATTGAACGCGAGCAACTGTGCACAGTCAAAAACAACCGGCCAAAACTATTAATTTCGGCTTGGGTTGAGGATTCAATGTAACTGTTGCGTCCGTTGTCGGCCCTATCGATGGAATGCCATGAATAGAAGAACCCCGACAACGCACGCCGCGAGCGAGAGCAAGTAAATACCCACGGCAAATCCCGACTCATCTCGAACTGGAGATTTAAATGGGAACTCGCATTATGCGCTGGTCAAGCCCAAAGCTTACTGGAAACGGTTGATAGGACCTTTAAGCTTCCCTGCTGCGGCAATCATGGCACGGCAGCCGAGTCTCTGCCGCGACATTCCAGCTTTAAATGGCTAAATTAAATGAACTTTGCCATGGAGATTAGGTCTGATTTAATTCCGCTCTCACGCGACTGCGACCGGCGCATTCAAAGCAAGAAGCGCGCGATTTGCGTTGCTCGCACAGGCCTTGCCGACGCCTTTTTCCACATTTATGACAAGCGACCTCGGTTTGGGGCCGAGATCGCCAACCTTGGGGAAGGTTTGCTCCCGACGGGGGCTTTTGATTTGGGGACTTGTCGGAAGCTTGGATTCGACTCGGAATTGGGAAAGTCGTTCCGCTTACCGAGCAAATAAAAGCGGCCTCAGCGAACGGGTGCCGGGGCCGCTGCATTTCCGACCATTCATTCAGCTCACCTGTCCTATCGGAGCTCGTCCCCATAGTCATCGGACTTGTAAGCGCTATCGGTCCACCTCATGGGTTTGTCCCTTCCTGATGCGGGAAGGCAATAGTGCTCATCGAATTGTCCTCAAAGAGTAGCCGTGGCCGCGCGCGTTCTTGAAGCAGTCTGGGCGGCTGAGGCCGGCTGGGCTCTGCTTCGGTTTAGAGAGCCTTTGGGCCAGAGCAAAGCAGCAATCCACACTTCACGGTCGCGTGCACGAAACCGTTTTGGCGGCCAAACGAAGCGGCGCTGAAACAACGCCGTCCGATGCTGAGATGGAGTGAGGGAGGATTAAATGCGCAGCCTAATTTTCGGGGTAGTGCTCGTAGCGCTAGCAACGATCGGATCTTCATCGTTTGTTTCGGCCGCTCTTTCGGCAACGCGGGATGCGAAGTCCGCAACGATCTCAACGCGGTTCGCGCCAGCACCAAATGCTCCCAGCTGCACTTTCGCCCCCAGGCCGCGGGCGGGTTTGAGCGTGCGTTCTTGAGCGGCTATTTTCCGAACCATGGATCGGCACTTCGCTGGTCGATCAGAACCTGATTCAATCTCAACGGCTTGAACGAATAGCAATTGCGACCAAGGATAATTGCGCATTGTGCGTAGCTTGGGGATACCTGCTAATAGGTCAACGCATCTGCATTTTCCGAATCGACGTTCCATGGTCGCTGGCGCATGCGCCGTATTCGGGGGTGTAGGTGTGAGCCAGTTTCTATCGATGCTGCTGCTAACAACAGCCGTGGTTTTAACCGTCTGCTTCGGGGTGGCGGCCTGGCGCCTCTCTGACGAAAAGGACACCGACATCACTGGCCAGATCGCACGCCAGTCGTATGGATGGAAAGCGGCACCGGCCAGATAACCCTTTCGCTTGCCTCCTGCGCGCTCTCTGGCCTGAAATGCCGGTTGCGCTTCCCTGGCACGGTCCTTGCCAATCCCGGCCTATCTTTACCGGTCCTGGCAGGGAGCCGTTTCGCGATGAAACAGAAATCTCGAACCTCAAAGCCGCAAAAGCCTACTCTGGCACACATAGCTTCCGATTTGGTGAGATTGCTTAAGGCGATACAGGATCTCGAGGGCCTCAGAGAGAAAGTCCGGCTAGCAGAAGCCGCTCGCGTATTGCACTAAGCTTGGCGGGTAGAGGCGCATTATTTAGGTGTGGCTAGATCAGCGCCGTCGCCCTGAAGCTGTCGATCGCAGGCGATCACGGCGCCCGCCAGCGGTCCTTCGAGCTGCCTCAAAATGTCGAAAACAACCCCATGCACACAAGTTGACGGGCGTTGAGCTGCCGGAGGTGTAAGACGGAGCAGGCTTCAGGCGACCCGCTCCGGCCGCCAGGCCGCGTAGAGGCCAACAAGCGTCCCCATGGCGGCCAGCGCTGCCGCCAACAGCGCCTGCAATTCGCCGTCATCAGCAGGGCCGACGGACGATACCAACCTGGTCACGATCACGAACAGGATGCCCACGGCGGCCGCTGCACCCGCGCAGAGATAGGCGAGCTCTCGCGTCAGGCTGCGGCCGAGAAGTCCGAGCGCCGTGAAATACATCGCGCAGGCGTTGGGATGAACGAACAAGGCAATGCGCGCGTAAGCGCCATAGGCGTCGAACAGGGACTCACATCGGCGCACGGCCGCCTTCGAGGCCACCCGCTGCAGGAACGGCCTGAAGAAACGAGCCTGTCCGTAACTCAAGACGGCGCCCAGGATGATAGCGAGCCACGCCACCACAAAGACGGAAGCATCCGCCGACTTTGGATTGAGCGCCACGGACATCAGGATGAGGGCGGTTCCGGGAAAATAGCCGAAATACGGGAAGACCGACTCCAGGAGCACGCAGACGAACATGAACACCAGAAACCACGACGAACCGGTCGCACCCTGGACGATGGCGTTCAGATCGAAAAGGTTTGCCCTGTACAGGACGAGATACATGCACATGGCCAATGCAGCCAGCGCGTAAAACGGCAATGCTCCCGACAGAAACCGTCTCATCCAACCATCGGGCTTTGTTTCGCGGACACGGCGGGGATCATCGATATCAGGACAGGACAACAAAGACGCATGGCTCATGCATTAGGCGAATGGGATTGCTCCTGCAATCCTCGCCTCGCCCTGCACGCTGCTACGCAATCGACAGAATCTCGATCTCCTGCGCGCCCGTCCCTACGACGTCACCCACCGCCTTCCCCATCAGCGACCGCGCGACCGGCGCGACGAACGAGATCGTCCCCGCCTTCGGGTCGGCTTCGTCCTCGCCGACGATGCGGTAGGTCTGCACGCGGCCGTCGGTGCGGCTGAAGGTCACGGTGCTGCCGAAGGCGACCGTTTCGGTCGAGGTCGGATCGGGAATGAGCTGCGCCGTGCGCAGCCGTTCGGTCAGATAGCGGGCGTCGCGCAACGGCACCGCCGACTGCCGGCGCTTTTCGTTGACGTCCTCGATGGCCTGCGCGGCCTCATAAGCCTCGCGGGCCTGCTGAAGCTGCGTCTGCAACGCCTGCAGCCCTGCTTCCGTCACGAGGTTGGGATGCGGCGAGATCGGGCGATCCGGCAACAGCGTCTCGGACGCGGTTTCGGCGCTTTCTTCCTTGGTAAAGGCGACGCTCAATTCAAAGATCCTGTCGAACTGTTTCGGGTAACGGCGCGCACCATCATGCTGCGATTCACCGAGGGGAAATCGCGCAGAGGCGCCGCTGACGATTGCCCTGGACTATATCTCAAGTTCGACGAAACGACGGAGCTTGAAGACGAGGTCCGGCATGGCCTGGCGGAACCGCGTCGCGTTCTGGAAATTGGTCGAGAACGGGGCGAAGGTAATCATGGCGTTCCAGTGCCGGTAGCCATAGACCGTGACCGAGGCGCCGGTCGCCGGGAAATTCTCCAGCTTGCGCAGCTCACCAAGCACGAGATCGGCGATCGCTTCTGCCGGCAACAGCTGCTTGCCATCCCGCGTCGTGACGATTTTCGCAGGCGGCTCGACCGGTTCCACGGTGGCCGGCGCGGTGGCGGCCGCATCCTCCTGCCCGGTCGACGTCGCCTCAGGGACGGGCGTCGCGACCGCGTCCGCTCCGTTCGACGGCACTGTCGGCGGCCCCTCGGTGAGCGGCGGCGGTGCAACACTGTCTGCGCGCTTGTTGCCTCCAAGGATGCTGCTGATCATGGCCACAAGGCCAGCATCCTTCACGTCGTCACTCATCACTCCCCCCAGGCTTCGGCCTACTCTAGCACTGCGCTCGCAGACCACCACCGGGGATATGAGGTCGGCAGCCGCCCGGCCGGCGCCCATCTGGGCAGGCACCGGCGGCGCGACGGCTGATCACGTCGCGCCGCCGTGCGATCCGTCACTGCTTATCGAACGGGATATATTGCTGGTACTGCTTGGGCACCGAGCTGCGATAGCGCGCGGGCACGGTGCCGCTGTCGACGGAGTGGTCGATTTCCTGCTGCCGCGTCATCTTCTTCTTCGCCGGCTTCTTCGACGCGCTCTTCTTGGAGTCGGTCGGCTGGCTGGACGTGTCGGTGGTTGCGCTCGGCGCCGCCGTCGTGGCCGGCGCAGTGGCTGTCGCCGCAGGCGCCGCGGTTCCGCCGGCAGCCGGCGTGCTTTGGGCCAGGGCATGCGGCGTTTGCGTCATGAGCGCCAGCGCTGCCACTGCAGCCAGCAAATATGATTTCTGCATCAGAACCTCCAAATGCCTTGATCCGTATGAGGCAAGCCTAGTCCCACGGGATCGAGGCGTGCAAGTTCGCCGAGGATAGGTCGGAACCCGTGCGCGAACTGTGGCGGAGATCACAGTGCAAGCCGCTGGCTGCGTCACGATGTACCTCGCTTCGAACGCATCCGGCGTCGCGGACACCAACACAGCATGACCCCGCGTCAGACAGGCCACGGGAACGCCAAGGCTCGGTCGTTCCACCTACCATTGAAGGAGATCGAAATGCGTCGCACCATCCTCACGCTTGCATCGTTCGCAACGCTGATCGCCGCATCGTTGTCGGCGGCCCAGGCCCAGGCCGGAAGCGACAGATACTGCCTGCAGGGCCGCAACTGGGGCTATCCCGGCAACTGCCAGTTCGCGAGCTACCAGCAATGTGCCGCCACGGCCTCCGGAACGTCAGCCTATTGCGGCATCAACCCGCGCTACGCCTATTCGCAGCCGTATCATTACTGATGAAGCAGGTGGTGAGACTCCCTCTCCTGCAAGCGGGAGAGGGAGAGCACCTATTGTGTCGGAAGTGATTAGCCCGGCCTCTGCGCGCCGGCTCCCAATCCGCTTTCCTCGAGCCGCGTCGCGAACCAGAGCGAGAGCGGCTGATCGATTGCGGCGCTGACATACACCTCCGACATCGTCACATGATGCTTGTCCAGCACGAGCAGCACGCCGATCCAGTAGGGAAACCAGACATGCACGTCGGTCAGCGCCCGCAGCTTGTGCTGGTCGTGCTCAAGCGGGGTGTGATTGCTCGCCTTGCGGATCTCCACCGTGAGCAGATTGTTCGGGATCTCGCGCTGATGCACGACGACATCGGGGTAGATCGACTTGCCGAGATGGTCGTCGGTCGAGATGATGGTGCCGTGCGGCAGATGCAGCGTGCGCTCGCCGAGCCGGTCGTAATTGCAGTCGACCGACCAGCCGGCGAACTGCTTCTCCAGATGCACGGCGAACCGGTGGGTGACCGCGCGCTCGCCGATGTCCTTCTCGAACAGGAAGCCCTCGTGGGCGTAGAAGTCCCGCAGCGCCGCGATCACCTTGTTCAGCTCGGTCTGCATCGTGCCTCCGGGCCCATCTCGCGCACCTGGTTCGGTGTCGTCCCGGCGAACGCCGGGACCCATACCGCGAGGTCTATCGAGTGTACACGGCGCACGTACCGAACTCCGAGTCTTCGCCAAACCTCTCCCTGGGGTTATGGGTCCCGGCGTTCGCCGGGACGACGTGGGGAGAGAGCTTGTTCAATCAACCCCCTACATCAGGACTTCGATCAGCCGCGGCCCCGGCTCGGCCACGGCTTCGGCCAGCGCCTTGTTGAACTCGTCGGCATTGGTGACGGCGCGGCCGGGCACGCCCATGCCCTTGGCCAGCGCGACGAAATCCAGCGTCGGGCGGTCGAGGCGGAGCATGTCGTTGGCGCGCTGGCCGGGCTCGCCGGCACCGACATTGTCGAACTCGCCGCGCAGGATCTGGTAGATGCGGTTGGCGAACACGATGGTGACGATATTGAGGTTCTCGCGCGCCTGGGTCCACAGCGACTGGATCGTGTACATCGCGCTGCCGTCACCGACCATGCAGATCACCTTGCGGTCGGGGCATGCGATCGCGGCGCCAATCGAGAGCGGCGTCGAGAAGCCGATCGAGCCGCCCATGTTCTGGAGCCAGTCGTGCGGCGCGGCGGCGGCCGTCGGCGGGAAGAAGGCGCGGCCGGTGGTGAGAGACTCGTCGACCAGAATCGCATTCTCGGGGATCGCGTACGCAATCGACTGCGCGATCGAGGCATGGGTCAGCGCGCCGGTCGGCTTGATTAGCTCCTGCACCGCCTGCGGCTTGACGTCCTTGGCGCTGGCCTTGACGGCGCCGGCGAGCGCTTCGAGCGCTGCGACCGAATTCTCGCCCCACGAGGTCATGCGATGCACGTCGCAGCCCTCGGGCTTGAGCATGCTCGGCTTGTTCGGATAGGCGAAGAACGCCACGGGATCGTCGGACTCGACCAGCACGATGTGACGGAACTTGGCCAGCATCGGCAGCGCGTTCTCGATCACGTAATGGATGCGGTCGATCGAGTAGCGGCCGCGGCCGCGCGCCATCTTGGGGCGGAAGGTCGGGCCCATCACGGTGCAGCCGGTCTTGGCGGCGATGCGCTCGGCCAGCGCCAGGCCCTGCTCGCTCAGGGCGCTGCCGGTCATCAGCAAGAGCGTGCCCTCGCCGTCGCCATGCAGGATTTTTGCGGCCTGCTCGACCGCCTGCGGCGAATAGCTCGCGCGCTGCTGCTCGGCTGGAACCTCGGCAACGCCGTCGGCCTCGTTCCAGGCGGTGTCGGCGGGCAGGATCAGGGTCGCGATCTGCGGCGGGGCGCTCTTGGCGGCGGCAATCGCCGCGGCGCCGTCGGCGGCGACCGATTTGGCATCGGGCGAGGTGCGGACCCAGGACGACATCGGCCGGGCCAGGCCCTCGATGTCGGAGGTCAGCGGCGCGTTGAAGCCGATGTGGTAGACCGCATGCTGGCCGACGATGTTGACGATGCCGGAATTGGCCTTCTTGGCGTTGTGCAGATTGGCAAGGCCGTTGGCGAGGCCGGGGCCGAGATGCAGCAGCGTCGAGGCCGGCGTGCCCTTCATGCGGAAATAGCCGTCCGCTGCACCGGTCACGACGCCCTCGAACAGGCCGAGCACGCAGCGCATGCCGGGCACGCGGTCGAGAGCTGCGACAAAATGCATCTCGGAGGTGCCTGGGTTGGTGAAGCAGACATCCACCCCACCCTTGACCATCGTCCGCACCAGGCTTTCCGCACCGTTCATTCGTTCTGCTCCCGCAACCGGCAATATCCAAAGACCCGTTCGATCAATCATTGTTCGCTCGTCCCGTCAAAGCAATAGGCGGCATCGCGGCCCTGCCCCGCGCGACGATGCGCCGGCTTGGCTAATAGCCCGTTCCGATAGAGTCGGAACGGGGTATTAGCCCCATGTTTTGACGCGTTTTCTTGATGCGAACCGGTATCCACTTCGCTTGAAAACGCTCTGGCGCTTTTCGGCAAATGGCATGGTTGCCGATTTGATAACGCCTGTGCTGGATGATGTCCCTCACGGGGCCGTGGCTTGCGAAAAGCCCGCAAATATGGCCTGTGGCCTGTGTTGAATCGATTTTTTGCTGGGGGAAACAATGATCCGGTTTTTTGCCGCGCCGATTGCCGCCGTCGCACTGCTGTCGGCCATGGCGGGCGGCGCGTTCGCCGAAGAGTTCGACTCGCGCGACATCATGGGCGGCGGCCCGAACTTCTTCCGTTCCGGCGCCAATCCGATCCCCCGCACCACCGTCATGTATAACGGCAATTACGCCCCCGGCACGATCGTGGTGAACACCAGCGAGCGGCGGCTGTATCTGGTGCTGCAGAACGGCCAGGCGCTGCGCTACGGCATCGGCGTCGGCCGCGACGGCTTCCGCTGGGGCGGGGTGCACAGGATCACCGCCAAGAAGGAATGGCCGGACTGGACGCCGCCGTCGCAGATGCTGGCGCGTCGGCCGGACCTGCCGCGCCACATGAAGGGCGGCGTCGAGAATCCGCTCGGCGCGCGCGCAATGTATCTGGGCTCGACGCTCTACCGCATCCACGGCTCTAACGAGCCGGAGACGATCGGCCAGGCGGTCTCCTCGGGCTGCTTCCGCATGACCAATGACGACGTCAGCGATCTCTACGGCCGCGTCTCGGTCGGTACCACGGTGGTGGTGCTGAACAACTAGACGCGAATGAACGGCCGTAGGGTGCGCAAAGCGAAGCGTGCCCACGATTTGTGGCTGTTGGCGAGAGATGGTGGGCACGGCGCTTTCGCGCCTTTGCCCACCCTACGGCACCGTGCTTGAAAGCGGCAGGAACCCGCTAGGCGCGTGAATTTGTAGTCTTGTGCGCGCGAGCCGAATACGGCAGCGTCGCAGGACAATGAGCGCAATCAATCCGCCCGCGCCTGGCCTTCGCATCGCCCTCCTGGCGCTCGGCGCGCTCACCTTGCTTCCTGATACCGCTACCACGGCCGCCGCGGGCGAATTACTCGCGATCTCCTCGCGCCAGCGCTCCGAGAAGAAGAATTTCACCGACGGCGAGATCGTCGAGGGCTTCCTGAAGACGGCGTTCGGCGCCGAATATCATCTCGCCGGCCGCGTCGACCGCATCCGCAAATTCGACGGGCCGGTGCGCGTGTACGCCGAGAGCGACCGCGCCGACCGCAAGACGCAGCTCGCCAAGGTCGTGGCCGACATCGCCCATCGCGTGCAGCATCTCGACATCGCCATGATCGCGACCGCCGAAGCGGCCAATGTGCGGGTGAAGCTGGTGCGCGACCGCGACCTCTTCCGCACCATCTCCAGCTTCTACGGCGCCGAGAAGGCGCGCGAGATCCGCACCTCGCTCGACCCGCAATGCCTGTCCGGCTTCCGCAAGAACGACAATTTCGAGATCGAGCATTCCGACGTCATCCTCACCGTCGACAACGGCGATTTCGTCTTCCTCGACTGCGCCTATGAGGAGCTGCTGCAATCGCTCGGGCCCATCAACGACACCGCGAGCGTGCCGTGGACCATGTTCAACGACAACGTCTCGATGGGCTATTTCGACGTCTACGACCAGTACATCCTCAATCTCTTGTACGACCCCCGCATCAAGCCCGGCATGACCGTGGCCGAGGTCAAGGCGGTGCTGCCCGCCGTGCTCGCCGACGTGCGCACCTGGGTCAGGCAGGTGAATGATCTGAAGGAGTGAGCCGCGCGACCCTCCCCATGGTTCGAGACGCCTGCTTTGGCGGGCTCTCACATGAGGCAGAATCTCACGGTCAAACGCGCCTCACACCTTCCTTGCCTTCGACATCAGGAACTGCTGGCGCATCACATTGTGGCCGGCGTCGAAATATTCCGAGATCAGCGCCTCGAACTCGGCTCGGAAGCTCTTGAGCTTGTCCGGTTCGTCCTTGTACTGGGCGACGAGCTTGATCAAAGGCCCGATCGTCGCTTCCATGGTGCGGCGGAAATGCTGCGGGCTGAGGGCGGACGGCGTCATCATGTCCATCTCGAAGGAGAGATCCTTCGTTTTCCCCGCGAGACGCTCCGCGACGATCTTCGGATCGCCCCACAACACCGGCGATGCCACGCCCTCGGGCGGCGGCAGATGGCGGCCGATCAGCGCGAACATCCGCCCGACATACAGATGCGGCGGCCAGGTGGAGAAGGCGATGGTGCCGCCGGGCTTCAGCACGCGCAGCATCTCGCCGATCGCGACGTCCGGACGCGGCGCGAACATGTGGCCGAACTGGCTGAGCACCACGTCGAACTCGTTGTCGCCATAGGGCAGGCTTTCGGCGTCGCCGTCCTTGAAGTCGACATCGAGGTTCATCAGTTGCGCATGCTCGCGGGCGCGTTCGATCAGGACCGGCGACAGATCGAGACCCCTGACCTTCGCACCGCGGCGCGCCGCCGTGATCGCGACCACGCCGGTGCCGCAGCCGACGTCGAGCAGCCTTTGGCCGGCGGCAACGCCGGCAAAACCGACGAGCCTGGCGGCGGTCGGTGTCGTGAAAACTTCCATCGGCGTGAACAGCGACCAGGCTTCCTTCTGGACTGCCTTGAAAGCTGCAAACGGGTCCTGCGCAGTCATGGAACTCTCCCTTTGCTCGAGGTCGATCTTCATGAGGCTGGCGAAGGTCACCGAAGGTTCAACGCGGCCTCATGACGGCGACGGCACGGTCTTTCATCGTCGCGGCCCTATTGCACGAAATCGGCAACCGTGGTCGCGGCCTTCAGGCCGGTGCCGGTGAGGACGGCAACCGTGGTCTCGTTCGCCTTGATGGCGCCGATGGCAGATAGTTTTTCCAGCGCGGCGGCAGCACTTGCGCTGGTCGGCTCGGCGAACAGGCCTTGGCGCGCGAGGCGCCGCAGGGCGGCGACGATCTCGTCCTCGGTGAGCGCGACGGTGGCGCCGCCGCTCTCGCGCAGAGCTGCGACGATCTCGCGCAGGCGCAGCGGGTGCTTGATGGCGGTGCCTTCGGCGATGGTCTTGTTGACCTCGCGCGCGACTGGCGTATCGACGCCGGCCTGAAAGCTCGCATCGATCGGCGAGCAATTGAGCGGCTGCGCCGCGAACAGCCGCGGTAGCTTCGCGATCTGGCCGGCCTTCAACAGCTCGCGGAAGCCGAAGGCGCAACCGAGCAGAGAGCTGCCGGCGCCGACGGGAACGATGACGTTGTCGGGCGCGCGGAAACCGAGATCTTCCCAGATCTCATAGGCGAGCGATTTGGTGCCTTCGAGGAAGAACGGCTGCCAATTGTGGCTGGCATAGAAGGTCTGGCTCGACTGGCGGATCGCCTCGGCCTCCGATTCCTCGCGCGGGCCCTCGACGAGCTGCACCGCGGCACCGTAGGCGCGCACCTGCGCGATCTTGGCCGGCGACGTCGAGGCCGGCGCCAAAATCTTCACGCGCATGCCGCCGGCGGCACCGAGCCCGGCCATCGACGAGCCGCCATTGCCGGAAGAATCTTCGAGAATTGCGTCGACGCCGATCTGGCGCAGGAACGACAGCATCACGGCGGAGCCGCGATCCTTGAAGCTGCCGGTCGGGTTGAACCATTCGAGCTTGAACAACGGCCGCAAATCGCCCCAGTCCTGCTGCACCAGCGGCGTGCAGCCCTCGCCGAGCGTGATCGGAGCCTTGATCTCGACTGGCAGCGCCGCCCGGTAGCGCCAGAGCGAGCGCGTGCGGCCATCGATGTCCTCGCGCGTGATCCCCGCCCCCGGCGTCACCAGTAGCGGCGTGCGCTCGTCCGAGCACCAGCGCGGCTGGTCGAGCGGGTAGAGCTTTGCGTTGCGGGGGTCGATGTAGCTGGCGGGCATGGGGGTCTCCGGGGCGGGCAGCCGATCCAGTCGATATGTCTGAATATACGGGCTTTATCCAGTCACGCGTTTGGAGGCCGAGGCGCCGCCCGCCCCTTTCAAAAATTCAAACGATTACATAGATATAGGGAGCATTTCGGCGTCGACCGCCGATCCGGACGGGCGCGGGAATGATCCTTCCGGGGCGCGCAGCACGATTAACTTGTCTGTCGCGTCTTGCCGCTACAATATGTTGGATTGAGCTTGCGTCGCCGATGTTCCGCGTCGGCAACGCGACCGAGCCAGGCCCGTCCGAGCGGCGGGCCGTTGGCTTTTTGGGAGTTTGGTCATGAGCCGCGCGAACCGTACCGACCACATCCGCCTGACCTCCCATCCGGAGCCGGGCCGGAAGTCCGCCTTCCCGATCCACTGGGGCGCCCCTGACGCGCGCGCCCGCGGACCGATCATCGGCACGGTCTCGCGCGCCGGGGATCGCAACGTGATCGGCAGCCATGGCGGGTCCTATGCGATGTACCGCGCGCTCGCAGTGTCCGCCGGCGCGCTCGATCCGATTCGGAGGCCCGACCTCACCAACACCTTTCCGGCTGCAACCATCGGTCCGTTCGAGCAATGGCGCGATCCCGCCAAGATCGTCGCGCTCGATCCCTGGGGGCATCTGGTCGCGGAGAATTTCGGCAAGGAGATCGCAGAAGGCTCCGACATCCGCCCGAGCATCGCGGTGACGCGGGCGCGGCTCGACCTGCCGGAGATCCGCGAGGCGCTGGCTGCGAAACGCTTACGCGCCGACGGTGAGGTCGTGCATGCCAATGGCAGCGTCTCCGTGGTGAAGATCGCGATCGATCCGGTCTGGCACCTGCCCGGCCTTGCGGCGCGCTTCGGCACCGGTGAGACCGAGCTGCGCCGCACGCTGTTCGAGCAGACCGCCGGCATGTTCCCCGAGCTCGTCACGCGGCCGGACATGAAAGTGTTCCTGCCGCCGATCGGCGGTACCACGGTCTACATGTTCGGCGATGTGACGAAACTGCCGGACCATCGCACCAAGATCATCTGCCGCGTGCATGACGAGTGCAACGGGTCCGACGTGTTCGGCTCCGACATCTGCACCTGTCGGCCCTATCTGATCCACGGCATCGAGGAATCCGCACGCGGCGCGCAGGAGGGCGGGCTCGGGCTCGTCGTCTACAATCGCAAGGAAGGCCGCGCGCTCGGTGAGGTCACCAAATTCCTGGTCTACAACGCGCGCAAGCGCCAGGAGGACGGCGATGCGGCCGCCGCCTATTTCGAGCGCACCGAATGCGTCGCCGGCGTGCAGGACGCGCGCTTCCAGCAGCTGATGCCGGACACGATCCACTGGCTGGGCTTGAAGCGCATCGACCGCTTCCTGTCGATGAGCGACATGAAGCACGACGCGCTGACCTCCCAAGGAATCGATATCGTCGAGCGCGTGCCGATCCCGCTGGAGCTGATTCCGGCCGATGCCCATGTCGAGATCGCCGCGAAGAAGGCCGCCGGCTATTACTCCACCGACATCGCGCCCGAGAAGGACGTGGACGGCGTGGTCGGGCGCTCGCTGGAAAAATACTGATCGCGATGGCGGAGGCTTTGGAATTGCAGGCACGCTCGCTGCTCAGCGCAGATGCGGTGCGCGCGCGGGCCGGGCAGATGCTGGAGATCGGCCTTGCCGGCGGCTTGAGCCACTTCACGATCGATCTCGACCGCATGGACGGCGTTGCCGACGCCGTGATCGCGGTCACCCGAAAAGCCTATCCGACGCTGGACGTGCCCTTCCACGCGCGCTGGCGTCACTTCGTGCTCGGCGGCGTCGACCGCTGGGCGCGGCTTGCCGACGCTGCATTATGGCCGGATCGCGCGGCGCGGGCGCGGGCCGAGTTCGACCTCGCGATCGTCTCCGTCCTGCTCGATGCCGGTGCCGGCGCTGCGTGGCGCTATCGCGACGCGGTGACGGGCGAAGCCATCGGGCGCTCCGAGGGCCTTGCGATTGCGAGCCTCGACATGTTTGCGAATGGTCTTTTCTCGGGCGATGCGCGCGAGGCGTTAAGGGCAGATGCGGACGTGCTGACACAACTGCCCCTGGCCTCCCTCACCTCAGCGTTTCAGGCCAGCGGTGCCAATCCGCTGCTTGGCCTCGAAGGACGGGTGGATCTGCTGCGGCGACTGGGCAAGCAGGTCGCGAGCCATCCCGAGATTTTTGGACGGATCGACACGCCGCGGCCGGGCGGCCTGTTCGACCACATCGCGGCGCAGGCCAAGGGCGGCGCCATTGCCGCGCCCGCGATCCTGTCGGCGGTGCTGAACCAGCTCGGACCGATCTGGCCATCGCGGCTGGAGCTTGCAGGCGTCCCGCTCGGCGATTGCTGGCGGCATCCGGCGATCAAGGCCGATGATGCGACCGCAGGCCTCGTGCCCCTTCACAAGCTGTCGCAATGGCTGAGCTATTCGCTGATCGAGCCGCTGCAGCGCGCAGGCTTCGAGGTCACCGACATCGACGGCCTGACCGGGCTTGCCGAATACCGCAACGGCGGCCTGTTCGTCGATCACGAGGTGCTGCGCCTGCGCGATGCCGCCGATGCCGAGCGCGCACATGCGGTGGATTCGCTGCTCGTCGTGGAATGGCGCGCGCTCACCGTCGCGCTGCTCGATCAGCTTGCGGAGCGCATCCGCGCCAAGCTCGGTCGCTCGCCGGAGTCGCTGCCGCTCGCCAGCATCTTGGAAGGCGGCACCTGGGCCGCCGGCCGCGCCATTGCGTTTGCGCGCCGGCCCGATGGATCACCCCCGCTCAAGGTCATCAGCGACGGCACGGTTTTCTAATCCTCGCTGCCGCTCACACATTCACTTGATGAATTTCAGGAGCATCCCATCATGGAAGGCGTCACGATCGTCGATCATCCGCTGGTGCAGCACAAGCTGACGCTGGTGCGGGACAAATCGATTTCAACAAAGTCGTTCCGCGAGCTGATCAAGGAGATCGGCATGCTCTTGTGCTACGAGGTGACGCGCGACCTGCCGCTCGCTGACGCCGTCATCGAGACGCCGCTGGCGACGATGCATTCGGCCAAGATCGCCGGCAAGAAGCTGGTGTTCGTGCCGATGCTGCGCGCCGGCACCACCTTCGTCGACGGCATGATGGATTTGGTGCCGACCGCGCGCGTCGCCCATATCGGACTCTACCGCGAGCCGCACAGCTTTGCGGCGGTCGAGTATTTCTTCAAATCGCCGTCCGACCTCGGCGAGCGCCTCGCGATCGTGGTGACCCCGGTGGTCGCCACCGCCAACACGGCTGTCGCCGCCATCGACCGCCTGAAGGAGCGCGGCGCCAGGGACATCCGCCTCGCCTGCCTGATCGCCGCCCCGGAAGGCCTCGAACGGCTGCGCGGCTTGCATCCGGACGTGCCGATCTGGACCGCGGCGGTGGACGAGGGCCTCGACGAGAACGGGTTCATCCTGCCGGGCCTCGGCGACGCCGGCGACCGCGCTTACGGGACGCGGTAAGAGAAGTTCACACCTTCCCGCTGCCGCAAATCCCCTTCAGTGACTGCCATTCCTTGTCCGTCAGCAGCGGCGGGCCGCTGGCCGGGCGATCTTCCCTGGTCATGCGGGCGAGGCGGTCCTCGGTCAGCGGGTGGCTGGCGAGGATCGACGTGAGCGTGGAGCCGCCCTCCTTGCCGGTGATGCGGAACATCAGCTCGGCCGCGGGCTTCGGCGAACGGCCGAGCTTGTGCATGATCTCGATCGCGAACGTATCGGCGGCGGTCTCGGCCTCGCGCGAATAGGAGGCTTCGACGACGGTGCGCGAGGCAAAGATCACGGCGGATGAGCCGGTGACGTCGCCGAACAACAGGCCGATCAGGAACGACGTGCCGCCGTTGTAGATCAGGCCGCGCATGTTGTCGTAATGCTTGAGATGGCCGAGCTCGTGGGCGAGGATGCCGGCGAGCTCGTCGGGGTTTTGCGCCTTGTCGAGCAGGCCCCTCAGCACGTAGACCTTGCCGCCGGGCAGCGCGAACGCGTTCGGCACCGCGGTCGGCAGCACGCCCGCCGTCATGGAATCGTCGTCGAGGCCGGCGGCATCGCGCAGGCGGTTGACCAGCTTTGTGAACGCGGCCTTGCCCGCGGGGTCTTCGCACACGCTGCGGCCGAAGATGGTCTTCACCTGGACTTCGGAGGCATCGCCGATGCGCCGCTCGATCGGTTTCGGCACCAGCGGCGCGAGGCGGTCGGCGGCGAGCGGCACGCCGAACAGCACGACGCAGACGATGGAGACGGTGGCGGCCACCGACCAGCCGACGATTTTTGCGACGCCGCGGCGCGAGGTCCGGTGCTCGTCGAGATGGGGGCAGCGGACGGTCACGTCTGCCGCGAGTACGGCATCGCGGATCTCGAGCCGCGCCAGCGGCGGCGCCGTGGTGCAAGCCAGACGCAATATCCCGGGCGGACTGTCGGCGCGGCGAATGTCGGCATAGGACCAGCGAACCGGCGTTCCGCCCTCCTCAAGGATCTCGAACGCATCGGCGAACGTCAGCGTCACCTGCCGCCGGCGGCTCGACGTGCCGTCGAAGAAGATGGTCGGCTTGGCGGCCTGCGCCGGCGCCTCGGCAAATACGTCAGTCACAGCTCAGAATCCCGCGACATCGAGCCCGTCGGCAAAACCTTCGCCGAGCGCGCTGGCAAGTACGCCGCGCCCCTGCACATCCGACGCCGCGCCGATGTCGTGCACCTTGACGGTCTCCAGCACCTTGGCCCAGAGATCACGCTGAAGATAGACCCGCATGACGATGTTGATCGCAAGCGCCAGCGCGAGATAGCCGATCACCATCATCACCACCATCGGGATGCTCCTGGCGGCATTGTCGGAGCCGAACACCTGATCGGCCGGAACGCCGCTCAGCTGGACGACCGCTAAGGCGCTGCCGCCGAGATAGGCGGAGAACACCATCGAGAGCAGCGTCCACCAGCCGATCACCTTCCAGTACAGGCCGTAGAAGGCATCGTGCGGCAGGTCCGAGGACAGGCTGACGCCGCCGATGCGGATGCCGTCGAGCCACCAGCGCCACTCGCGCGCCTTGAATTCCGCATAGAAGAACGGCGCAAGCGGGAAGATCACCAGCGCGATCGGGCTGAGCAGCCACAGCCACCAACCGCGCTTGAAGAAGGTCCAGCCGTTGCCCTCAAAATCGCCGCGGAGATCGCCGTAATGGGTGTGCTGCATCTTGTAGCGTTCGAGCGCGGCCTCGCGCCAGGGCAGCGCCAGGCCGAGCGTCAGGAACACGAGCAAGCCCCACGCCATGGCGCGGAACGAATAGGCCCAGCCCGAGCCGTCCATCCAGAAGCGGACGCCGCGCCAAACGGTGCGCGTCAACCGGTAACGTCGCGCGCGAAAAATCGCGAACTGGCCGAAGGCGTAGAAGCCGATGAACAGCGGCGTCGAGGCAAACCCCTGCCAGCGCTCGAACTCGATGCCGATCAGGAAGTAGGCGAGGTAGATCGGCACCAGGATCGCGAGCGCGAACAGGAAGCCGACCAGCAGCTCCTTGGCGCGGCCGGTATATTCGGCGGCATCGCCGTCGATCGCGGTGTTCGCCCACAGATGACGACGGATGTCGGTGACGAGCCAGAACCGGTAGAAGCCGAAGGTGACCAGCTCCAGCATGGCACCCTTGGTGACCATTTTGCGGAACTCGGAGCGGTCACCGCTGAAATCGACCCGCGTGGGCGGCAGCGGCGGCGGTAAGGGCTCGGAGCCGATGGGGGTCCATTGCATGTCGTTCACGGCGGCAACCTCGGGATGCGGTCTTGATCGGGTCAAACTATAGATCACAGGTTGGTCGGCCCCCAAGATGGCGGGGTTCGATTTACCTTGATTCCAGTCGGTTTCTGGCACGTTTTCACGACAAACGGTGTGCGGAGGGTCACGCTGTCGAGATCCCGTCAGCGTAATCCGGGATCGTGCCCCAAGCGACGCCGGCCCCG
This sequence comes from Bradyrhizobium sp. CCBAU 11430, assembly GCF_028128855.1. NCBI lineage: Bacteria > Pseudomonadati > Pseudomonadota > Alphaproteobacteria > Hyphomicrobiales > Nitrobacteraceae > Bradyrhizobium > Bradyrhizobium sp. CCBAU 11430. The sequence goes on from NZ_LBJV01000071.1 coordinate 28,697, forward strand.
GATGACGCGGAGCCTGTCATCGGGCGGCGCTTTGCGCCAACCCGGTGGCTCCATTCGGGCTTCACATCCACCCTCTCGCAAAGGTTGGATGTGACAAAACTCTCCCTTGCTCCGGCGCAGATAACCGGCTGTAATTGCACATCAAATACCGCAGCGCAGAATTCAACGAGAACGCGCGGTACATGCCAGGGAGAACGGTCATGCATGGGACCATCGAGAGCGCGGCCAAGCTCGACGCCCTTCGCGAGCGCGCCACGACACTGCCGCTGGAGCAATTCGATCCGGGCGATCCGGAATTGTTCAGGACTGATACGTTCTGGCCGTATTTCGATCGGCTGCGCCGCGAAGATCCCGTGCACTACTGCAAGGACTCGATGTTCGGCCCGTACTGGTCGGTGACGCGCTACAACGACATCATGGAGATCGAGACCAACCATTCGGTGTTCTCCTCGGCCTCCTCCCTCGGCGGCATCACCATCCGCGACATCGATCCGGACCTGCGCCGCGAGAGCTTCATCTCGATGGACCCGCCGCGCCACGCCGCGCAGCGCAAGACCGTGGCGCCGATGTTCACGCCGACGCATCTGGACAATCTCGCCCTCAACATCCGCAAGCGCTCGGCCGAGTGCCTCGACAATCTGCCCCGCGGCGAGGTGTTCGACTGGGTCGATCGCGTCTCGATCGAGCTGACGACGCAGATGCTGGCGGTGCTGTTCGATTTCCCCTGGGAGGACCGCCGCAAGCTGACGCGCTGGTCCGACATCGCCACCACCATTCCCGGGCCTGACGGCCTCGTTGCCACCGAGGACGAGCGGCAGGCCGAGCTGACCGAATGCGCCGGCTATTTCGCGCGGCTGTGGAAGGAGCGCATCGCGCAGCCGCCGAAGAGCGACCTGTTGTCGATGATGGCGCATGGCGCCGCGACCCGCGACATGGACGCCAAGAACTTCCTCGGCAATCTCGTGCTTTTGATCGTCGGCGGCAACGACACCACGCGCAACACCATGTCGGGCTCGCTCCACGCGCTGAGCCAGCATCCCGAGCAGTATCGCAAGCTGCGCGAAAATCCCGCTCTGCTCGACAGCTTCGTGCCCGAAGTGATCCGCTGGCAGACGCCGCTGGCGCATATGCGGCGCACGGCGCTCGCCGACTTCGAGTTCCGGGGCAAAGGGATCAAGAAAGGTGACAAGGTCGTGATGTGGTACGTCTCGGGCAACCGCGACGAGGAGGCGATCGAGAAGCCCTACGAATTCATCATTGACCGCGCCCGCCCGCGCACGCATCTGTCGTTCGGCTTCGGCATCCACCGCTGCGTCGGCCTCAGGCTTGCCGAACTCCAGCTCAAGATCATCTGGGAAGAGATCCTGAAGCGGTTCGATCATATCGACGTGGTCGGCGAACCCAAGCGGGTCTATTCGAGTTTCGTGAAGGGTCTGGAAGAACTGCCGGTGAAGATTGCGGCGTGAGACGAAAAACCCTCCCTCCGTTCTTACGGGGAGAGGGAGGGGTGAGGGGCTCTCTCCCCGAAGACGGCGACAGCCGAATCGCAGAGAGTCCCCCTCACCCGGATCGCATCTAACGATGCGATCCGACCTCTCCCCGCAAGCGGGGCGAGGTGAAGGAAGAACCAACTGGAGCCACCACGATGAACATCCAAGCGCCGGTTAAAGTGGACAAGGCCGAACGCATGCGCAGGGCCCGCGAGGAGGCCTATGCGACGCCGTTGGCGCAATTCCACCCCGGCGCGCCCAGGCTGTTCCAGGACGACACGCTGTGGCCGTGGTTCGAGCGGCTGCGCAAGGAAGAGCCGGTGCATTACTGCACCAACGCGCCGATCGAGCCGTACTGGTCGGTGGTGAAATACAACGACATCATGCATGTCGACACCAATCACGGCATCTTTTCCTCGGATTCCACGCTCGGCGGCATCTCGATCCGCGACGTGCCGGAAGGCTACGACTATCCGAGCTTCATCGCGATGGACCAGCCCAGGCATTCGTCGCAGCGCAAGACGGTGTCGCCGATGTTCACGCCGACACATCTGGACGAGCTGGCAAAGCTGATCCGGCAGCGCTCGCAGACCGTGCTCGACAATCTGCCGCGCAACGAGACCTTCAACTTCGTCGAGCGCGTCTCGATCGAGCTGACGACGCAGATGCTCGCGACCCTGTTCGACTTCCCCTGGGAGGAGCGGCGCAAGCTGACGCGCTGGTCGGACGTTTCGACCGCGCTGCCCAAGAGCGGCATCGTCGCCTCCGCCGAAGAGCGCCGCCGCGAGATGGACGAGTGCTACGCCTACATGTCAAAGCTGTGGAACGAGCGCGTCAACTCCGCACCGCGGAACGATCTGCTGTCGCTGATGGCGCACAACGATGCCACGCGCCACATGGACCCCGACAACCTCATGGGCAACATCATCCTGCTCATCGTCGGGGGCAACGACACCACGCGCAACACCATGACCGGCTCGGTGCTGGCGCTGAGCGAGAACCCGGAGCAATACGACAAGCTGCGCGCCAATCCGGAGCTGATCGACTCCATGGTGCCCGAGGTGATCCGCTGGCAGACGCCGCTGGCGCATATGCGCCGCACCGCCTTGCAAGACACCGAGATCGGCGGCAAGCACATCAGGAAGGGCGACCGCGTGGTGATGTGGTACGTCTCCGGCAACCGCGACGAGGAGATGTTCGACAAGCCGAACGACTTCATCATCGACCGTCCGCGCCCGCGCACCCACCTCTCCTTCGGCTTCGGTATCCACCGCTGCGTCGGCATGCGCCTCGCCGAGCTGCAGCTGCGCATCGTCTGGGAAGAGATGCTGAAGCGCTTCGACCGCATCGAGGTGGTCGGCGAGCCCAAGCGGATCTATTCGAGCTTCATCAAGGGGTACGAGACGCTGCCGGTGAGGATTCCGGGGTAGGCTCTAACCTCCGTCATTGCGAGCGAAGCGTCTTCTTCGCTCGTGTCCCGGACGCACCGCAGCGCGTAGCGGTGCGGCGCAGAGCCGGGACCCAGCAAGCAACGGCCTCGCTGCAACATGGGCCCCGGCTCTGCAGCGCATCACACACCGGACGATGCTTCGCATCGCCGGGCGTGCTGCGCTGCGTCCGGGGCACGAGGGCGGTATGTTGGCGTTCCAGCCCAGCTATAAAATTTCGGCATGACAGCTCGCGCCAGATGCGATGGCCGGGCGGCGCGCGGCTGTTCTACGACACGAGCCGCATCTAACTCAATTTGATATCCCACACGCCTTCCTTGCGGCAGGCGGCGACTTCCTCGCGCAGAAGCGCCGTGACGGCGAGCGAGGCCGTCGAGACCGGGCGGTCGATCGGAGAAGCGAAAATGAGCTCGCGCGTCATCGGCTTGGAGACGACAGCGGTTTCCAGCCGCCCGTCCGCGACCTCGCCGTGGACCGACGACGGCGGCAGCAGCGCGAAGCCGAGCCCCTCCTCGACCAGGCTGGTCAGCACGCGGAACGAATCCGCCTCGAGCTGGACGTCGAGCTTGATCTTGCGCTGGGCGGCCGCGTGCTCGATCAGCGCACGGAGGCCGTGCGAGTGAGAGGGCAGCACCAGCCGTTGCCGCAGCAGCCAGCCGATGTCGACGCTCTTCTTGCGCGCGAGGCCGCAGCCGCGCGGGCCGACCGCGACGATGTTGTCGCGCCCCAGGCTCTCCACGTTGAGATGCAGATCGGCCGAGCGGCCATAGAGGATGGCGAGATCCATCTCGCCGCGATGCAGCCATTCGACCAGATGGCCGCTGTAGCTCTCGACGATGCGCAGCGAAATGCCGGGAAATTTTTCGACGCAGCGCCGCGCAAAGCGCGCCGACAGCACGCAGCTCACGGTTGGAACCAGGCCAAGCACGACCTGGCCGGACGGCGGCCCCTGGGACGACTGGATATCGTCGCGGATCTGGTCGATCTGACGCACGATGCCCGAGGTGCGCGCCAGCAGCAGGCGCCCGGCCTCTGTGAGCACCATGCCGCGGCCGTTGCGCGTGAAAAGCTCCGTGCGCAGCTCGTGTTCCAGCAGCTTGATTTGCCTGGAAAGCGCCGGCTGCGCCACGCGCAGCGTGTCGGAGGCCTTGCTCAGACTGCCGAGCTCCGCCACGCAACTGAAGGTCCTGAGCTGCCGGAAATCCATGCTTGCCAATCCTGGAAGGCTACTCCATACGCTATAACAAATGAGCATAGGGGGTTGGCGTTGTTTTCACAACGCCTGAGGATCGGCCGGCGTTATCTTAACTGCCGCTAAGAACTGGAAACGCCATGAGTGAAGAACACCACACCGAAGATTACGCCGACATCCGTGAAGCCGTCGCAAAGCTCTGCGCCCAGTTCCCCGGCGAATATTGGCGCAAGCTCGATCGCGAGATGGCCTATCCCAAGGCGTTCGTCGACGCGCTGACAGCGGCCGGCTATCTCTCGGTGCTGATCCCCGAGGAATATGGCGGTGCGGGGCTGAAGCTGTCCGCGGCGGCCGCGATCCTCGAAGAAATCCAGCGCGCGGGCTGCAACGGCGGCGGCTGCCACGCCCAGATGTACACGATGGGCACCGTGCTGCGACACGGCAACGCCGAGCAAAAAGCAAAATATCTGCCGAAGATCGCCAGCGGCGAATTGCGCCTGCAGGCCTTCGGCGTCACCGAGCCGACCAGCGGCACCGACACCTCCTCGCTGAAAACCTTCGCGCGCAAGGACGGCAACGACAGCTACATCGTCAACGGCCAGAAGATCTGGACCAGCCGCGCCGAGCATTCCGATTTGATGGTTCTGCTGGCGCGCACCACGCCGAAGGAGCAGGCCAAGAAGCGCACGGACGGCCTGTCGGTGTTCATCGTCGACATGCGCGAGGCCAAGAACAACGGCCTCGAGATCCGCCCGATCCGCACCATGATGAACCACGCCACCACCGAAGTGTTCTTTACCGACATGAAGGTGCCGGCGGAGAATCTGATCGGCGAGGAAGGCAAGGGCTTTCGCTACATCCTCTCCGGCATGAACGCCGAGCGTATCCTGATCGCGGCCGAATGCGTCGGCGACGCAAAGTGGTTCATCGCCAAGGCGACGAACTACGCCAAGGAGCGCAGCGTGTTCGGCCGGCCGATCGGCCAGAACCAGGGCATCCAGTTCCCGATCGCCAAGGCCTATGCCTCGATGCGCGCGGCCGAACTGATGGTGAAGGAAGCCACGCGCAAATACGAGGCCGGGCTCGACTGCGGCGCGGAGGCCAACATGGCCAAGATGCTGGCGGCGGATGCGTCCTGGGAGGCGGCGAACGCCTGCATCCAGACCCATGGCGGCTTCGGCTTCGCCGAGGAATACGACGTCGAGCGCAAATTCCGCGAGACGCGGCTCTATCAGGTGGCGCCGATCTCGACCAACCTCGTGCTCTCCTTCGTTGCCGAGCATGTGCTCGGCATGCCGCGCTCGTACTGAGGCCGTCATCATGGGAGCATTGGACGGGATCAGGGTGATTGCGGTCGAGCAGGCGGTGGCGGCGCCGTTCTGCTCCTCGCGCCTGGCGGATGCCGGCGCGGAGGTGATCAAGATCGAGCGGCCCGAAGGCGACTTCGCCCGCGGCTATGACGCGGCGGCCAAGGGCCAGAGCAGCTATTTCGTCTGGCTCAACCGCGGCAAGCAATCGGCGGTGGTGGATCTCGCAACGAAAGAAGGCTGCGCCGAGCTGGAGAAGCTGATCGCCAGCGCCGACGTGCTGATCCAGAACCTCAAGCCGGGCTCGATGGACAAGCTCGGTTTTTCGCGCGAGCGGCTGCTGAAGGACTATCCGAAGCTGATTTCCTGCACGATCACCGGCTATGGCGACGAAGGTCCCTACGCGCATCGCAAGGCCTATGATCTGTTGATCCAGGCCGAGAGCGGCCTGGCCTCGATCACCGGCAACCCTGATGGCGCCTCGCGCGTCGGCATGTCGATCGTGGACGTCGCGACCGGCGCGACCGCGCATGCGGCGATCCTGGAGGCGCTGATCGGGCGCGGGCGTACCGGCAAGGGCTGTGACATCCGCATCTCCATGTTCGACGTGATGGCGGACTGGTGCACCGTGCCGCTGCTCAACTCCGAAGCCGGCAATCCGCCCAAGCGCATGGGGCTGCGGCATCCCTCGATCGCGCCCTATGGCGTGTTCACGTCGAAGGACGGCAAGGACATCCTGATCTCGATCCAGAGCGAGCGCGAGTGGAGGACGCTTTGCGCGAAGGTGCTGGATCAACCCGATCTGCCCGCCGATCCCCGCGTCGCCAACATGGTCGAGCGCGTGCGCAACCGCGACTTCACCGATACGACGGTGGCGGATATCTTCGGCAAGATGACGCGCGACGAGCTGCTCAAGCGGCTGTCGGATGCCGATATCGCCTTTGCCGAGGTCAACACCATGGCCGACCTCACCAACCACCCGCATCTGCGCCGCATCGAGGTCGACACGCCGCAGGGACGCGTCAGCTATCCCGCGCCGGCGCCGATCGTCGTCGGCGAAACGCGCGCTTACGGCGCTGTGCCCGCCATCGGCGAAAACCCAAAGTCCAAGACGTAAGAAGAGCGAGGCGTCATGACCGAGAAGCTCGACATCGATCACTTGCGGCAATGGATCGGCCGCAGCACGGAGGCCACCGACATCGTCACCGCGCAGCTCGTGATGGGCCTGCGCGCGACGCTGTTCCAGGAGGTCGGCGAGCCCAGGAGAGGCGACGCCGCGCCGTTCACGGTGCATTGGTGCCTGGCGCAGCCGGTGTTCCCGATGTCGATGCTGGGGCCCGACGGCCATCCCACCCGCGGCGGCTTCCTGCCGCCGGTGCCGCTGCCACGCCGGATGTGGGCCGGCGGCGAGATCGAGTTCCTGCAGCCGCTGCAGGTCGGCGATGAATCGACTCGGACCTCGCGCATCGCCGACGTGCAGGTCAAGACGGGCTCGACCGGCACGCTGTGCTTCGTCTCGGTCGAGCACAGCATCTCCTCGCCGCGCGGCGTCGCCATTCGCGAGCGGCAGGACATCGTCTATCGCGAGATGACGAGCAGCGCGCCGGCTGGCGCCAAGGCCCCGCCTCCGCCGCCGAAGGCGCAGCACCGCGAGACCCATGTCTCCGACCCCGTGCTGCTGTTTCGCTATTCCGCGCTGACCTTCAACGGTCACCGCATCCATTACGACCGCGACTACGTCACCAAGGTCGAGGGCTATCCGGGCCTGATCTTCCACGGCCCGCTGCAGGCGGCGCTGATCATCGAGCTGGCCGCGAAGCTGCACGGCGGCGAGGCGCCGAAGAAGTTCACCTATCGCGGCCTGCAGCCGCTGTTCGAGGGCACGGAGTTCTCGGTCAACGCCAACGAGACCACTGATGGCATGGAGCTGTGGACCGCGAATGCGGAAGGGCAGCCGACGATGAAGGGCACGGCGGTTTGGTGAGGGACGTCCCGTCGTTCCGGGGCGGTCCGCAGGATCGGACCTCAGGTGCGCAAATTGCGCACCGGGGAATCGCGAGATTCCGGGTTCGCCTCGCGCCCCCCGGCATGACGCCGCCAGGAGCGCGCCCTTCACAGTTCATCGAGCGCCGTCCACTGCGGGACATGCTCGGCCAGCTTGTCGAGCAGACCTTCGAACACCTTGCGTTCGGACACGCTGAGGCATGACAGCATCGCCCGTTCGCGCTCGCGCAAGGTGGGGATGTATCTGGCATAGAGCGTGCGTCCGGCTGGCGTCAGATACAGACGCTGGCGGCGATTGTCGTTCTTGTCGACGTCGCGACGCAACAGCTTCTTCTTTTCCAGCGCAATGATCCCGCGGCTGATATTGGCCTTGAGATGACCGGAAAACTCGCAGATCTCGCTGGCGGTCACGCCCTCGCGAAAACTCAGGAAGATGAGCGTGACGATCTCCGGACGTGTGATGCCGAGCTCCATCTCGATCTTCCGAAACGACGGCTCACGGTAGAAATTCAGGACGTAACCCATCTTGTAGGCGATCCTGACTTCGGTGCCGCCGAGCACGTCCCTGGCGCGGTCGGCGCTTTCCCCTGAATTGGGCCGGGTCGCGTCTTTGCTAGATCGTCTCATATGTGACTTTCTCATTGCCTTTCGGATTGATCTCATCCTAACATCGCAGCGGAATAGAACAGAACTCTGGGAGATCGCCGGCTGTGAACAAGGCGGGACCCGTCGCGTCCGCGCGACGGAGGCATTTGCTGCGCGCGCAGGGGCCATCGTGCTTCTACGCAGGGACTGAGGTGCATCCGATCTATGTCGATCACGTCCGACCGCCCGAGGGCGGAACCGAGCGGACGCCCGTCGTGATGGTACATGGCGCTGCGCACACCGGCGCCTGCTACATGGCGACGCCTGATCTGCGGCCGGGCTGGGCGCCACGATTCGCAGGTACCGGCCGCCATGTGTTCGTGCCTGATTGGCCCGGCCATGGCCGCTCGCCACAGCGGGCGGATTTTCCGACGCTTGGCAGCGCCGACGTCGCCAACTCGTTGCTCGCACTGCTGGAGGAGATCGGCCCCGCCGTATTGCTGGTGCATTCCGCGAGCGGGCCGATGGCATGGTGGATGACCGAGCGACGGCCCGATCTGGTCCGCGCCGTCGTCGGCATCGCGCCGGGCCCGCCCGCCGATTTGCTGAAGGATCTGCCCGACGATCCGGCCGCGCTTGCAGCGCTACGCGACGACGCCAGCGTCGGTCGGCCGGTGCATGCCGCCGAGGATCGGCCCGTCTGGCTGAACGCCGAATTCGCCGCTTCTTCCTGGGCGAACACATCGCGATTTCCGCAACATGCGTTCAAGCACTATTTCGCGTCCATCGTGCCCGAAAGCCCGCGTATCCTGAACGAGCGCTTCAACATCGGCGGACGCGGCCTCCGCGTCGGCGATCTCAACAGACTCGGCAACCATCGCATCCTGATCGTCACCGGCGAGCTCGATCCGCGTCATCCACGCGAGGTGGACGCTGCGACCGCGGCCTATCTCGATGCCGACTTCATCTGGCTGCCGGATCGCGGCATCACCGGCAACGGCCACATGATGATGATCGAGGACAACAGCGATGATCTCGCCGCGCTGGTCCTCGATTGGCTCGATGCGGCCGGCTGCTGACCCGACAAGGCACGAGAAGATCAGGAGGAGATGAAGATGAGATCGAACCTGCTCGGCGCGGCCCTGATCGCGCTGATCGTTCCGATTGCGGCACAGGCGGAAGTCTCGGGTGGCGTCGTCAAGATCGGCGTCCTGACCGATATGGCTGGTGTAACCGCTAATGTCACCGGCAAGGGTTCGCTTGTCGCCGCCGAGATGGCGGTTCGCGAGTTCGGCGGCACCGTGCTCGGCAAGCCGGTTCAGGTGATCTCAGCCGATCATCAGCACAAGCCCGACATCGGCACCGGAATTGCCCGCCAGTGGTTCGATGTCGAGGGCGTGGATGCGATCGTCGACGTACCGAATTCCGGTGTCGCGCTCGCGATCCAGGGCCTCGCACGCGAAAAGAAGAAGATCGTGCTCTATTCCGGCGCGGGCACGACGGCACTAACCAACGAGCAGTGCTCGCCGTTCGGCGTGCACTGGACCTACGACACCTACGCGGTCTCGCACGGAACGGCCTCGGCAGTCGTCGAGGCCGGCGGTACGACGTGGTTCTTCCTCGCCGCCGATTATGCCTTCGGCCAGCAGTTGCAGAAAGACGCCAGCGACGTGATCGCGGCGGCCGGCGGCAAAGTGCTGGGCGCCGTCCGCCATCCGCTCAACACGCCGGATTTCTCCTCGTTCCTGCTCACCGCGCAGTCTTCCGGCGCCAAGGTCATCGGCATTGCCAATGCCGGTAACGACACCATCAATGCGATGAAGCAGGCCAACGAGTACGGGATCGTGAAGGGCGGGCAAAGTCTTGCGGCGATGATCCTGTTCTTGCAGGACATCCACACCCTGGGCCTGGAAGCCGCACAGGGCACGTATCTGACGACGGCATCGTACTGGGACATGAACGAGGCGACGCGCGCCTGGTCCAGGGAGTTCATGGTGAAGACCGGCGCGCCGCCGTCGATGCTGCATGCCGGCGTGTACGGCGCGGTGCGGCACTATCTGAAGGCTGTCACCCAGGCCGGCACCGACGACGCCGAGCGGGTCGCCGCCGCCATGCGCGCGATCCCGATCGACGACATCTTTTCGCAGGGCGCGACGCTGCGCGAAGACGGCCGCGTGACACGCACGATGTATCTGGCCCGCGTCAAGAAGCCTTCGGAGTCGAAATATCCCTGGGACTATCTGGAGATCGTGCGTCCGATTCCATCGGAACAGACCGCGTGGCCGCTCTCGGAGAGCAAGTGCCCACTGGTCAAGGGCGCCACGCGCTAGCGCCCCAGCATCACACGCAGCCTCATCTTGACTTCGCCAAGCAATCCACCGAGAGGTAGGTTGCTTTTGCCTGTGCTCAAAGGCCAAGGCGGACAAATCGTCGCTCATGCTCGGCACGGCGACGGAACACAAGAAGATCAGGGGAGCCGTCCGATGTCGTCCCGCAAGCCCGCCGCGACAAAAAGCAAGTCCGTCACCGTCAAGCAGGCGACGCTCGACCTGCTGCGCTCGTTCGGCATCACAAAAGTGTTCGGCAATCCTGGTTCAACCGAGCTGCCGTTCCTGAGCGACTGGCCCGATGACATCGACTACGTGCTGGCGCTGCAGGAAGCCTCCGCCGTCGGCATGGCCGACGGTTACGCGCAAGCGACCCGCAATGCCGGCTTCGTCAATCTGCATTCGGCCGCCGGCGTCGGCAACGCGCTCGGCAACATCTACACCGCGCATCGCAACCAGACCCCGCTGGTGATTACCGCGGGCCAGCAGGCGCGCTCGATCCTGCCCTTGCAGGCCTTCCTCTATGCCGAGCGCGCGTCGGAGTTTCCGCGGCCTTACGTGAAATACAGCGTCGAGCCGGCGCGGCCCGAGGACGTGCCGGCTGCGATCGCGCGCGCTTATTACACCGCGATGCAGCCGCCGTGCGGGCCGACCTTCGTGTCGATCCCGATCGACGACTGGGCGCATGCCTGCGCGCCGTCCGAGGCGCGCAAGGTCAGCCGGGAAATCGGCCCCGAGCTTGAGCCGATGAAGGCACTGGTCGCCGCGCTCGGCTCCGCAAGGCACCCTGCCCTCGTCGTCGGCCCCGGCGTCGACCGCGCCGGCGCGGTAGACCTGATGGTGGGCGTCGCCGAGAAGGCGAAGGCCAGCGTCTGGGTCAGCCCGTTCTCGGCACGCTGCTCGTTCCCCGAGCGGCATCCGCAATTCGCCGGCTTCCTGCATGCCTCGCCGGCGCAACTCTCCGACGCACTGCGTGAGCATGATCTCATCGTCGTGATCGGTGCGCCCGTGTTCACCTTCCATGTCGAGGGCCATGCCGCGATCTTCGATGGTAGCGCGACGATCTTTCAGATCACGGATGACCCGGATGCGGCGGCTGTGACGCCCGTCGGCACCAGCATCATCGCCACCATGAAGCCGGCACTGAGCACGCTGCTCGACCTGCTGCCGGAGAGCAAGCGCGCCACGCCGAACGGCCGCACACTGCCGCCGGCGCCGCAAGCCGCCGATCCGCTGCCGGTCGAATTCCTGCTGCATTCGCTGTCGCAGGCGATGCCGGATGGTGCGTCAGTCGTCGAGGAAGTGCCCTCGCACCGGCCGGCGATGCAGAAGTTCATGCCGATGCGCGGCCAGGATAGTTTTTACACCATGGCGAGCGGCGGCCTCGGCTATTCCCTGCCCGCCGCCGTCGGCATGGCGCTCGGCAAGCCGAACAGCCGCACGGTCTGCCTGATCGGCGACGGCTCGGCGATGTACTCGATCCAGGCGCTGTGGACCGCCGCGCAGCGCAAGCTGCCGCTGACCATCGTCGTCATCAACAATTCCGGCTACGGCGCGATGCGCTCATTCAGCCAGGTCATGCAGGTGCGCAACGTGCCGGGGTTGGAGCTGCCGGGGATCGATTTCGTCCGGCTCGCCGAAGGCATGGGATGTCACGCGGTGCGGGTGACGAAGGCGGCTGAGCTCGGCAAGGCGCTGAAGCGCGGGATGGCGTTCGAGGGGACGAGCCTGGTCGAGGTCGTCGTGGATTCGGCGGTGCCGGTGCTCTACGGGCAGAAGCATTGAGTTGTCGTCCCGGCGAAGGCCGGGACGACATCGAGTTTGCCGCACCACCGCCGACAACTACGACGCCAGAAATCCCCCGTCCGCCGCCAGCACATGGCCGACCACATACGACGACGCATCCGACGACAGCCACACCACGGCCTCCGCCACCTCCTCCGGGCTCCCCATCCGCCGCAGCGGCAGGCCAGCACTCACCGTTGCGATGTCGCCGACGCCGGCGCTCAGCATCATGTCGGTGACGACGCGGCCCGGCGCGATGGCATTGATGCGGATGCCGCGCGGGGCATTCTCCAGCGCGGCCGAGCGCGTCAGCGAGATCGCGGCGGCCTTCGAGGCCGAATAGAGCGAGAAGCCGGGATTGGGATTGCGCACGCCGCTGACGGAAGCGTTGACGACGATGCTGCCGCGCCCTTGCGCCAGCATCGCCGGCAGTTGGTGGCGCAGGCACAGGAACAGCGCGCGGACATTGGTGTCGAACACGCTGTCGTAGATGTCAGTGCCCTGCTGTTCCAGCGGCGCGCGGCGCTCCTGGAAGCCGGCATTGTTGAAGGCGACGTCGAGCCGGCCGCAACGTTCGATGGCGGTGCGGACGAGGCGCGCGACGTCGTCCTCGCGCGTGATGTCGGTCTTGAGCGCGATCGCCTCCGCACCGAGCTCGCGGCACGAAGCGGCGGTCGCCTCGATCTCGGCCTCGCGCCGGCCCGCCACGATGATCGCCTCGGCGCCCTCGGATGCCATCCGCAACGCTGTGGCGCGGCCGATGCCGGTGCCGCCGCCCGTGACGAGGCAGACCTTGCCATTCATCCGCATCGCCGTCGGCAAAGCTCCGCCCATGGCTCACTCCAAAACGCTTGCGTGCGCCGCGTTGCGCCTATAGTTGTATGATACAACTATAGGCGAGGAGTCAAGGGATGGCCGAGCTTGCGCTCATCGACGACATTCGCGCCGCCTCGCGGTTGATGGTGCGCGAGCTCGGCTTCATGGATGCGACGGTGGCGGCCTCGGACTATCCGCCCTCGGCCGTGCACACGATCCTGGAGATCGGCATCCGCGGCCCGATGACATCAGGCGAGCTCGGCGATTTCCTGCGGCTGGAGAAATCCAGCGTCAGCCGCCTGGTGCGCAAGCTGATCGATTGCGGCGAGCTCAGGGAGACGCCGGATGAGAATGATGCACGCAGCAAGCTATTGTCGCTGACCGCGAAGGGGCGGCGCACGCTGGAGGGGCTGCACGCGTTCGGCCGGCAGCAGGTGCGCGGCGCGCTGGCGGCGCTAACGGCGGCGGAACAGCGCACGGTGCGCGAGGGCATGATGCTCTATGCGCGGGCGCTCAGGCAGAGCCGGGGGGAGGAGACGTTGCCTCGTTAACCACCGGTGTCGTCCCTGCGAACGCGGGGACCCATACCGCGTGATTTATCCGTAAAGCGCAGGTGTCAGTACCGCGCGCAAGAACATCTACCAGTGTTCGCCAAACTTCTCCCTGTGGTTATGGGTCCCTGCTTTCGCAGGGACGACAGCGAGCTTTTGGCGCGAGTATACGTCAGCTCACCGACCTGAAGGTCACTTCCCGAAATCCTCCCGCATCCTGGCCTGGATCTTGGCCATGCCGCCGATCCAGCGATCATAATTCTCGGTCTTCTTGCGCATATAGCCGAGCACTTGCGGATGCGGCAGGATCAGGAACGTCTCCTGCTCGAGGCCGGCGAGCACGTCTTTCGCGACCTGCTCGGGCGTGAGATCGCCGTCGCCGGATTGCGGGCCTTTCGGGATCGAGCGCAGCATGTTGGTGTCGACACCCTGCGGGCAGAGGATCGAGACCTTGATGTTGTCAGCCTTGTGCGAGATCGCGAGATTCTCGGCAAAGCCGACCGCGGCGTGCTTGGTGGTGGAATAAGCGGGGCTGCCGACCTGCGACAGCAGGCCCGCGGCCGAGATCGTGTTGAGGAAATAGCCACCGCCGCGCGCCTTCATGCGCGGGATCAGATGCCGCGCCGCATAGACATGGGCCATGACGTGGATCGCCCAGCTGCGCTGCCACGGCTCGTCGGAGGCTCCGCCGGCATTGACCGACATCGGATCGAAGCCGCCGCCGATGCCGGCATTGGAGCAGAACAGGGCGATGGGGCCGAACTGCCGCTCGGTCTCCTCGATGACGTGCGAGATGTCTTTCTCCTGCGCGACATCGCATTTGAAGGCCGCGCCATCCACCATGGCCGCAACCGCCCGCGCATTGGCGGCGTCCATGTCCGCGACGACGACCTTGGCTGCGCCCGCATTGTAAAACGCCTCGCACAGCGCCTTGCCGATGCCGTTTGCGCCGCCCGTGACGACCACGACCTTGCCGGTCACCTGCATGCGACGTCTCCTCTTGTCTTATACCGCTTCTTGGAAGACCCCCTGGGTCTTGCTCAGCTCAACATGAGGTCGAGCACCGCGGTATAATGGCACGCCGCGCCGGCCAACACAAAGCCGTGCCAGATCGCATTCTGGAAACGCAGCCGCCGCCAGGCATGGAAGATCACGCCAAAGCTGTAGAGCAGCCCGCCCGCAAGGATGAAGCCCAGCACCAGCGCGGGCAGCGCCCGGACCACGGCGTCGTAGAGCATCACGCCGCTCCAGCCCATCGCGAGATAGATGCCGACCGAGACGCGGTCGAACCGGCCGGGATAGAAGAGCTTCAGCACGATGCCGAGGATGGCGACGCACCAGACGCCGGCGAGCAGCACCAGCGCGAATCCGCTGTCCTTCACCTCGAGGATGAACGGCGTATAGGTCGCCGCGATCAGCAGATAGATCGCGGAGTGGTCGAACCGCCGCAGCAGCCATTTGGCCGGCGACACCGGCCAGAGATTATAGGTCGCCGACAGCACCAGCATCGAGAGCAGGCCGGCGACATAGATCGAGACGCCGACGATGTCGGTCGCATCGGCATAGATCGCCGTCAGCACCACCAGCACGGTCGCGGCGATGAGGCCGGAGAGGACGCCGATCGCGTGGATGATTCCGTCGGCGATCAGCTCGGTGCGGTCGTAATTCCAGCCCATCACGTCGGCTGCGGCGTGGACGGAGCTGGAGGCGAACTCTTTCAGTTGGAAGACGGTCATGGCAATCCGCAAGATGAGGCAATGTCCTCTTGTATGGGTCTTTCGGGATCGGCGCGTCGTTCAAACGGCTGATTTTCCGACAAAGACGGTGGAAGTATGGAGCTTGATTTTCTTCACGCAATTGCCACTTTTGTGATCGGTCACACAGTCCAGCCGCTCCCGATCCACTAACGTTCATATGGCATTCAGTTTCCAGGATATGGTCGAAGAAGCGCGCTTGTCCGCGCAGGCGCTGATCGACTATGGCGAGCACTTCTTCAACCCGACGGTGCGGTTAGGCGTTACCGGCCTGTCGCGGGCCGGCAAGACCGTGTTCATCACCGCGCTGATCCACGGCCTCACCCGCGGCGGCCGGTTTCCCGTGTTCGACGCTTACGCCTCGGGCCGGATCGCGCGGGCGCATCTGGCGCCGCAGCCCGACGATGCCGTGCCGCGGTTTGCCTATGAGAGCCATCTGCGCGCGCTGATCGAGGAGCGACGCTGGCCGAACTCGACCGTCGACATCAGCGAGCTCCGGCTCGTCATCGACTATCAGCGCCCGAACGGCGCCGACCGCACGCTGACACTCGACATCGTGGACTATCCCGGCGAGTGGCTGCTCGACCTGCCGCTGCTGCAGAAGAGTTTCGAGCAATGGTCGGCGGAGAGCCTGGTCTTGTCGCGCGAGGCGCCGCGCGCGCATCTTGCGGGCGAATGGCACGCGCATCTGGCAACGCTCAAGCCCGACGCGCGCGAGGACGAGCAGGCGACGCTGACGGCCGCAAAACTCTTCACCGATTATTTGCGCGCCTGCCGCGACGAGCGCTTCGCGATGAGCCTGTTGCCGCCCGGCCGCTTCCTGATGCCCGGCAATCTCGCAGGCTCCCCGGCACTGACCTTCGCGCCCCTCGAGGTGCCCGCAGGCGGCCAGGCGCCGGAGGGATCGCTGTGGGCGATGATGGTGCGCCGTTTCGAGGCCTACAAGGACGTCGTGGTGCGGCCGTTCTTCAGGGATCATTTTGCCCGGCTCGATCGCCAGATCGTGCTGGCCGATGCACTGTCCGCGTTCAACTCCGGACCCGAGGCGCTGCACGATCTCGAAGCAGCCCTCGCCGGCATTCTCGACTGCTTCAACATCGGCCGCAGCACGATCCTCTCCAGCCTGTTCCGTCCGCGCATCGATCGCATCCTGTTTGCAGCGACCAAGGCCGACCATCTGCACCATTCCAGCCACGACCGGCTCGAGGCCGTATTGCGCCGCGCCGTCTCGGGTGCCGTCGCGCGCGCGGAAAATACCGGCGCGGCGATCGACGTGGTGGCGCTCGCCGCGGTGCGCGCCACGAGAGAGGCTCAAGTCGCGCGCGGCCGCGACAAATTGCCGTCGATCCTTGGAACACCGGCCGCGGGCGAGAGCGCTGGCGGCGAATTCTTCGACGGCAACACGGAGGTTGCGACCTTTCCGGGCGACCTGCCCCTGGATCCCGAGCCATTGTTCAACGGCAATGCCGCGTTCCGCGGCCTTGCGACCGAGACCGCCGGGACAAGCGACTTTCGTTTCCTGCGCTTCCGCCCGCCCACACTCGACCGCGAAGGCTCCGAGCCGCCGACGCTGCCTCACATTCGCCTCGACCGTGCCTTGCAGTTCCTGATCGGAGACAAGCTCGCATGAACGACCGATCGAAGCCACGGCGGCCGGCGACGTTCCGGCTCGACGATCCCGGCGTCGTCGTCACCGAAGCCGACGAGACCAGCCGGCTCAGCCGCGCCACCATCCAGATCACGCCGGAGCCCGATCCCCTGGCGCTTCCGGTCCCAGTTCAAGCGGCGCTGCCGGCGCGCCGCGGTTTTCCCTGGGGTACGCTGTTCTGGTCAGGCCTCGCCGGGCTGACGCTGCTCGGCACCGGGCTCGGCGTGGTGCATCTGATCGAGGACCTGTTCGCGCGCAGCGAAACGCTCGGCTATGTCGGTCTCGCCTTCGCGCTCGTCACCGCGCTTGCGCTTGCGGTGGTGATCGGCCGCGAGGCAGTCGGTCTGGCGCGGCTGGCGACGATCGAGCAGTTGCATGCGCGCGCC
The DNA here is from genome assembly GCF_028128855.1 of Bradyrhizobium sp. CCBAU 11430. Taxonomy (NCBI): domain Bacteria; kingdom Pseudomonadati; phylum Pseudomonadota; class Alphaproteobacteria; order Hyphomicrobiales; family Nitrobacteraceae; genus Bradyrhizobium; species Bradyrhizobium sp. CCBAU 11430. Next base: position 45,990 of record NZ_LBJV01000071.1, read on the forward strand.
GCCGCCGTGCTCGCCAGCGACGACCGCAAGGAGAGCCGCGTCATCGTGCAGGATCTGCTCAAGATCGCGCACCAGAACCCGCAGCTCGCCCGCGCCCGCGCGACGCTGGAGAGCCACACCGGCGAGATCATCGACGGCGCCGACATGATCCGGCTCGCCGAACGCGAGTTGATGTCTCCGCTGGATGCGGAGGCGCGGCGTCTGGTGTCGTCAGCCGCGCAAAAGGTTTCGATCGTGACCGCGGTGAGCCCGCGCGCGGCGATCGACGTGCTGTTCGTGTTCGTCGCCGCGCTGCGCCTGATCCGCCAGCTCGCTTATCTCTACGGCGGGCGCCCCGGCGCGCTCGGCATGATCCGACTGCTCCGCCACGTCATCGCCCACCTCGCCATCACCGGCGGCATGGCCGCGAGCGACAGCCTGGTGCAGCAGATGCTCGGCCACGGCATCGCGGCAAAGCTGTCACAGCGGCTCGGCGAAGGCGTGCTGAACGGATTGCTGACGGCACGGCTGGGCCTGGCGGCGATCGACGTCACGCGTCCGCTGCCGTTCGCCGCGCTGCCGCCGCCCAAACTGTCGGATCTCGCGACGGATCTCTTGCGGAAGAAGGACGACGAGGCGTAGCTTCTTCGCCTCTCCCCGCGTGCGGGAGAGGCCGGAGCGCATCGCCAGATGCGATCCGGGTGAGGGGGACTATCCGCGAGTTCAACTGTCACCTCCCCCGCGGAGAGTCCCCCTCACCCCAACCCTCTCCCCGCAAGCGGGGAGAGGGAGAGGAAAGCCAGCACCTTCCACCAAAACAGCGGCGAATCCTTCGACGGCGACAGCTCGGGGGTCCAGCCGGTGAGCTTTTCGATCACATAGGTGTCCGCGAGAACACCGCGCCAGCGGCGCTCGACTTCGCCGAGCTGCTCGCGCTTGGCTGGGATGTTCTCCCATAGCGAGGAACGATCGTCCGGCTCGCGGCCGACATAGATGCCGGCATGGCCCTTGATCCGGTCCAGGCCGGGATCGCGGAAATCCTGGAAGCGGCCGCGCTCGTTGATCTCGATGACGGGCACGCGGCCCCTGAACAGCCAGCGCATCATCGCGTAGGTGCGATAGTCCGTGGTGGCGATCCAGGTCGCGCCGGTCTCGTCGAGCGCGGCCTGCGCCCGCGCGGCGACCTGCTCATAGCCGGCCTCGGCGCCGATCGGATCGATCTTGCCGAGGAGATTCCAGGGCGCTGCGACGTAATAGAGGAACACGATGACGACGAAGGCGATGCCCGAGCCGACGGCTGTCTTGGCCCAGAACACCGACGATCTCAGCATACGGGCCGACCAATCCTCCTTCGCCATCGCCGCGAGGTTCACGGCGGCCGCGGCGAAACCGACCGGCCACATGAACATCGGCCAGGTGTCGCCGACCCGAAGCGTGGTCGACTTCGCGAGGAAATACAGAAACGGCACCAGCACCGCCGTCGACAAGAGAATTCCAACGGGCTCGCGCGCGCGATAGCCGCGCCATGCCGTCAGCACCAGCCCGGTCAGCACCACCGGCAGCATGACGAAGCCGACCAGGCCGAACTGCAGGCCGATAAAGTCACCGATGGTCCGCAGCGAGATGCCGTAACTGGCGGTGGCGCGTACGCCCTGGAAACGAAACGAGGCCCAATCGTGCTGCGCATTCCAGACCAGCACCGGCGAGAACACGGCTATTGCGACCAGCACCGCGAGATAAGGGTAAGGACTGCGCAGCCAGCGCCAACGCCAATCCGGCACCAGCAGAAAGGCGGCAACCGCCGGCGCGAACATGATGGCGGTGAATTTCGACAGCATCGAGAGGCCGGCGAACAGACCGGCCGCAAGCCACCAGCGTCCGTCGCCGCTTTGCGCGAGCCGCACCAGCGACCACATCATTGCCACCGCAAACGGGATCATGGCGACATCGGGCGCGACCTTGGCCATCAGCAGGCCGTAATAGAGCGCGGCTTCCGGCATCAGCACCGCGAACAATACGGCGCGCACATCATGGGTGAGGCGGCGGACGACGTCGGCAAGCAGGAGCTGCGTCGCCAGCATCGCGACGATGCCGCCGAAACGGACCCCGAGCGTGGTGTCGCCGAAGATCGCGGTTCCGAAACGGATCAGCCAGGCGATGCCCGGAGGGTGATCGAGGAAGCTGAGCGCGCCCTCCTTCGACCAGGTCCAGTAATAGGCCTCGTCGGTGCGCAGCTCGATCGCGCCGGCGTAGACGATGCGCAGCAGCGTCATCGCGGCGATGACGAGCACGGCGATGACGAGGGGCCGGCGCGCGGCGCCACGGGGAAACACGGTGATATCAGGGGATGTCGTCACGGCCGCGCTTTTCGCCAACCTGGGAGGGGGAGTCAATGTCGGCTGTCCAGACATAGGTGTCGTCCCGGGCAAGCGAAGCGCAGACCCGGGACCCATAACCACAGGGAGGGGTTATGGCACGAGCTGGTAACCACGAGTCTTCGCCAAACCCGACCCTGTGGCTATGGGTCCCGGATCGGCGCGCGCTTAGGGCGCGCTTGTCCGGGACGACGGCGGAGTGTGAGGCGCCTTCCCGGGCATGTGATCCCCGAACCTGTCCACATCGGGAATTAACCGCTACGCTGGCTGTTCTCCTTCATGAACTGATACAACCGAATCATGGCCACCGCTGCTGCATCCATCTCCGAACTCGTCCGCGGGACCAGCGTGCGGCAGGTGCGGCTCGTCTGCGGCGTGATCCTGTTCTGTTATGTGATCAGCCATTTCCTCAACCATGCGCTCGGCAATATTTCGGTCGAGGCTATGGAGGCCGGAGTCTACTACCACACCGTCTTCTGGCAGTTCCTCCCCGTCTCGATCGTGTTCTACACCGCCGCGCTCACGCATATGGGGCTCGGCATCTATGCGCTGTATCAGCGCCGGCAGTTCCGCTGGCGGACGATCGAGCCGCTTCAGCTCGTGCTGGGCCTCAGCATCCCCGCGCTGATCATGGGGCACGTGGTCGGGGTGCGGCTCGGCTACACGCTGTACGATCACCAGAAGCTCTATCCGCAGGAGCTCTATCTGTTCTTCGTCGCAGCGCCGGGACGGCTCTGGCAGATGACGATCCTGCTTCTCATTGCCTGGGTGCACGGCTGCATCGGGATCTATTTCTGGCTCCGCCTCAAGCCGTTCTTCACGCGCGCCGCGCCCTATCTGCTTGCCGCCGCGGTGCTGGTCCCGACATTGTCGCTGCTCGGCATCTACCAGGGCGGCCGCAGCGTCGCGATCGAGGCCGATGACGGGGAATGGCGCACGCACAATCTCACGCGACGCCAGGTCGGCACGGTCGCGGAAGGCAACACGCTCGATCGCATCACCGGCGCCTTCACCGTCACCTATTTTGGGCTGCTGGGCCTGGCGCTGGCGGCACGCGGCGTGCGGGCCTGGCGCGAGCGGCGCGGCGGCATGATCGCGTTGTCCTACGGCAACGGCAAGACGGTGCGGGTTCCCAAGGGTCTCTCCGTGCTGGAAGCGAGCCTGCGCCATAATCTGCCGCATGCCAGCGTCTGCGGCGGCCGCGCCCGCTGCTCGACCTGCCGCATCCGCGTCATCGGCGATCATGGCGTCCTGCCCGAGCCGTCGCAGCGCGAGGCCTTCGTGCTCACCCGCGTCGGCACCAACGACCCTTCGATCAGGCTGGCCTGCCAGCTGCGGCCGACGTCGGATCTGTCCTTCTTCCAGCTCTTCACCCCGCAAACGTCGTCGGCCAACGCGCAGGCCTCGGCGCCGGCGAGGATCGGCCAGGAGCGCTATCTCGTCAGCCTGTTCGTGGACATGCGCGGCTCGACCCAGCTCGCCGAGAAGCGGCTGCCGTTCGATACCGTCTTCATCGTCAACCGCTTCCTCGGCGCGGTGTCGCAGGCCGTGATCGAGAATGGCGGCCAGCCGAACCAGTTCGTCGGCGACGGCATGCTGGCGCTGTTCGGACTCACGGCCGATCCGCAAACCGCCTGCCGGCAGGCGCTGAAGGCTGCCAGCGGCATCGCCACCCATATCGACGAACTGAACGAGCTGCTGAGCCACGATCTTCGCCAGCCGATCCGCTTCGGCATCGGCATTCACGGCGGCGAGGTCATCATCGGCGACATCGGCTATCGCGATCACATCGTCTTCACGGCGCTGGGCGATGCCGTCAACGTTGCCGCCCGCCTGCAGGACATGACCAAGACGCTGGCCTGCGAGGCGATCGTCTCGGACGAAATCCGCGGCACCGCGGGCCTCGCCGACGATACGCTGCCGCAACAGGAGGTCGCGATCCGCGGCCGCGACGAGCCGATGGCGGTCCGCGTGGTGGCCGATGCGCGGGGGCTGACGGCGCTGGTCGATCGAAGCGAGCGCGTCGCGGCCTGATGTTCGCCTCTCCCCGCCTGCGGGGAGAGGCCAACGCGCGCAGCGCGGCGGGTGAGGGGGACTCTCCGCGAGTCCAACTGCTTCCTCCCTCGCGGAGACTCCCCCTCACCCCAACCCTCTCCCCGCAAGCGGGGCGAGGGAGCACACCGCCGCCGCGGTGAGAACTTGGCCACATGCATGTCTCCGTAACACCGGCCTGCTGCAACGCAGCGGCATGGGCCTGCTGCGAAAGCACGAATTGACTTCGTTCAAATCGTTGCGACAGATGAGCGCGGCTCGCGGTGATGACCGCGGGCCAACGAAAAGCTCCGGGAGGGGACCAGATGTTCGATCGCCGCGACCTGCTCAAAGGAGCGGGGCTTGCCGCCATGGCGGCCACACTGAATGCCACCAGGGCGTTGGCACTCGACACCGTGACCCTGCCCTTCGCCAATGGCGAACGGCCGCTGGTGAAATACCCGCAGAAGCGGCCGATGATCGGCCTGACCAGCCGGCCGCCGCAGCTCGAGACGCCGTTCGCGATCTTCAACGACGGCCCGATCACGCCGAACAATGCGTTCTTCGTCCGCTATCACCTCTCGGACCTGCCCTACAATCTCGACCCCGACAAGTTCACGCTGGAGGTCAAGGGCAAGGTCGACAAGCCGCTGAAACTTTCACTGAAGGACATCAGGAAGATGAAGGCGACCGAGATCGTCGCCGTCAACCAGTGCTCCGGCAACAGCCGCGGCTTCTTCGAGCCGCGCGTCGCCGGCGGCCAGCTCGCCAACGGCGCCATGGGCAATGCGCGCTGGCGCGGCGTGCCGTTGAAGGCGGTGCTGGAGATGGCCGGCGTGCAGAGCGGCGCCAGGCAGGTCACCTTCAACGGCATGGACGGGCCGGTCAGCGACAAGACGCCTGACTTCGTCAAGGCACTCGACATCGCTCACGCCAGTGACGGCGAGGTGATGCTGGCCTATGGCATGAACGGCGAGGATTTGCCGTTCCTCAACGGCTTTCCGCTGCGCCTGATCGTGCCCGGCTATTACGGCACCTACTGGGTCAAGCATCTCAACGAGATTACCGTCATCGACAACGTCTATGACGGCTTCTGGATGAAGTCCGCCTATCGCATTCCCGATACGCCTGATAACGCGATCGAGCCCGGCACCGCACCGAAGGCGACGATCCCGATCAACCGTTTCACCATCCGCTCCTTCATCACCAGCATCCCCGATGGCGCCAAGCTGAAGGCGGGAGCTGTGACCCTGCGCGGCATCGCCTTCGACGGCGGCAAGGGCATCAAGGAGGTCCAGGTCTCCACCGACGGCGGCAAGACCTGGGTGAGCGCCAAGCTCGGCAAGGATCTCGGCAAATATTCGTTCCGCGAATGGAAGCTGCCGGTGAAGCTTGCGGCGGGAAGCGTTGAGCTCAAGGTGCGCGCCACCGGCAATGGCGGCGAGACGCAGCCGGACGCGCCGCGCTGGAACCCGGCGGGATACTTGCGCAACGTCGTCGAAACCGTCCGCGTCACCGTGGCCTGAAAGGAGAATGACCATGCAGCGCACCATTCTCCTCGCCGTCACGCTCGCCCTCGCCACCGGCCTGACGGCCGTGACCGCGGCGCCCGTCAACTACCAGCTTCCGGACGAGGTCGCCGCCTTCAAGGCGGGGCCCAATCTCGAAATCGTCCAGGCCAATTGCAGCGCCTGCCACTCGGCCGACTACGTCAAGACGCAGCCGCCGATGAAGGACAAGAAGGGCTTCTGGCAGGCCGAGGTGACCAAGATGATCAAGGTCTATGGCGCACCGATCGACGATGCGGATGTCGGCAAGATCGTCGATTATCTGGCGGCGACGTATTGACAGACAGCGCGCAGCACGCCGGCCATTTGACCGCGAAACGGGCAAAACCGGCAAAAACGCCGCGAAGTTGAGCGGAATTCGGCGAAAGGCCGATGTGGTTTGAGCTACCAAGCCGGCCACATTCCGCGTATCCTGTTAGGACCGAACCGGCCGGTTGGCGGGGACTGGCGGTTCGAGATCTCGGAGGAAGACCCGCGGAGAAGTCGTGATGGCTAAAGGTACGGTCAAGTGGTTCAACCCGACGAAGGGTTATGGATTTATCCAGCCTGCGTCGGGCGGCAAGGATGTGTTCGTGCATATCTCGGCAGTGCAGAAAGCCGGTCTGTCGTCCCTGAACGAAGGACAGACGGTGGAATACGAAGAGATCGCAAACCGGGGCAAGACCTCCGCAGAGAACCTCAAAGTATAAGCCCGCCAGCTTTTGCTGCCTCCCGGATCGATCCGGGGGCCGGGCCAAGAAAATTTTAGAAGACGGCCAGTGCATTCGACGACAGGCGTTGCGACTGCACACGGAGAGCTATTTTCCCGCGAGGACCGCCCGTTCAACGCCTCAGCAATGACAATCGCGACGGCACTTCGTCAGCCCACCGGTAACGGTGCGTCGCGCTTGATCTCCTCCATCACCGCATAGGTCCGCGTCTCGCGCACGCCCGGCATCGACAGCAGGGTCTCGCCGAGGAAGCGTCGATACGCCGCCATGTCCGCGAGCCGCGCCTTCACAAGATAGTCGAAGCCGCCGGCAACCATGTGACACTCCAGAACTTCAGGCGCGAGTTTCACCGCGCGCGCAAAACGTTCGAAATTGTCCGGCGTGGTCTTGTCGAGCAGCACCTCGACGAACACCAACAGACCGAGGCCGAGCCGGTGCGGGTTGAGCCGCGCGCCATAGCCTTCGACAAAGCCCTCCCGCTGCAAGCGCTTCAGCCGCTCGCCGATCGAGGTTGGCGACAACCCGATGCGCTCGGCGAGTTCGACATTGGCGATGCGCCCATCCTCCTGCAAAATCGAGAGGATCTTCCGGTCGATTCGATCGAGTTCCATGTTTAATCAGGCCAAGTTGCTTCTTGTCTTCATTTTCTAAGGCAAATTGGCTAGATTGTCTATCGAACTACGGTCACGCGGGCCTTATCCTGGATCTAGCCACAGGACACGCCATGCCGAACATCCCGCCGCCCTTCACCGCCCCCTACGCGCCCGATGATGCCGAGATCGCCGCGCGCCTGTTGCCGGCATCGCATCTGTCCGCGCCGCAGGAGGCCCGGATCGACCGCACCGCGACCCGGCTGATCGAGGCGATCCGCAAGCGCGACGACCGTCTTGCAGGTAGTCTTGGCGGGGTCGAGGACATGCTGCGGGAGTTCGCGCTCTCGACCAAGGAGGGGCTGGCGCTGATGGTGCTGGCCGAGGCCCTGCTGCGCGTGCCGGACGCGCGCACCGCCGACCAGTTCATCGAGGACAAGCTCGGCGAGGGCGACTTCATCCACCACGAGACCAAGTCCACGGCCTTCCTGGTCAACGCCTCGGCCTGGGCGCTCGGCCTGTCGGCGCGGGTGATCCAGCCCGGCGAGACGCCCGACGGCACCATCGGCCGTCTGGTGAAGCGGCTGGGCGCACCTGCGGTGCGCACCGCGACGCGCCAGGCGATGCGGCTGATGGGCAGTCATTTCGTGCTGGGCGAGACCATCGAGCAGGCGCTGGAACGGGGCCGGCCGCGCTCCGGCCAGAAGCCGCGCTATTCCTTCGACATGCTCGGCGAAGGCGCGCGCACGGCCGCCGATGCCAGGCGTTATTTCGATGCCTATGCGAGTGCGATCGAGACGATCGGCAAGTCTGCGGGCAGCAATCCCCTGCCCGACCGGCCCGGCATCTCGGTCAAGCTCTCGGCGCTGCATCCGCGCTTCGAGGCGATCAGCCGCGACCGCGTGATGGCCGAGCTGGTGCCGCTGCTGCTCGACCTCGCGCGGCGCGCCAAAGCGCATAACCTCAACTTCACCGTCGATGCCGAGGAGGCAGACAGGCTCGAGCTGTCGCTCGAAATGATCGCCGCAACGCTCGCCGATCCCTCGCTGAGAGGCTGGGACGGATTTGGCCTCGCGATCCAGGCCTATCAGAAGCGCGCCAGCGCGGTGATCGATTACGTCGACGCGCTCGCCCGCGCGCATGACCGCAGGCTGATGGTGCGGCTGGTCAAGGGGGCCTATTGGGACACCGAGATCAAGCGCGCGCAGGAACGCGGGCTCGACGGCTATCCCGTGTTCACGCGCAAGGCGATGACCGATCTGAACTACGTCGCCTGTGCGACGAAGCTTTTGAGTCTTCGGCCGCGCATCTTTCCGCAATTCGCCACCCACAACGCGCTGACCGTCGCGACCGTGCTGGAGCTTGCCGGGAAGAGCGGCGGATTCGAATTCCAGCGCCTGCACGGCATGGGCGAAGCGCTCTACGAGCAGCTCGCCAAGGATCATCCTGATATCGCTTACCGCACCTATGCGCCGGTCGGCAGCCACCGCGATTTGCTGGCGTATCTTGTGCGTCGCTTGCTGGAGAACGGCGCCAACTCGTCGTTCGTGGCGCAGGCCGCCGATTATCGCGTTCCGGTGCCGGCGCTGTTGCAGCGACCGGCGGACGCCATCGTCCGGCCGCAAGCGGCGGCGCATCCCAAAATCCCGTTGCCCGGTGATCTCTACGCGCCGGAGCGGCGCAATTCGCGCGGCGTCGAGTTCGGCGCACGCGTCGCGCTCGATCATTTGCTCGCTGACGTCAAAGCCGCAGCGACCGAGCTCGAGCCGATTGCGGATGCCACGCCGGATCAAGCCAATGCGGCAGTGACTGCCGCGCGTGTCGGCTTTGCGGCCTGGAGCCGGACACCTGCGGCCACGCGCGCGGCGGCGCTGGAGCAGGCCGCGCATCTCCTGGAGAGCCGCAGCGCCCGCTTCATCGCGCTGCTGCAAAGCGAGGGCGGCAAGACGCTCGACGATTCGCTGTCGGAGCTGCGCGAGGCCGCCGATTTCTGCCGCTATTATGCCGCAGAGGGCCGCAAGCTGTTCGGCGTTGATGCGGCAATGCCAGGCCCGACCGGCGAAAGCAACGCGCTCGCGATGCGTGGCCGCGGCGTCTTCGTTGCGATCTCGCCGTGGAATTTTCCGCTGGCGATTTTCCTCGGCCAGGTCACGGCGGCGCTGATGGCTGGCAACAGCGTGGTGGCAAAGCCCGCCGAGCAGACGCCGCGCATCGCGCGCGAGGCCGTGGCCCTGCTGCACGAGGCCGGCATCCCGAAAGATGCGCTGCATCTCGTTGTCGGCGACGGCCGTATCGGTGCCGCCCTGACCGCGCACGCTGATATCGCGGGCGTCGTCTTCACCGGCTCGACCGAGGTCGCCCGCAACATCAACCGGACGCTCGCCGCCAAGGATGGGCCGATCGTGCCGCTGATCGCGGAGACCGGCGGCATCAACGCCATGATCGCGGATGCCACCGCGCTGCCCGAGCAGGTCGCCGACGACGTCGTGACCTCCGCGTTCCGCTCCGCCGGCCAGCGCTGCTCGGCGCTGCGGCTCTTGTTCGTGCAGGAGGACGTCGCCGACCGCATGATCGAGATGATCGCGGGCGCGGCACGCGAGTTGAAGATCGGCGATCCCCGTGACGTCGCGACCCATGTCGGCCCGGTGATCGACATGGAGGCCAAGCAGCGGCTGGACGCCCATATCGCGCGGATGAAGACCGAGGCGAAACTGCACTTTGCCGGGACGGCGCCGCAGGGCTGCTTCGTCGCGCCGCATATCTTCGAGCTCGGCGACGCCGGCCAGCTCACCGAGGAGGTGTTCGGCCCGATCCTGCACGTCGTGCGCTACCGTGCCGAAAACCTCGAACGCGTGCTGCAGGCGATCGAGCGCACCGGCTACGGCCTCACGCTCGGCGTCCATTCCCGCATCGACGACACCATCGAGGCCATCATCGACCGCGTGCAGGTCGGCAACATCTACGTCAACCGCAACATGATCGGCGCCGTGGTCGGCGTGCAGCCGTTCGGCGGCAACGGCCTGTCCGGAACCGGTCCCAAGGCCGGCGGCCCGCACTACCTCGCGCGCTTCGCGACCGAGCAGACCGTGACGATCAATACGGCCGCAGCCGGCGGCAATGCGGCGTTGCTTGCGGGGGAGGAGTGAGGCCCTGCGCCTGATGCCGTTGCATCCCGGCAAAACATCAGTCTAATTGCTCCATCACCAGCCCGCACCAATTCCAGCGCGCGGGAAACGACAAGAGCGAGGGAGCAACGCCGCGATGGAAAAAGGCATCTTTTCAGGCCTGAAGGTTCTGGACTGCGCGAGCTTCATCGCAGCGCCCGCGGCGGCGACCGTGCTGTCGGATTTCGGCGCCGACGTCATCAAGATCGAGCCGCCCGGCGCCGGGGATCCCTACCGCAATCTGCCGAATTTGCCCGGCTATCCGACCGGCGAGCACAATTTCGCCTGGCTGCTGGAAGCCCGCAACAAGAAGAGCATCGCGCTCGATCTTGCCAAGCCGGAGGCGCAGGCCGTGCTCTACAAGCTGGTGGCAGAGGCCGACGTCTTCATCACCAACATGCCGCCGCCGGTGCGCGCCAAGCTCGGCATCACCCATGATCACCTCGCCCATCTCAACGACCGGCTGATCTACGCCTCCTTCACCGGCTATGGCGAGAAGGGCGAAGAGGCCAACAAGCCCGGCTTCGACAGCAATGCCTATTGGGCGCGCTCGGGCCTGATGGACCTGGTCCGTGCCGACATCGACACCACCCCGGCCCGCTCGGTCGCCGGCATGGGCGACCACCCCTGCGCCATGGCGTTCTACGGCGCCATCGTCACCGCGCTCTATCAGCGCGAGAAGACCGGCAAGGGCTCGCACGTCGCCTCCAATCTGATGGCGAACGGGGTGTGGGCCGCGAGCGTGCTGGCGCAGGCAAAACTCTGCGGCGCCAAGTTCGGCGAGCGGCGTCCGCGTGAGCGCGCGCTGAACGCAGTCGCCAACCACTATCAATGCAGGGACGGCCGCTGGCTGATCCTGTCGCTGCTGAGCGAGGAGAAGCAGTTTCCGACGCTGGCGAAATGTCTGGGACGCGAAGACCTCATCACCGATCCGCGCTTCGCCACCAAACCCGACCGTCACGCCCGTTCGGTGGAGTTGATCAAGATCTTCGACGAGACTTTCGCGACCAGGGATCTTGCCGAATGGCGCAAGATTCTCGACGGCAACGGCCTCGTGTTCGGCATCGTCGGCATTCTCGACGACATCCCCAACGACAAGCAGATGCTCGACAACGAGGTGCTGGTGCCGTTCGAGAACGACACCATGCTGACCATCTCCAGCCCGATCTGGATCGACGGCACCAAGAAGGTCCAGCCGCGCAAGCCGCCCGCTGTCGGCGAGCACAGTGACGAGATTTTGCGCGAGGCGGGATACGACGAAGCGGCGATCAAGCAGCTGAGGTCGTCGGGGGCGGTGGGCTAGGAGCGCACTCACACTCCGCCGTCGTCCCGAGGCGCGCAAAGCGCGAGCCCGGGACCCATAACCACAGGGAGTGGTTGTGGGCGCGACTGGTCACTCCGAGTCTTCGCCAAACCACGGCCTGTGGCTATGGGTCCCGGATCTTCGCTTCGCTCGTCCGGGACGACAGCGGGGAGACAGCCCGTCTTCACGACCTCCGTCATTGCGCGCAGCGAAGCAATCCAGAGTATCTCCGCGGCTGCATTGCTGGATTGCTTCGCTACGCTCGCAATGACGATGCCGGGCGATCTCGCTATAAACTACCGGCCCAAAACCACGCCGCGAGGTCCCATGCCCAGTTACCGCCTGCACTACTTCCCCGAATCCGGCAACAGCTACAAGCTGGCGCTGATGCTGACGCTTTGCGGCGAGAGGTTCGAGCCGGTCTGGACCGATTTCGGCGGCGCGTCACGCGCACGGCAGAATGGCGCAAGGCCGTCAACGAGATGGGCGAAATCCCGGTGCTCGAAGTCGATGGGCTGAAGATGACGCAGACTGCGCCGCTCCTCTTGAAGCTCGCCGAGCAGTACGGCCGCTTCGGCGCCGACACGGAGGAAGAGAAGTTCGAGCTGCTGCGCTGGCTGTTCTGGGACAACCACAAGCTCACCGGCTACATGGCGACCTATCGCTTCATGCGGGCCTTCACCGAGAAGAACGATCCGCAAGTGCTGAAACACTTTCGCCGCCGGCTCGAGGACTTCCTCGGCATCCTGGACGGGCATCTTCAGCACAACGCCTTCGCGATCGGCACTAGGCCGACCGTCGCCGACATCTCGATGATGGCCTATCTGCATTATCCGAGCGACGAGCACGGCTTCGATTTCGCCACGAGCCATCCTGCCATCCACGCCTGGCTCGGCCGCATGGCCGCACTGCCCGGCTGGAAGCCGGCGTACGAGCTGCTGCCGGGCAAGCGGATGACGAACTACGCGACGTGAGGGTGCGAGCACTGAACCCCCAGCCCCGTCATGGCCGGGCTTGTCCCGGCCATGACGAAAGAGAGCGCAGCTACCGCAGCGACAGCCAGCCGAGCGTGAACAGGATGCCACCGACGATAACGGCCATCGCGATCGCCCAGATGCTGACGCGGGCGCCGCCGGTGACCTGCTTGACTTCCTCGTTGCGTGCAATCTCGCGATTGCGCTCCTTGTTGGCGTCGCCGGTATTCGTCATGAATCATCCAAATCGCTTTGCGGGCTCAACGCGTCTTGATGAAGCACATGCCGATGCGGCGCGAGGCCGGGGCAGCCTGACAGGTGAGACCGTTAGCACAGCTCCATGACGTAAAACTCTCATCTCGCGTTCCCGATCCCGCATCTTGCAGGGAACAATGCGCGCCCCAGCCGTCCTGATATTCGCTCCCGGCGAGCTCCCGGCTGCCGCGGGTCTGCGGCCGGCTGGCAAATCCGCGTGAGAAATCAGGGCGTCTGCCTGCGGCGAACGCGGTCAGGATGTCGCGGCGGCGGGGCTGGTCGCCGAGAAAGTGGGGCGAGGCCGGTACGATGCTCGCATTGGACGGCCTGTCCGCCAGCCAATCGACGCCCGGAAAGTGAAAGCCGCCGATGCCGCGAGTCTGGTGGCAGCCTGAACAGGTGACGTCGTTGAGCCGGCGCTGGAAGCCCGCGACCGAGCGGATGTTCTGCATGTCGCCGCGCGCGGCCGCCTGCTTCAACGCACCGACCACGTCGTTATCGGTGAAGACCGCTTTGCCCTCCCCCTCAGCCTGCATCATGCCGAATTCCGGCTGCAGCGCCGAAGCATCGAGGCCGGCCGGCGTCGGCACCACCGCACTCCTTGCCAGGAATTTCTCGGGGATCAGCACGGTGCCGCGATCGAACTCGCGAAGATGCTCGGGTGCGAGCAGCCAATCCTTGAAGTCGCGCCGAAGCGCCTCGTCCGCCATGATCCGGTCGCGGTCGACCTGGTTCTCCAGCGTCGATTCCTCGAAGGCCTTCGTGGCGGAATTGTACTTGAACACCTTGAGCAGATAGTCGGAGCGGAAGTCATGCAGCGCCGACTTGGCCGCGACCGAGAGCTGGATGTTGGTCTCGATGCGTTCGAGCATGGCGTCGTCTCGACTGCCGATCAGCTCCTGCCAGTTGCCGTCGTCGAGCCAGCGCCGCGCGAGTTCGGCGCAATTGATCGGTTTGCCGTTCGCGTCCGTCTGGCGCGCATCCCGCGCCTTCATCACCAGATTGAGCGTCATCGGCAGCCGCGTCGCGGTTGTGCCGTCGAAGCGCGCCAGCCGATAGATCAGGCGGATCTCGCCGCAGGACTCCTCCGAGGCGTAGGCGCGGTCCATGCGGTTGACGATGCCGGCCAGCACGAAGCGCGTGTCGCGCGATTTCAGCATGGCCCGATCGAACAGCTGCACGTCAAAGCCCTCGCCGACGCCGATGCTCGCGCTCGGATAGGCCGCCTTCTGCCCTGTGATGTAGCGGTCGAACTCCGCATCGATCGCCGGCGGAATGTCCTTGAGCTGGAACAGCTCTGAAAACAGCCGGTCGGTCGTCAGCGAACCATTCGCTTTGCGCTCCGGCGCCAACAGGTGCTGGAGCGTGAGAGCGTCGCCGTCGTCGAGCTTGCGCAGCAGATCGGGATCGGTGATGGCGGTGCCGCGCGTCAGCGACGGGGTCTGCGCGGCCGACAGCGCGGCAGTACCGCCGAACAACACGGCGGCAGCAAGGAAAATTCGCAACGCGCGGCTCATGCCTGAGGTAACACCGCGGCGGTCCGCCTATTCAAGCAAAAAGGCGCTTCACATGGTGGTGAAGCGCCTTTCGAAAGTCGTATCTGAGCCGCTCAGCGTCCGGTGATCAGGCCCTTGCTGGTGACGACCACCCAGCGGCCGTCCTGGCGCCGGATCGCATCGACGCGACCAAGGCCGGGGATGGGATCGCCGGGATAGACCTCGTAGAGCCCGTCGCGGCCCTCGATCAGCGCACCGCCATTGCCGGCGTTGCGCAGCCGCCAGCCTTCGACCGTCGGCAGGCGGCCGACCTCGGTCTTGGGTGCGGCAGCCACTGGGGCCGGCGCGGCGGCGGCGGTCGCAACCTGGGTCGGCGCGATCGAGCCGGTGGTCTCCTTGGGCACCGCTGCTGCGGCCTGCGCGGGGGCGGCGGGCGGCGTGGCGCGGAGCTTGTCGACGGTCTCGGACAGCTTTGCGATTTTGGCCATCGGCTCGGCCTGCGCCTTCTCGAGCTTGTCGAGGCGGTCGTTGGCCCGGTTGAACTGGGTGACGCCGGTTTTCGAGCTGTGCTCGACATTGGCCTTGAGCGCGACGAGGTCGGCATCGATCCGGGCGACCGAAGCATCGAGCGCGCTGGTGTCGGCGACCTGCACCGGCACTTGGGCCGGGGCGGCGAAATGCATCATGCCGGCGGTTGCGAGCGCGCCGCTGATGGCGCCAACGCCGGCGGCGATCGCCACCACCGCGGCCATCGCCGACAGGCGGCGCTTGCTGCCGGTCTCACGCGGCTCTTCCGCCTTCACATGCGGAGCAAAATCCTCACGGTCCCAGTTCCGCTCCGACGGCGCCATGACGATCAGCTTGCCGGGCTTCGGCTCGGGCTTGGTTTCGGCTTTGGCTTCGAGCTTCGGTACGTCGATCCGGGATGCCTCAATCTTCGGCGGCTCGATCTTCACCGGATCCGGCTTGGGTGGCGCCTCATGGTCCGGCGCAATCGAGGGAGCCTCGATCCCAGCGGCCTCATTGGCCTGCGGCGCGGTCGCAGCAGCTTCGACGACGCCGGCGTCCTGGGCAGCCTGCTCGGGCATTGGTTCGCTCACGGCTCAAATACTCCAGTCTGGGTTGACCTTTTGGTAACTTTCATTGCTTGCGAAATCCTTACCTGCGGACCCGCTTACCGAAATTTTAGGAAGTTATCCGGGGCCGAATTTGGCCGGGAAAGTGGAACCGGTGTGGCGGGCGTGAAACAAATTGTAATCGGGCGAAGATGAACGGCCGCGGAATAGGCGCTGGGCGTCCCTTGTCACTTCCGTCATCCCCGCGCAACGGCGGAGCCGTTGCGCGGGGATGACGGTGAGAGAACGGAGCGCGCTCCGTTCACATCACGACCGGCGCATCCGGCAGCTCGTTCGCATGCGATGCGCCGGGCGGAAAATGCCGCGCCAGTTCGCGCGACACCGCCGTGATGCCGTCGATTACGCCGCGCTCGAACTGGCCCGACCTGAACTCCGCCTCCATGGCGCGGCAGATGCTCTCCCAGCCTTCGGCACCGACCTTGGCGTGGATGCCGCGATCGGCGACGATCTCGACATCGCGGTCGGCGAGCAGGAGATAGATCAGGACGCCGTTGTTATGCGCGGTGTCCCAGATGCGCAGATGCGCAAACACGTCGAGCGCGCGCTCGCGGGCCGGCTGGTTGCGGAACAGCGGCGCGCCGTCGAGTGCGCCTTCGACCACGAAGCGGACCTGGCCGGAATGGGTGGTCTCGCCCTGCCTGATCGCCTGCTCGATGCGGGCGAGCACGGCCGGCGGAAAGATCTGCTTTGCCCGCCAATGATGCTGCACGAGATGTCTGGCGATGCGCTTGATGCTCATACCGCTACCAGCTCCCCGAGGCGCCGCCGCCGCCAAAACTGCCGCCACCGCCGCTGAAGCCGCCACTGTCACTGCTCGACGATCCGCTGCTCCAGCCGCCCGACGAGGAGCCGCTCGACCAGGAGCCGCCGCGCGAGCGGCCAGTGCCCGGCGTGATCACCGAAAACAGATCGGCGACGAATCCGATGATGAAGCCGAGACCACCCAGCGCGAGGGCAAGTGCGAAAGACCCGAGAATGAACCAGGTCAGCGCCGCAATGATGCCTCCAGTCACGAACGATCCGAGCAGCCGTCCGAGCGCGGCCCGGAAGGCGCCGCCGATGCCCACCGAGACGAACAGCGTGACGATGAAGAGCGGCGCGAGATCGTCGAGACTGCCGAAGTTCACGGTGGGCGAGGGAACCGGCAAGGGTTCGCCGTCGATCACCCGCATCATGCGCTCGACGCCGTCAGCAATGCCGCCGGCGAAATCGCCGCTCCTGAATTTCGGTGTGATGATCTCATCGATGATCCGGCGCGAGGTGACGTCGGTGAGCGCGCCTTCGAGGCCGTAGCCGACCTCGATGCGCAGATGCCGGTCGTTCTTGGCGACGACGAGGATCGCGCCGTCGTCGACCTTCTTGCGGCCGATCTTCCAGGCCTCCGCAACGCGGATCGAGAATTGCTCGATCGTCTCCGGCTGCGTGGTCGGCACGATCAGGACGGCGATCTGGCTGCCCTTGCGTGTTTCGAAGTCCCGCAGCTTTTGCGACAGCGCGGCGGTCTCGCTGCTGGACAGCGTCCCGGTCTGATCGACCACGCGGCCGGTGAGCTGGGGGACGGCGACGTCGGCTGAGGCGGGGAGCGCGAAGGCGAGGACGAGCGCCGCAACGAAAGCCGCGCGCCACCAACTCGCTGTCCTCGCCCGGCTCGACCGGGCGATCCAGTATTCCAGAGACGCCAGAAGCCCACGGAGAGGCCGCGGCGTACTGGATTCCCCGCTTCCGCGGGGAATGACGGCGGTGGGTGGAGCTTGGCGCATTCGCAAAACGGCGCGCGCTTACTTCGACGGTGCCGGCGCCGGGTTGAAGTCCACCTTCGGCGCGGTCGAGATTTCCTTCTCGTTTGCGACCGAGAAGTTCGGCTTCTCCTTGTAGCCGAACATCATGGCGGTGAGGTTGCTCGGGAACGAGCGGATGGTGACGTTGTAATCCTGCACCGCCTTGATGTAGCGGTTGCGCGCCACCGTGATGCGGTTCTCGGTGCCCTCGAGCTGCGACATCAGATCCTTGAACAGCGCGTCCGACTTGAGCTGCGGGTAGTTCTCGGTGACGACCAGCAGTCGCGACAGTGCGCTGGAGAGCTCGCCCTGCGCGGCTTGGAACTTCTGGAAGGCGGCCGGATCGTTCAGCACCTCGGGCGTCGCCTGGACGCTGCCGACCTTGGCGCGGGCATTGGTGACGCCCAGCAGCACGTCCTTCTCCTGCTGGGCAAAGCCCTTCACCGAGTTGACGAGATTGGGCACGAGGTCGGCGCGGCGCTGATACTGGTTCACGACCTCGGACCAGTTGGACTTGATCTGCTCGTCCTCGCTCTGGATCGCGTTGTAGCCGCAATTGGTGAGGCTCAGCGAGGCCAGCGCCGCCAGCACGGTCAGGATCTTGCGCATTAAATTTCTCCCGGTGGAATCCCGTAACTCAATATCAGATAGCGATAACGCGGTACCAGCTTTTCGGGTTCATTCCGGGGCGCGAAGCGAGCTATGGTGCGCCCTTGCGCAACTGAAAATCTCGAGATTCCGGGTCTGGTCCTTCGGACCATCCCGGAATGACTGCGCTGCGCACCCCAGCCGACTGACGCAAGCCTCTTGCCTATCCCTGACCGACATAGTCAACTCGACGAAACAATAAGACAGAACACCGGGGGAACGCGATGACCTCGTTCGAGACCATCCTCGTGGAGAGGCCGGATCCAGCGATCACCCGGATCGTGATGAACCGGCCGGAGGCGCGCAACGCGCAGAACCTGCAAATGACCTACGACCTCAACGCCGCCTTCGACGCGGCGGTGCAGGACGATTCGGTCAAGGTGATCATCCTCGCCGGCAACGGTCCGCACTTCTCCTCCGGCCATGATCTGCGTCCCGGCGGCAAGAATACCGCCGGCGTCGATTTTCCACCGATCGGAAATTGGGGCGGTTTTGCCGAGCCAAATGCCCATGGCCGCTTCGCGCGCGAGCAGGAAATCTATCTCCAGATCACCCGGCGCTGGCGCAATCTGGCCAAGCCGACCATTGCCGAGGTGCACGGCAAGTGCATCGCCGGCGGACTGATGCTGGCCTGGGCCTGCGACCTCATCATGGCCAGCGACGACGCGCAGTTCTGCGATCCCGTGGTGACCATGGGCGTCTGCGGCGTCGAATGGTTCGTGCACCCCTGGGAGCTCGGCGCGCGCAAGGCCAAGGAGTTCCTGTTCACCGCCGACAACTGGAGCGCCGAGGTGGCGCGGCAGCTCGGCATGGTCAATCAGGTCGTGCCTCGCGCGGAGCTTTCTGCGCGCACTCTGGAGCTGGCGCGCAGGATCGCGGCAAAGCCGGCCTTCGCGCTGAAGATGACCAAGGAAGCGGTGAACCGCTCCGTCGACGTGATGGGCCAGCCCGCCGCGATCGACCAGGCCTTCGCGCTGCATCAGCTCTGCCACGCCCACAATCTTCAGGAATTCGGCATGATCGTCGATCCCTCCGGTCTGCATCCCTCCGTGCGCAAGCCGCCGGCGGCCGCGGAGTAATTGCGATGGATCTTAACCTCAGCGACGAGCAAAGACTGCTGCGCGAGAGCGCGGAGCGCTTCGTGGCCGGAAGCTACGATGCCGATCACCGCCGCAAGATGGCGAACGATCCACTCGGCTTCAGCCCGGCGGTGTGGAAGCAGTTCGCCGAGCTCGGCTGGCTGGCGCTGCCGATTGCGGAAGAGTTCGGCGGGCTAGGCGGCGGTGCCGTCGAGATCGGCATCCTGATGGAAGCGTTCGGCCGCGGGCTGGTGTCGGAGCCCTATGTCGCGACCGTGGTGCTGGGTGCTGCACTGATCGACCGCTGCGGCACCAATGAGCAGAAGCAGGAGAGCCTGCCGAAGATCGCGGATGGATCCTTGAAGCTTGCGTTTGCGCATTCCGAGCGCGCGGCGAGGTTCGATCTCGCCAAGGTCGCGACATCAGCCAACAAGACGGCGAACGGCTGGCGCCTTGCCGGCAGCAAGATCGCCGTGCTCGACGGCCATGCCGCCGATGAGATCATCGTCTCCGCGCACATTCATGATCATCAGAGGCCTTCGGGACGGATCGGCCTGTTCCTCGTGCCGGCGACGACGCCTGGCCTCGTCGTCAGCGACTATCCGCGCCTCGGCGGCGGACGCGCCTGCAACATCGAGCTGTCCGACGTGCATCTGCCGGAGGACGCCCTGCTCGGTGACAGCCACGACGCGCTGCCGGCCATCGAATGGGCCATTGACCGCGCCATGGCCGCGCTCGGCGCAGAAGCCGTCGGCATCATGCAGACGCTGCTGGACACCACGCTCGAATACACCAAGATCCGAAAGCAGTTCGGACGGCCGCTGTCGGCCAACCAGGTGATCCGCCATCGCCTCGCCGACATGGCGATGCAGGTTGACGAGGCGCGCTCGATGGCGCTGCGGGCTGCGCTGAAGGCGGATAGCCCGCCGGTCGAGCGGGCCCGTGCGGCGTCTGCCGCGAAAGCCAAGATCGGCAAATGCGCACGGTTCGTCGGCGAGCAGTCGATCCAGCTTCATGGCGGCATGGGCGTCACCGAGGAGCTCGAGGTCGGCGCCTATTTCAAGCGGCTGGTCGCCTTCGACACGCTGTTTGGCGGCAGCGCGCACCACTATGCCCGTCACGCCGAACTTGGCCGCAAGGCCTGATATCGGGAGAGCCTCATGGACCTGTCGTTCAATGCCGAGGAGCGCGCCTTCCAGGACGAGGTGCGCGGCTTCATCGCCAAGAATCTCACCGAGGAGATGAAGCGCGCGACCGCGCTGACGCCGTCGGTATTCTCCGACCCTGATATCGGCATGGCCTGGCAGCGCGCGCTACACAGGCAGGGCTGGGGCGCGCCGGGCTGGCCGGTCGAGCATGGCGGGCCGCGCTGGACGCCGGCGCAGCGCTGGATCTTCGAGACCGAATCCGCACGGGCCGGCGTACCGAACGTCAATGTGATGGGGGTAAAGATGGTCGGGCCCGTCATCATCGGGTTCGGCTCGCCCGAGCAGAAAAACTTCTACCTGCCGCGGATTCTCTCCGGCGAGGATTATTGGTGCCAGGGCTATTCCGAGCCGGGCTCCGGCTCCGATCTGTCCTCGCTGAAGACGCGCGCGGTGCGCGACGGCGACGACTACGTCATCAACGGCACAAAAATCTGGACCACGCATGCGCATCACGCCAACCGCATGTTCGCGCTGGTGCGCACCAGCGACGGGCCGCGGCAGCAGGACGGCATCAGCTTCATCCTGATCGACATGAAGACGCCGGGGATCACGATACGCCCGATCCTGACGATCGGGGGCGACCACGAGGTCAACCAGGTGTTCTTCGACGACGTCCGCGTGCCCGTGGCCAACCGGGTCGGCGAGGAAGGCAAGGGCTGGACCTACGGCAAATATCTGCTCGAGTTCGAGCGCGGCTCGGGCATCGCCTCGGCCAAGCTGCGCGAGGGGCTGAAAGCGATTTCGGATCTCGCCGAATCGGACCTGACCGGCCGCGCCATCGACAGCCCCGATATCGCGGCGCGCATCTCGGAGGTGGAAGTCGATATCGACGCGCTTGAAATGACCGAGCTGCGCGTGCTCTCGGCATTGCAGACCGGACAGAATCCCGGCGCGGTGTCGTCGATCCTGAAGCTGCGCAACAGCGAAATCCGCCAGGCCGTGACGCGGCTCGGAGTCGACGTGATCGGCCACGACGCCCTCGCCGTCGAGCCCATGCGACCGCTCTACCAGCTCAATCACGAGCCGGCGACGCCGGAGGAGATGCTGACAATGGTGCCGGAATATCTCAACGGCCGCGCCTACACCATCTTCGGTGGCACCTCGGAGATCCAGCGCGATATTATTGCGAAGATGATGCTGGGGATTTAGCGCCGTAGCCCGAGCATTTGGCGCGAGCGAGCGCTACACACTCCGCTGTCGTCCCGGACAAGCGTAAGCGCAGATCCGGGACCCATAGCCACAGGGAGATGTGATTGCGGGGATTCGGAGTTACCAGTTCGCGCCACAACCACTCCCTGTGGTTATGGGTCCCGGATCGGCGCGCGCTTATGGCGCGCTTGTCCGGGACGACAGCGGAGTTTGGAGCGAACGACTACCCCGCCGCCTTCGCCTCCTTGATCGCCTGCCAGACCTTCTGCGGCGTCAGCGGCGTGTTGAGCTGGGTGATGCCGAGCTCGGCGAGTGCGTCCATCACGCCGTTGGTGACGCAGGGCGGACCGCCGATGGCGCCGGATTCGCCGCAGCCCTTGGCGCCGAGCGGATTGGTGCGGCACGGCGCGGAATCATCCAGCGTCACCACGATCGGCGGCACGTCGTCGGCGCGCGGGATGCAGTAATCCTGGTAGCTGGCGGTGAGGAGCTGGCCGTCGGCATCATACGAGACGCCCTCATACAGCGCCTGGCCGATGCCTTGCGCAACACCGCCATGGATCTGGCCGGTGACCAGCATCGGGTTCACGGCGACACCGACGTCGTCGACGGTGGTGTAGCGCACGACCTTGGAGACGCCGGTCTCGGGGTCGATCTCGACCTCGCAGATATGCGTGCCGTTCGGCCAGCTCGGACCATCGACCTCGCCTTCGGAATCAACGCTGAGCTTGGCCCCGCTCTCCTTCTCGGCGATGTCGAACAGGCTGATGCGGCGATCGGTGCCGACCACGGTGAGCATGCCGCCCTGATATTCGATGTCCTCGATCGAGGTCTCCAGCACGTTCGCAGCCTTCTCGCGCGCCTTCTGGATCAGATCGTTGGAGGAGACCGCGACCGCCGTGCCGCCGACGAACAGCGAGCGCGAACCGACGCTGCCGAAGCCCATCGCCAAATCGGTGTCGCCCTGGACCACGTCGATCTTGTCCATGGCAATGCCGAGCGTGTCGGAGATCATCTGGGTGTAGGTGGTCTGCAGCCCCTGCCCCATCGCCATGGTGCCGGAATGCAGCACGACGCGCCCTTGCGAGGTCGCGTGCAGGCTGACCTTCTCGGTGTGGGCGCGGCCGCCGGTCCATTCGATATAGGAAGTGAGCCCGCGTCCGTAGAGCAGGCCCTTCTTCTTCGCCGCCTTCTTGCGCGCGGCAAAGCCGTCCCAGTCGGCGAGCTTCACGGCGCGGTCGAGCATGTGCGCGAAGGCGCCGGAATCGTACACCTGTCCGGCGGCATTCGTGTAGGGCAGCTGCGCCGGCTTGATGTAATTGGCTTTGCGGATCGCGCGCGGATCGATGCCGATTTTTCGCGCAGCAGCGTCGAACAGGCGTTCGACGATGAACACGGCCTCGGGCCGGCCTGCGCCGCGATAGGCGCCGACCGGCGCGGTGTGGGTCATCACCGACTGCACCTCGAAATGCACCAGCGGCAGGTCGTAGACGCCGGTCTGCACGAACGGGCCGAGCACCAGCGGGATGATGTTCGCCGCGCCCGAGGAATAGGCGCCGGTGCAGCCGATCGACTTGACGCGATAGGCCAGCACCTTGCCCTTCTCGTCGAGCGCGAAGGACGCCGTCGAGGTGAGATCGCGGCCGTGGGTGCCACCGACGAACTCGTCGGTGCGATCGCCGCGCCAGCGGATCTTCTTGCTCAGCTTGGTTGCGGCGTAAGCGACGATGCCGTCCTCGGGATAGAGGTTGGTCTTCTGGCCAAAGCCGCCGCCGATGTCGCCGACCAGCACGCGCACGCTGTCCTTGGGACGCTTCAGCACGGCCTCGGCGAGCACGTCGCGGGTCGAGGCCGGGGTCTGCGACTGCACGTGCAGCAGCAGGCGGCCGGTCTTCTTGTCGATCTCGGCAATGGTCGAGCGCGGCTCCATCGCGGACGGCACGAGGCGCTGGCTGACGAGGTCGAGCTCGACGGTGTGCGCCGCCTTGGCAAACGCCTCGTCCACCTTGGCGGCATCGCCATAAGCCATCGCGCCGACGATGTTGTCGGGCGCCTCCGGCCACACCACGGGCGCGCCTGATTTCACGGCCTCGACGGGGTCGACCACCGCCGGCTGCACGTCGTACTCGACGACGATTGCCTCGGCCGCGCTCTGCGCCTCGACGCGGGACGACGCCACGACGGCCGCCACGGCCTCGCCGGCGTAGCGGACGACCTCATGGGCGAGCAATCGGCGCGGCGGCACTGTCATCGGCTTGCCGTCGGGGCGCTTGAAGATGCTCAGCGTCGGGATGCTGCCGACATCGTCCTTGACGAGGTCGGCGCCGGTGTAGATCGCGGTCACGCCCGGCATCGCGGCGGCTGCACTGGTGTCGATCGAGACGATCTTGGCGTGGGCATGCGGCGAGCGCAGGACGTAGAGCCACAGGGCGCCGTCGCCCGGCTTGTCGTCGATGAACTGCCCCTTCCCGGTCAGCAGCCGCTGGTCTTCCAAACGCTTGACGGGCTGCCCCGCTCCGAATCGCAAATTGCCGGGAAGAATGTTCATTCCGTGGGGTCCTCGAGGTCTTTTCGAAACTGCGGGCAGCCTTTTAGCGGATCGATCAAGGGCATACCAGCCGCGGTTTTGGGCTGGATATCCGCGGATTCGGCATGCTGTCCCGCGACACGCGAATCCGTGGGGTGGGCAAAGGCGCACTTGCGCCGTGCCCACGATCTCTTTGACGTCAGTCGCTTTGCCCACCCTACGGAAGCTACGCCAGCTCCCGCAGCGCCGCCTCCACTACCTGGCGCGCCTCGGCCGTCAGCGCCGCCTGCGGCGGGACGGGGTCGCCGACGTCGTAGCCCTGGATCGAAAGCCCGGCCTTGATGCAGGCGGCGAGATTGAAGCGGGCGAAGGCCTCGTTGATGCGCCACAGCCGGCGCTGCAGCGCCATGGCCTCGTCCCAGCGGCCAGCCTCGCAGAGGTCGTAGAGCGCGACACTCTGGCGCGGGATGATGCAGGCCGGTCCCGCCATCCAGCCAAGCCCGCCGATCAGCATCACCGCGGCCGGGATGTGGGCGGAGGCCGAGAACACCCGCAAGGCATCGCCGCAACGGTTCATGATCGAGAGCAGCCGACCGGTGTTGGTCGATGCGTCCTTGATGTAGCCGATGCGCGGATGCTCGGCGAGGCGCGCGATCACGTCGAGGGTGAGGTCCGAGCGCTGGAATTGCGGATTGGTGTAGATGACGACGGGAATGTCGACGGCATCCGCGATGGCGCGGAAGTAGGCCTCGACCTGGGCGTCGGTGAGCGGAAAATACGCCTCCAGGATCGCCAGGATGCCGTCGGCCCCACACTTCTGGTAGGTCCTCGCCTGCGCCACCGCATCCGCCGTCGAGGTCGAGGCGACGCCCGCGATCACGGGCACCCGGCCCCTCGCGGCCTCGATCGTGGTCTGCACGACCGCCGTGCGTTGCGCGGCACTGAGATAGGCGAACTCACCGGTCGAGCCCAGCGGCGTCAGTCCGTGCACGCCGGCGCCGATCAGATCGTCGCAGAGCTTTGCGAGGACGCCGGTGCGCACCGTGCCGTCGGCATCGACGGGGGAGACGAGGTAGGGAAAGACGCCGTGGAATTCGGACATGTCGGGGGCTCCGGAAGCTGGCACCCGACGGGTCTTAGCAATGCCCGCCCCCGCGATCAAACCTTGAGCAAGCGTACTCGCGTGCCCCAGGGATCAATCGCCTCCACGCCGTCGGCAAGCGCCGTGACTTTCGCACCGCCTTTGCGCAGGCGCTCTTCCTGCGCGGCGAGCAGCTCCGGCTTCGCCATGACCAGCGAGAACCAGGCGAGACCCGTCATCTGATCGTCGCGCTGGCCGGCACCCTGGCTCTGCCAGACGTTCATGCCGAGGTGATGATGATAGCGCCCCGACGACAGGAACGCCGCGCCATTGCGGCTGCGGGTCGGATCGAGGCCGATCGCGCCATGATAGAAGCCTCCGGCCTGCGCGAGATCGCCGACCCGCAGATGCATGTGGCCGATGCGCATTCCGTCCGGTGCCCTGGCGTAATCAGGCACGCGCGTATTGGTCAGCGACAGCAGGTCGGGAATGTTGAGCTCGTCGGACGCCATCTTCACGCTGCCCTCGCTCCATTGCCATTGCGAGGGATCGCGGTCGGCATAGACCTCGATGCCGTTGCCTTCGGGGTCATCGAGATAAACGGATTCGCTGACGAGGTGATCTCCAAAGCCCGACAGCTTCACGCGGTGCGAGGCCGCGTGCACAAGCCAGCGCGCCAGGTCCTTGCGGGTCGGCATCAGGAAGGCGGTGTGATAGAGGCCAGCGGCATTGCGCGGCTCGATTTCCGCATCGGGGCGGGCCTCCAGCACCAGCAGCGGGATGCCTGATGTGCCGAGCTTCGCCGCAGTCGCCGAGCGCTCCATCACCGTGAGGCCGATGACATCGCGGTAGTAGTCCGCAACCTTGTCGAGATTCTTCACCCGCAGCGTCACCATGCCGACCCGCATCGGCGTGCGGCTGCCAAAGGTCGGGCCGCCGCCCTGCGGGGTGCCCTCGGCGCGCGCCGCGGCCGCGGCGGCCATGGCCAGCGAGGTCGCGCCGGCGAGTTGCAGCAGGGTGCGGCGGGTGAGGTCGATGGTCATGGTCAGTCAGGGCTCGCTGAAAGGGCTTAAGGCCGTGCGGCGCAATCTCGGGCCGATTGCTACACGTTCCCGTGAGCGGCTCCCAATCACATGTTCGTCGGCCGTAACAGGCTCTGTCCTGACCACCCGGCCAGTTTCGCGTTTCCCCCCGACATCCCAGATTGGGGCAGCTTACAGGAGCCAGCCATGACCGACCCAACTCCCCTGTCCTCACTATCGTCCGCCCTCGCGGACGTAGTGGCGCACACCGCGCCCTCTGTCGTCTCCGTGCACTCGCATCGCTCCCGCGCGACCGGCTTCGTCTGGAAGGGAGGCCTGATCGTCACCGCCGACGAGGCGCTGGCCGATGAGGGCGAGGTCGAAATCGGCTTGCCCGACGGCAGCCGGGCGGCCGCCACGATCGTGGGCCGCGACCACACCACCGATATCGCGCTGCTACGCACTGAGGCCGCTGTTACGACGGTCAAGCTCGCCGCAACCGTCCCGCCCCTCGGCGCGTTGTCGATCGTGGTGGCCACCAACCGCGAGACGCCGAGTGCCGCGCTGGGGCTGGTGTCGGCATCCGGCAGCGGCTGGCGCTCCTTGCGCGGCGGCGAGATCGATGCGCGGATCGAGCTCGATGTCCGCCTGCGCGGCAGCCAGCAGGGCGGCCTCGCACTCGATGCTTCGGGTGAAGCCTTCGGCATGGCGGTGCTCGGGCCGCGGCGCGTGCTGGTGATCCCGACGGCGACGATCGAGCGGGTCGCGGCGCAACTCGAGACGCGCGGCCGCATCGCGCGCGGGTATCTCGGCCTCGGGCTCCAGCCGGTCCGGCTCGACGACGGCATCGGCGCGATGGTGATGAATGTCGACAAGGCCGGTCCGTCGGCCGCGGCCGGCATCCGCCAGGGCGACGTGATCGTCGCGGTCAACGACCAGAAGCTATCAGGCGTGCGCGCGCTGTCACGAACGCTGGGACCTGCGAGCGTCGGCGCGGTGGTCGATGTCGCGGCGCGCCGCGGCGGCGAGCCGGTCAGCTTCAAGGTCACGGTCGGCGAGAGGCCGGAGGCGTGAGCGAGGACAACGCACCGGAAATCGTGCTGTCGCTGGAGATCGACGATCCCGCCCTCGCCGATCGCCTGGCGGCTTTGCTCGGCAATATCGCCGGACTTCGCCTTGCCGCGCCGGGCGAGGCCGCCACGGCGACGATCGTCGCCCGCGATCCACGCATCATGCCCGCCGACATCGCGCTGACGCAGCGCGAGCTCGACGTGCTGGCGCTGATGGCCGAGGGCGCGTCCAACAAGATGATCGCGCGACGGCTCGGCATCTCCGTGCACACCGTCAAATTCCATGTCGGCTCGCTGCTCGACAAGCTGGACGCCACCGGCCGCACCGACGCGGTGGCGCATGCGGCACGCCGCGGCGTGATCGAGCTATAGCGCGATCGGGAAGCTGAGTTCGACCGTCAGGCCCGGCGCATTGTCGCTTAGCGCTACTCCCGCGCCGTGAAGGCGCGCGACCGCGGCGACGAGACTGAGACCGAGCCCGTTGCCCGGCGTGTAGCGGCTCTGCTCGAGCCGGTAGAAGCGCTTGAAGACGTGATCGCGCTCCTCCGTGGGAATGCCCGGACCATCGTCGGCGATCGCGATCACCGCGCCGCCCTCGGCGCTGCGGCACGTCACGGTCACCTGCCCGCCCGGCCGGCCGTGCTTGATCGCGTTGTCGACGAGATTGGCGATGGCATCGAACAGCAGGTCGCGATCGCCGGTGATCGGCACCTGGCGGTCTCCGGCAAGGCTGAGGCGGGTTGCGACCTGCTCGGCGGCGGCGTCGTAGAGCTCGACGACCTCGCCGGCGATTTCAGTCAGGTTCAGCGCGCGGAAGGCGCCGGTGCGGGCACGGGTCTCGATCTCGGAGATCCGGGTGATGGAGGCGAACATGCCGAGCACGGCGTCGAGATCGGCGATGGTGTCGCCGATCAGCGCGGCATCCGCCTCGCTGTTGCGCTCGTGGTGATAGGCCTTTTCCAGCCGGCCGCGCATCCGCGTCAGCGGCGTGCGCAGATCGTGGGCGACGTTGTCGCTGACCTGCTTGACCTCGCCCATCAGCGTCTCGATGCGGTCGAGCATCTGGTTTAGGTTTTCGGCGACGCGGTCCCATTCGTCATGGCTGCCGCGCAAGGGGATGCGCTGGTCGAGGCCGGAAAGCATGATGGCGCGGCTGGTGGCGTTGATCTCCTCGATCCGCCCCACCGTGCGCCGCGTCACCAGCACGGCGGCGAGCCCGGCGAGCACCAGCAGCAGCACGGCAACCGCGGCCATCGCAAGCTCGATCATCGCGGTGAACCCACCGTGATCGCCGGCGTCGCCGACCCGGCTCTCCACATAGGCCAGCGTGCCGAAATAGACATAGGCCATGATCGCCGCGACGATCAGCCCGAAGGCCGCGATCGCGATCAGCGCCAGGCGGAAGGTCGAGGAGCGGAGCGTCTTAACCAGGAGCACGGAGGCAATATCCGATGCCGCGTATGGTATGAATCAGCGGATAGGCCTGGGCATCGTCGACCTTGCGGCGGACGCGACCGACATAGACGTCGATGATGTTGGTGGAGGGGTCGAAATGCAAGTCCCAGACGTGCTGGAGCAGCATCGCGCGGGAGACGACGCGGCCCTCGTTGCGGACGAGATATTCGAGCAGCTGGAATTCGCGCGGCAGCAGCGGGATCTTGCGGCCGCGGCGGCTGGCGTTGCGTGCGATCAGGTCGATGGCGAGATCGCCGACCCGCAGCAGCGTCTCCTTGGCGATGGTCTCGCTGCGGCGGCCGAGCGCCTCCAGCCGCGCCAGCAATTCGGTGAAGGAGAACGGCTTGACGAGATAATCGTCGCCGCCGGCGCGCAGGCCGCGGACGCGATCATCGACCTCGCCGAGCGCGGAGATGATCAGGAACGGCGCGGCGACGCCGTCGTCGCGCAATTGCCGCATCACGCTGATGCCGTCGATATCGGGCAACATGCGGTCGATCGTGATCACGGCATAGTCGCGCGCGGCGCCGTGGCTCAGGGCTTCACGGCCGTTGGCTGCGAGATCGACGTCGTAGCCGGAGGTCGTCAATTCCTCGACGAGCTGGCCTGCGGTTTCCGGATCGTCCTCGACGACCAGGATGCGACGGTGACCTCCGGTCATGCAAAACTCCGCGCGACGATCGCCACCAGACTATCCCGTTCCGGGGCTGGACGGAACCGCCCGGTGGCGACCGCGACAATGGTGCGGTACGGCGATGCGACTACCAATAGTCTCCGCACACATTGACCCATTGCCATCCGTAGGGCGTCCAGCTCCTGCGCCAGCAGCCGTCATTGTAGCCGGCGTAAATGAAGGGCGCGCCGAAGACGGCGAAACGACGGAAATGATGATGGTGGAAGCCGCGGTGACCGTGCCAGCCGGCACCGGCGAACCGCGGCCCGATCCCCGCATGCGCGAAGCGTGCGCCGCCAAAGGCGGGACCGCCGACATGGGCGAAGCGCGCGCCGCCCATCCCGCCGACATGCATGCCGCTAAAGCCGCCGGCGCGCATCCCGCCGCCACCGAAATGACCACCACCACCGAAATGGCCACCACCACCGAAGCCGCCATGTCCGCCACCGCCGCCTCTGGCGAGCACCGGTGAAGCTGCCGCCATCACCGCGGCGAGCGTCACCGCGGTGAGGCCTTTGAGAAGCCTGCTGTTCATCGAAGCATCCTCCTTGCAGTGCGGCGGTCTCAACGCCGCACGAGGACGATCAGATGAGAGGAAGCGAGCGGCGCCTGCAACTTACAAACGCGCCAGATTCTGACGCGGGTGTTAGGGAGAGGGAGCCCAACTCTCTCCCCGTCATTGCGAGGAGCCCTTGCGACGAAGCAATGACGACGTGGAGAAAGCTTTCCACCGTCGAGCAGCTCACCTCTCCCCGCAAAGGACGGGGAGAGGTTAAGATCTCACGCCCGCTTGCCGTTGTTCTTCTCCGCTGCCCTGCGCAGGGCTTCGGCGAGCGCACCGCCGCCGGACGATTCCTGCTTGCGCGGTGCGGACGACGTCATGCGGGAAGGGTTGCGCGAGCTGTTGTCGCGCTGCATGCCGGGGGCGTCCTTCTTGGCGCCGACCTCGTCGTCGAGGCGCAAGGTCAGCGAGATGCGCTTTCGCGCGACCTCGAAGTCCAGCACCTTGACCTTGACGATGTCGCCGGGCTTCACCACCTCGCGCGGATCCTTGATGTAGGTCTTGGACATCGCGGAGATGTGCACGAGGCCGTCCTGGTGCACGCCGATGTCGACGAAGGCGCCGAACGCGGCGACGTTGGTCACGGTGCCCTCGAGGATCATGCCCTTCTGGAGATGCTTGATCTCCTCGACGCCTTCCTTGAACACGGCGGCCTTGAACGCCGGACGCGGATCGCGGCCGGGCTTTTCCAATTCCTTCAAGATGTCGGTGACGGTCGGCAGACCGAAGGTCTCGTCGACGAAATCCTTCGGCTTCAAGGTGCGCACGATCTCGCTGCTGCCGATCAGCGCCTTGATGTCGCTCTTGGTGGCGCTGAGGATCCGGCGCACCACCGGATAAGCTTCCGGATGCACGCCGGACGCGTCGAGCGGGTCCTCGCCGCCGAGGATGCGCAGGAAGCCGGCGCACTGCTCGAACGCCTTCGGCCCGAGCCGCGGCACGTCCTTCAGCGCCTTGCGCGACTTGAACGGGCCGTTGGCGTCACGGTGGGCCACGATGCTCTGCGCCAGACCGGAGCCGACGCCCGACACGCGGGCAAGCAGCGGTGCGGACGCGGTGTTGACGTCGACACCGACGGCGTTCACGCAGTCCTCGACCACGGCGTCGAGCGATTTTGCGAGCTTGGCCTGGCCGAGATCGTGCTGATACTGGCCGACGCCGATCGCCTTGGGCTCGATCTTGACGAGCTCGGCGAGCGGATCCTGCAGACGCCGCGCGATCGAGACCGCGCCGCGCAGGGTGACGTCGAGACCGGGCAATTCCTCCGAGGCGAAAGCCGAGGCCGAATAGACCGACGCGCCGGCCTCCGACACCACGATCTTGGTCATCTTCAGCTCGGCCAGACCCTTGACGAGATCGCCTGCGAGCTTGTCGGTCTCGCGCGAGGCGGTGCCGTTGCCGATCGCGATCAGCTCGACACGATGCTTCAATGCGAGCTTGCCGAGGATCGCGAGCGACTCGTTCCACTGCCGCTGCGGCTCGTGCGGATAGATCACGGCGGTATCGACCACCTTGCCGGTCGCATCGGTGACGGCGACCTTGACGCCGGTGCGGTAGCCGGGATCGAGCCCCATGGTGACGCGGGTGCCGGCCGGCGCGGCCAGCAGGAGATCGCGCAAATTGGAGGCGAACACGCGCACGGCCTCGGTCTCGGCGGCGTTCCACAGCCGCATGCGCAGGTCGATATTGAGATGGACCTGAATCTTGGTGCGCCAGGCCCAGCGCACGGTGTCGATCAGCCAGCGGTCGCCGGCGCGCTTGAGGTCGGCGATGCCGAACCGCTTCATGATCTTCAGTTCATAGGCGCTGGGCACGCCCGGCGGCGGCGCCTCGGCCTCGGCCTGGATCTGCAGGTCGAGGATCTCCTCCTTCTCGCCGCGGAACATCGCGAGGATGCGGTGCGAGGGCAGCTTGGTCAGCGGCTCGGAGAACTCGAAATAGTCGGCGAACTTCTCGCCCTCGGTCTTCTTGCCGTCGCGCACCTTGGAGGCCATGCGCGCATTGGTCCACATTTCCTCGCGAAGCGCGCCGATCAGATCGGCGTCCTCGTCGAAGCGTTCGACCAGGATGGCGCGGGCACCATCCAGCGCGGCGGCGGCATCCGCAACGCCCTTCTCGGCGTTGATGAAGCCTTCGGCCACGACCTTCGGATCGTTGGTCGGCTCCGCCATCAGCTGGTTGGCGAGCGGCTCGAGGCCGGCCTCCTTGGCGATCTCCGCCTTGGTGCGGCGCTTCGGCTTGAACGGCAGATAGATGTCTTCGAGACGGGCCTTGCTGTCGGCGGCGAGAATGGAGGCCTCGAGCGCGGCATCGAGCTTGCCCTGCTCGCGGACTGATTCGAGGATGGCCTTGCGGCGGTCCTCGAGCTCGCGCAGGTAACCCAGGCGCTCCTCCAGGGTGCGCAATTGCGCGTCGTCGAGCGCACCGGTCGCTTCCTTGCGGTAGCGGGCGATGAAGGGAACCGTGGCGCCGCCATCGAGCAGCGTCACCGTCGCCTCGACCTGCTCCGCCCGAACCCCAAGCTCCTGCGCAATTTTCTGGTTGATATTTGCCACGCGAGAATTCCTCTATCCAAGCACGCAACGCGGGGGCGAACCACCGGCCACGGGACGCCGCTTATGGACCAACCGGGGTTGATTCATCAAGGTACCGCGGAGGACCGTCGACAGGGGATTTTTTTGTCGAACAGATGCGATCTCGCCACATTCGTGGGGGCGTGCTGCTCTCGTGTCCCGGACGCGCTGCAGCGCGCTAGCGATGCGGTGCAGAGCCGGGATCCAGGAGGCCGCACGGCACAATGCGGGCGAGATGGGCCCCGGCTCTGCAGCGCACCGCTGAAGGAGCGCTGCGCAGCGTCCGGGGCACGAGAGCGCAATTCGCTTCATTTTCATCTTCAAATCGCAGACACGCTTTTTCGTCCTCGCGGCGCATTTCGCCCGAGCTTTGGCTGGTCGCTCCACCCTCGAAGCCAAGAGGGCGCAGGGAAGGCCGGGTGCTGACCTCGCACCCACGGTCTGCTGCGCGAAGTGTAGCGCAAAGAGACCGCACAGCAGCATACAGGTGGCGCCAATCACTCGGCCTTCCCTGCGCGATGGTCGGACGGCTTATGCCGCGCTCTCCCGGGAGCCGAACTTTCCTTCTGGCCTCCCTCGCCCCGCGAATTGACGATGCCGTCCGCCCGGTTGGGCTCGCGCGCATCTCCGCCAAGGGCTTGACCGTAGCAACGACGGCCAGGACCACACGGTTTTGCCGTACGCATCAGCGCCGCTCGTCCGCACGCGGCCAACGGGCTCACAGGGACTACCCGCCCTGCCCTTGACCTCTCGTGACGACGCTGCTGCGTCCATCGCAACCCGGCTCGCATATCGTGACGACGTACGACCGCCCCTCAAGGATGAGCCGGGATGGGCGACACATACGCCGAAACCGAATTTCGGTAAAGTGGAATATTTTTGCGCTTATGGATTGACAGAGGGCGACACAGTAACGATGGATGCAGCGCAGGCGTAATCCGGGATTGGCGCGGCAGGCTACGGGCTACGGTCGATCGTCGCGCCGGCCCGGTTGCAACCATCGCACCACTGCCGGATTGAGACCCGCCTTGCGACCTCTCCGCCCCATGCAACCCTGCCCCTCGTGCCGGCTCAGTTGATTCATGCGGCCCCTTGCTAAAGGAAGGTGGCGCCGCATCAAAGGGATTTGAATTTCATGACTTTGCCGATGAGCTGGACTGAATGGGCGCAGCACGATGGCGTGGGCCTCGCGGCGCGTGTCCGCAAGGGCGAGCTGACGGCGAAGGAATTGGCGCGCCAGGCTGCCGCCGGTGTCGCCAAGGTCAATCCGGCGCTGTCGGGCGTGGTCGAGCTGTTCGAGGACGTGATCGCCGATCCCGCCAAGGACGGCGCCAATCTCGCAGGTCCGTTCGCCGGCCTGCCGTTCCTGATGAAGGACCTCGGGCCGACCATGAAGGGCCGGCTGCAGGAAATGGGCTCGCTGTTGATGCGCGGCAATCGCGCCGCGGCCGATACGTTCCTCACGGGCAAATTCCGCCAGGCCGGCCTCAACCTGATCGGACGCACCACGACGCCGGAATTCGGCGTGTGCTCTTCGGCCGATAATCCCGCCGTCTACGTCACCCGCAATCCCTGGAATACCGACTACACCACCTGCGGCTCGTCGGCCGGCAGCGCCGCGATGGTCGCGGCCGGCGTGGTGCCGATCGCGCATGCGACCGACGGCGGCGGCTCGATCCGCATTCCCGCCGGCGTCAACGGCAACATCGGGCTGAAAGTCTCGCGCGGCGTGTTCTCGCTCGCCCCCCACATGTCCGATCTCACCGGCCTCGTCTCGATCCAGGGCTGCCAGTCGCGCTCGGTGCGCGACACCGCCGCCTTCGTCGATCATGCCCGCGGGCCGGCACCCGGCGAGTTCATGCCGTTCTGGACCACGGCGCAGCCTTATTCCGAGATGATCAAGCGCGATCCCTCGAAGCTGCGCATCGCGTTGTCCCATACATGGGGCAACTACACCGCGACGCCCGAGCTCGCGGCCGAGCTGGAGAAGGCCGGACGCTTCCTCGAAGGCCTCGGCCATCACGTCGACTATGCGCTGCCGGAGATCGACCTTCCCGCTGCATTCGAGGCGCAGACCACGTGCTACATTTCGAATTTCGCGGTGGTGATCTCCAACATGCTCGCCGCCCGCGGGCTGGAAAGACCGCCGGAGGACCTGATCGAGCCGATGAACATCCGGATCTGGGAAGCCGGGCGGCACACCAGCTTCGCCGAGCGGGCGAAGATGCAGGGCGTGTTCAACACCACGTCACGCGGCTTCGGCGCCTTCTTCGAGCAGTGGGACGTGATCCTGACGCCAATCACCGCGCTGCCGACGCCGAAGGTCGGCACCAGGGAATATCTCACCATCTCCGACAATCCCGATGTGCGCGACTGGTTCGACAATCTCTGGCGCTTCTTCGCCTTCACGCCGCTCGCCAATCTCTGCGGCATGCCTGCGATCTCGATGCCGATGGCGGCCCAGGACCACGGCCTGCCGCTCGGCATCCAGGCCATCGGTAAGCAGGCCAATGACGGCCTGTTGCTGCAACTCGCCGCCCAGATCGAGCGCGCCCTCGACGGCAAGTGGAACGGCGGCAAGAAGCCGAAGGTGCATGTGGGCTGAGGCAGGCCTATTTGTTTCGTAGGCCCTCGCGGCCATCCTTCGAGACGCCCGCCGATGGCGGGCCCTCAGGATGAGGTCTTGTTTCGCGACGGGATCCTAGAGCGTTCCGATCTCAATTCTTCACCGCGGGGATCTCCTCCGTCACCGGCTGTTGCTGGCCCTGCCGGAACATCGCCAGTGCCTTGTCGAGGGCTTCGCGCAGCGCAAGCGCTGCGGCGACGCTGCAGCGCAGATGCGCGGTCTGGATCACGTCGACCCTGACGGCCGCGCCGACCGGCATCAGGAGGTTCGCGGCGAGCTCGATCTGGATCGCGCCGTTGTGATGGCCGAAGCAGGACGCACCGTCGAAATAGATGATCGGCGCCCGCTCGGAGCTGGAGCTCGAAATGGTGACGGGCCCCTGATTGTTGGCGGGCGTTTCGGGGTCGGCCATGGGCGCTCCTTGCGGCTAGTCGGCGAACGAAGCGCCCACCATCGGTGCTTCGGCCTGCCCTGTCGAGGCCAATTCGGGGTTTTGCGCGGCGCCCGACACTGGTCTAGAACCTTCCCATGAGCACCATACCAACCACGCTCCCGTTCGAGGAACTCGCCGACGCCGTCCAGGGCCGCCGCTCCGATTACGGCCATATCAGCGGGCTCCAGCTCGACCGCTTTGCGCCGGCTGAGGCCTGGTCGAGCCTGCCCTATCGTCCCGTCTTCGTCGGCGACACCGAGACCGGCGTGCTGCATGGCGGCGTCGTCACCGCGATGCTGGACGAGAGCTGCGGCATGGCGGTGCAACTTGCGCTCGACGGCACGCGCGCGATCGCAACCCTCGACCTGCGCATCGACTACCAGAAGCCGGCGACACCCGGCCTCGACATCAAGGCGCATTCGGTCTGCTACCGCACCACGCGCTCGATCGCCTTCGTGCGCTCCACCGCCTATCAGGAGTCCGAGGACGATCCGGTAGCGACTGCGACCGCCTGCTTCATGATCGGCGCCAACCGCACCAACATGCTCGCCGACCGCAGGATGGATGCGCGCAGCATCCCGGTGCTGGAGGCGCCGGAAGATCCGGATGGCCCCTTCGCGCGCAGCCCGTTCGCGCGCGCTCTCGGCATCCGCGTCAATGACGACGGCACACTGACGATGCCGTTCTCGCCAAAAATCATCGGCAACCCGATCCTGCCCGCGATCCATGGCGGCATGACCGGAGCCTTCCTCGAGACCACGGCTGTCATCGGCGTCGCGCGCGAGCTCGGCGCCGCCGCGCCACCCAAGCCGATCGGGCTCACCGTCAACTATCTGCGCTTCGGCCGTGCGCTCGACACGTTTGCCAACGTCTCGATCGTGAAGCAGGGTCGGCGTATCGTCGCCTTCGAGGCGCGCGCCTGGCAGGATGACGCGGCCAAGCCGATCGCCACCGCCTTCGGCCATTTCATGCTGCGCCCGACGCCCGGAAGTGACGAGGAATAAGCGCATTTTGACTTGACGGCCGCAGCTCCGGCCACAACGATAGCGCGTCCCCGCGAGAGGTATTGAATTGCGGCATCCGCTCGACATCGTCGCCATGTTCGCCGCACTCTGGCTGCTGGCCGCGATGATGCTCGACGCGTTGACGCCGAAGGAGCTGACCGCGATCATGATCGGCGTTGCGATCGGCCCCACGATCGTCATCACCGCCGTGTTCTACTATTTGCGCTGCGCGCGAACGGACTTTGCGGTGATGTTCGCAGCGCTCTGGCTGATCTCGGACATCGCCATCGCCTTCGTCTCGCCGACGCAGCTGCCGCATTTCCTGATCGCGCTCGGCTTCCTGCCGGCCCTGCTGATCGGCAGCGTGCTGCACTGGCAGCGCTTCCAGCGCCGCCAGGAGCAGCTGCCCGCGCCTTCGGTGAAGCGGGGCTAACGCGGCAACAAATTCGTCTTCGCAAGATCAAGCACCTCGTCACCGCGGCCGTTCATCACCGCGCGCAGGACCCAGAGGCTGAACCCCTTGACCTGCTCGGTGGTGATGGTCGGCGGCATCGACAGCTCCTGCTTGGCGGTGACGACGTCGAGCAGGGCCGGGCCGTCATGGGCGAGCATCTCCTTGACCGCACCGGGGAGCTCGCCGAGATCCTCGACGCGTTTGGCAAAGATGCCCATTGCGCGCGCCATCGCCGCGAAATCGGGATTCTCCAGGTCGACATTAGTGTCGACGAAACCTGCCGCCTTCATCTCCAGCGCGACGAAGCCGAGCACGCCGTTGTTGAAGATCACGACCTTCACCGGCAGCTTCTCTTGCGTCAGCGTGATCAGATCGCCCATCATCATGGTGAAGCCGCCGTCGCCGGAGAGCGAGATGACCTGGCGGCCCGGCTGGGCGGCCTGCGCACCGATCGCCTGCGGCATCGCGTTGGCCATCGAGCCGTGCACGAAGGAGCCGATCAACCGGCGGCGGCCGTTCATGTCGAGATAGCGCGCGGCCCACACCGTGGGTGTGCCGACATCGGCGGTGAAGACCGCATCGTCGGAGGCATGATCGCTGATGATCTTTGCGAGATATTGCGGGTGGATCGGCTTGCTGCCCGGCGTGCCCTTGGCGAGCGAGTCCAAACCCTCGCGCGCCTTCTTGTAGTGCGCGACGGCGTCGTCGAGATGCTTGCGCTGCGTCTTCGCTTTCAGCAGCGGCAGCAGCGCTTCGATGGTCAACTTGACGTCGCCGACGAGGCCGAGATCGATCTTGCAGCGCCGTCCCAGATTTTCCGGGCGGATGTCGATCTGCGCGACCTTCGCATCGGTCGGAAAGAATTGCTTGTAGGGAAAATCGGTGCCGAGCATCACCAGCGCGTCGCAGGCGTGCATGGCGGCATAGCCCGAGGAGAAGCCGATGAAGCCGGTCATGCCGACGTCATAGGGGTTGTCGTATTCGACGTGCTCCTTGCCACCGAGCGCATGCACGATCGGGCTCTTCAGCGCTTCGGCCAGCTGCATCAAGGGCGCATGCGCGCCGGCGCAGCCGCGACCGCAGAACAGGGTGACGCGCTCGGTGCCGTTGAGGAGATCGGCGAGCGCCTTCAGCTCATTCGCCTGCGGCACCACATGGGGCGCCGACAGCGCGAGTCCGCGCGTGGTCGACAGCGCGCGCTTGGGCGGGCTGCGGAACGCGACGTCGCCGGGCATGGCGACGACGGCGACACCGCGCAGGCCCACCGCCGCACGGATGGCATTCTCCAGCACGTAAGGAAGCTGGCTCGGGTCGGACACCAGCTCGCAATAATGGCTGCATTCGCGGAACAGGTTCTGCGGATGGGTCTCCTGGAAATAGCCACCGCCGATCTCGGCGGTCGGGATCTGCGCCGCGATCGCCAGCACGGGAACGCGGCTGCGATGTGCGTCGAACAGGCCGTTGATCAGATGCAGATTGCCGGGGCCGCAGGAGCCCGCGCACACCGCAAGGCTTCCGGTCATCTCGGCTTCGCCGGCGGCGGCGAACGCGGCGACCTCCTCGTGGCGGACATGGATCCATTCGATGGTGCCGCGGCGGCGCAGCGCCTCGGTCAGGGCGTTCAGGCTGTCGCCGACGATGCCGTAGATGCGCTTGACGCCGGCCTGCTCGAGCGTTGCCACGAACAGATCGGCCACGTTGTTGATCGCCATGTCGGTCTCCTGATTCAGCCAGTCACATCACACGATGCGCAAATATCAGCATCGCGACTCCATGTGGTGGCACAATAGGCTATGTCAGGATCACGGCTAGTTATTGTCCGTTCAATCTTTCTGAATTGCCCGATCGTAAGCCGCGATCGTCGCCTTCGCGCGCGCGGCGACGTCGGCGACGCTCATGCCGGGCTTGTAGAGGCTGGAGCCGAGCCCGAAGGCGGTGACGCCGCCCTTGATGTACTCGGCAAAATTCTGATCGGAGACGCCGCCGACGGCCGCGATCATGACGCCTGATGGCAGCACGGCGCGGATCGCGGCAATGCCGGAGGCACCTAGCACGCTGGCCGGAAAGAATTTCAGGCCCGATGCGCCGGAGCGCGCGGCAAGCAGCGCCTCGGTCGGCGAGAACACGCCGGGTAGCGTGACCATGGCGTACTGATGCGCACGCACGAGCACCTGCGTGTCCACATTCGGCGAGACCATCAGCCTGCCGCCGGCGTCGTTGAGACGATCGACATCCGCGGTCGCCAGCACCGTGCCGGCGCCGATCAGCACGCCCGGAGGTGCCTGCTTCACCGCCGTTGCAATGGAGCGGAACGGATCGGGCGAGTTCAGGGGGATCTCGATCGCGGTCATGCCGGCTTCGATCAGCACGGCGACGATCGCCTCGGTCTCCTCGGGCTTGACGCCACGCAGGATCGCAACCAGCGGCCGCTTCATCGGCGGAAAGGGAACGCTCATCTCAAAGATCCTCTGATTTCGTCCAGATCGCGGCAGCTGCCATCGAAAGGCCACGGCGGACGGCTTCATCCGCATCGACCGTATCAGCGTTGACCGACAGCGCCTCAAACGCCAGCCGGTACAGCATCGCAAGCCGCCCCGAGGCGATCAGCTTGACGCCCGCTTGCGGCACGAGGCCCGAAAGCCCCGCCGCCAGCTCGACGCCGATCAACGTCCCCGACAGCGTCTCGCGCGCCGCGGCCGGCGTGCCGCCGAACAGAAGCTGGCGCGACCGCGCGCCGAACAAGAGATTGGCGGCGAAGGCCGGCGCCTCATAGGCGGCCTTCACCGCCGCCTTGAAGCTCGCGACATCCTCGGCCTCGTCGGCGCCGGCGACCGCGAGCGACAGGATGGTCTCGCGCGAGACGACGCTGAAGAGCTCGCCGGTCATGAAGGTGGAGAAGCGTTCGACCACGCCGTCCCTCACGCGCACCCATTTCGAATGCGTGCCGGGCATGCAGACCAGCGCCTCGCCCGCGGCATCGAGGCCGAGCGCGCCGAGCAGCTGCGTTTCCTCGCCGCGCATGACGTCCGGCGCGGCTGCATCGCGCTGCGCGATGCCCGGCAGGATGCGGATGTCGCGCGCTTCGCCGGGGACGCGCACGGCCTGTTTCAGGACGGCCGAGAGCGGCGCCGGCGTGTCGACATAGCCGGCTTCGACCCAGCCGTTCCTGGCGCCGGCCATGCCGCAGACGAGAACCGGCAGATGATCCGGCGCTTCGATCGCCGCAAGATGCGATCGCAGCACGGCGGGAAAGCCTGCCTTCGCCGCCGCCAGCATGCCCTCGCCGCTGCGGCGCTCGGTCAGCACCTGGCCGGCACGATCGACCAGCCACAGCCGGAAACTGCTGGTGCCCCAGTCCACCGCGACATAAGCGGGTTCGGTCATTCGAAACTGTCCTCGTCTCACGGCCGGGACGCCGTCTCGCGACAATGAGACGACGTCTTGCGGGTCTACCGCCGGGATACCGGCTATTGTGCGGGCAAACCAGCCCTTTCTCCGCAATTCGAGGCTCAGCCGTGCTGGCACAGCGCTTGCTGAACCGCTGGCACAGCGCTTGCTGAACCGCTGGCACAGCGCTTGCTGAAGCTTCGTTGCTCAACTCCGTCAACGCGCGACAAGACGCGTCAACATCAGATGAGGAAACCCATGGAGATCGGCTATTTCACGATGCCTTCGCATCCGCCGGAGTGCGGCCTGAAGGAAGGGAACGATTGGGACCTGCAGGTCATGCGCTGGCTCGACGAGCTCGGCTATCTGGAGGCCTGGGTCGGCGAGCACCACACCGCGCCCTGGGAACCCAATCCCACGCCGGACCTCCTCATCGCGCAGGCCCTGATGCAGACCAAGAAGCTTCGGATCGGGCCGGGCGGATTCCTGCTGCCCTATCACCATCCGGCCGAGCTCGCCAACCGGGTCGCGATGCTCGACCATCTCTCCGAGGGCCGGCTCAATTTCGGCGTCGCGGCCTCCGGGCTGCCGAGCGACTGGGCGATGTTCAACGTCGACGGCATGAGCGGGCAGAACCGCGATATGACGCGCGAGGCTCTGGAGATCATCCTGAAGCTGTGGACCGAGCCCGCGCCCTTCACCCACAAGGGCAAGTTCTGGACCGTGACCAAGCCGGACACGATGTTCGACTTCCTCAAGCCGCACATCAAGCCGCTGCAGGCGCCGCATCCGCCGATCGGCGTCGCCGGGCTGTCGAAGAACTCGGACACGCTGAAGCTCGCCGGCGAGCGCGGCTTCATCCCGATGAGCCTCAACCTCAACCCGGCCTATGTCTCGAGCCACTGGGACTCCGTCGAGATCGGCGCCGCCAAGACCGGGCGCAAGCCGAACCGGCAGGATTGGCGTCTGGTGCGCGAGGTGTGTGTCGCCGACACCGACGAAGAGGCCTGGAAGCTCTCGACCGGCGACATGATGGGCCGGATGATGGGCGAGTACTTCCTGCCGCTGCTCGGCCATTTCGGCTTCAAGGATTATCTCAAGCACGCCCCCGATGTCCCCGACGGCGACGTCACGGTCGAATATTGCGCCAAGCGGAACTGGATCGTCGGCTCGCCCGCGACCGTCGCCGAGAAGATCGAGAAGATCTACGACGAGGTCGGCGGCTTCGGCGTGCTGCTGGTGTTCGGCTTCGACTACAAGCACAAGGCGGAAGCCTGGCACCACTCGCTCTCGCTGCTGAAGAACGAGGTGATGCCGCGCCTTGCGCATCTCGGCTCCGCGAAGAAGGCGGCTTGACGCTCAGCGGGTGCGGCGCGATCGTGCCGCACCCGCTTCTGTTTTCGGAGATGTTCGCGTGACGTTC
Organism: Bradyrhizobium sp. CCBAU 11430; assembly: GCF_028128855.1. Taxonomy (NCBI): domain Bacteria; kingdom Pseudomonadati; phylum Pseudomonadota; class Alphaproteobacteria; order Hyphomicrobiales; family Nitrobacteraceae; genus Bradyrhizobium; species Bradyrhizobium sp. CCBAU 11430. The sequence continues at coordinate 87,723 of NZ_LBJV01000071.1, forward strand.
GACGCCAGTCCTTTCGACGCAAAGGATTTCAAGCAGGCGATGCGCCAATGTGCAGGAGCCGTGGCGCTGGTCACGGTCGGCGCCGAGCACGGCAAGCGCACGGGGCTGACGGTGACGTCGGCCTGCTCGCTGTCGGATAGCCCGCCCTCGCTGATCGTCTGCGTCAACCGCAACGCCAGCGCACATGCGCGCATCCGCGAGGAAGGCGCCTTCGCGATCAACTTCCTGCACGAGGATCACGCGCTGCTGGCGCTCACCTTCAGCGGCCAGAAGGGCGTCAACGGCGACGACCGCTTTGCGTTCGGCCAATGGACGCGTGACGTGACCGGCGCCCCGGTGTTGACCGACGCGGTCGCCGCGTTCGACTGCGTGCTGGCGCAGGAATTCGAGACGACGACGCATTCGATCTTCGTCGGCGAGGTACGTGGGGTGTCGCACGGCGCGGAAGCGACCCCGCTGATTTATCTCCGCAGCAGCTTCCACACGCCGCGCGAGATGCGCGGCACCGTCACTGTTGGCGATCTCGACTCGCGGCATCTGAGCTGGAGCGACTTTTCGTAAGGAACGGCGCTCTCTTTCCTTCTCTTGTGACCCCTCACCCGTCTCGCCGCTACGCGGCGATCCACCCTCTCCCACAAGGGGAGTGGGGAAGAAAGGGACGCCTACTGCGCGGTCTCGATCTTCAACTGCTTGATCTTCCGATACAGCGTTGCGCGGCTAAGCTTCAGCGCGCGGGCAGCCTCCGTCACGCGGCCGCCGTGCTTGCGCAGGGCCTCGACAATCGTCGCACGCTCGGCCGCTGCGAGATCAGGCTCTGCTCTCCCGCCGAACGGCGGCAGATCGAGATCGGCATCGGTGATCACCCCATCCTCCGCGGTGCAGCCGGCGAGCCGCAGCACGTGGCGGAGCTGGCGCATGTTGCCGGGATAGGAATAGGCCGAGAGCAGCGACCACGCTTCGTCCGAGAAGCGGCAGTTCGGCGCCTCCTCGCGCGCGATCCGGCGGATGACGTCGTCCCGATCCGCGCGCTCACGCAGCGCCGGCAGCCGCACCTCCAGGCCGCGCAGGCGGAAATAGAGATCGGCGCGGAAGGCGCCCTCTTCGGCCATGCGGCCGAGATCGCGGTGGGTGGCGCTGATCAGGCGGATATCGACGCAGACGGGCTTGAGCGCGCCAAGCGGCCAGACCTCGCGGTTTTCCAGCACGCGCAGCAAGCGCGTCTGCAGCGCAATCGGCATGTCCCCGATCTCGTCGAGGAACAGCGTGCCGCCGTCGGCCTGCACGATCAACCCCTTCGAACCGTCGCGCCGCGCCCCGGTGAACGCGCCGGCCTCGTAGCCGAACAGCTCGGCGTCGATCAGGCTCTCCGGCATCGCCGCGCAATTCAGTGCGACATAATTGCTGCGCGCCCGGCTGCTCGCGGCGTGAATGGCGCGCGCGAACACGTCCTTGCCGACGCCGGTCTCGCCATGGAGCAGCACCGGCAGATTGTGATCGCCGATGCTTCGGAGCCGCTTCACGCTCCTGATCAGCCCGGGATCGCGACCGGCAAGCCGGTGCAGCGCGTCGAAGCGATCGACAGGCGCATCGCGGCGCGGCGCGAGCGGACGCGCCGATGATCTCGTCTGCAGGGGCGGCGCAACATGCCCCTGCCCTAACGCACTGCCATCGGCGCGACGCAACTCGACTGTCTCGTCCGCGCCGCGGGCGGCATGACGATCGAACTTGACGTAGCGCGACAGGTCGATGCCGGATGCGATCAAGCCGTCGGTGAGGCCCAGCAGTGCGCGCGCCGAACGGCAGGCGCCGACGATGCGGCGATCGTCGTCATAGGCCAGCAGACCGCTGCCGCCGTCGCCCGGCACGGTCGCGATCCAGGCGTTGCGGAAATGACCGCGGAAGATCGCGCCCTCCATGCGCCGCGTCGCCTCCATCGTCACCGCGAGCGCGAGCTGATGCGCAGCGCGCTCGAGATCCTCTCGGCAAGAGGTGATGTTCACGGCACCGGCGAGGCGACCGGCGTGGTCGAACAGCGGCGCCACGGCGCAGGAGAACATGTGCCACTGCGCGCGAAAATGCTCGTCACGATGCACCAGGATCGGCCTTTGCTCCGCAAGTGCGGTGCCGAGCCCGTTGGTGCCTTCGAAAGCCTCGGAAAAATTCGAGCCGGTATAGACCTTCCAGCGCATGAATATCTCAGTATCGGCCGGGCCGGGCAGCCGGCTCCACAGCATCGTGGCGCTGGGGTCGGCGAGATTGACGCAATAGCCGGCCTCGCGCAGCACCCGCGCGAGGTCTTCGAGCTCCGGCGTCGCCAGCTGGATCAGCTGCTCCATCGGTTCGGCGACATGCCGGACCTCGGCCTCGGTCAGCGTCTGCGGCGGTCCCTGGCGGGCGGGGTCGAGCTTGTGGCTGATCAGGCAGCGCCGCCAGGAATCGGCAATGCGCGAAGAGGCATCGACGTCGGCCAATTGATTGGCGACGGACAAGACGCGGGCGACATGGTTCGAGGCCGACAGGCTGGCCATCGCGGACGTCTCCACCCTGTATTATTGTGCAAAGTCTGGCACCACAGGCGGGGATGTCAATCCGGAACCGAAACGCAGCTATTGCTGCACCGCCCTCACCACGTATCGATGCACGGCCGCTTCTTCCCGGCCCTGGCCGGCGGCTTCGGCACCGAACGGAGTCCGGCCATGATCCAGCGCCGCGTCTCGGCGGGGTCGATGACGTTGTCGATCTCGAACACCGAGGCGATCGAGACCGCCTTGCCGTTGGCATAGAGCTCGGCGACCTTGTTGCGGTAATAGGTCTCGCGCTCCTCGGGGTCGGCGATGGCTTCCATCTCCTTGCGGAAGCCGAGGCGGACGTACCCCTCCAGCCCCATGCCGCCGAACTCGCCGGTCGGCCAGGCCGCGGTGAAGAACGAGGCGTGGAAGCCGCCGCCGATCATCGACTGTGCGCCGAGGCCATAGCCCTTGCGCAGCACGATGCCGAACAGCGGCACGGTGAGGCTCGCGCCCGTGACGAACATGCGGGAGACGTGGCGCACGATCGCGGTCTTCTCCGCTTCCGGGCCGACCATGAAGCCGGGCGTGTCGCAAAGCGAGACGACGGGCAAATCGAAGGCGTCGCAGAGCTGGAGGAAGCGCGCGGCCTTGTCGCCGGCATCGGCATCGATGGCGCCGCCAAGGTGACGCGGATTGTTGGCGATCAGGCCGAACGGTTTTCCTTCGATGCGGATCAGCGCGGTGATCATGCCGACGCCGTAGTCGCGGCGCAGCTCCAGAACGGAATCCTTGTCGGCGACGAGATCGATGACGCTGCGGATATCGTAGACGCGCAGGCGATTCTCGGGGATGGCCCGGCGCAGCAGGCGCTGGTCGGCGGCCTCCCACCCCGTCACCGCGCCCTGGAAATAGGACAGGTATTTTTGCGCGACGGATGTCGCCTCCTCCTCGTCCTCGACGAGGATGTCGATGACGCCGTTCGGCGACTGGAACGAGACAGGGCCGACCTCGGCCGGATGATAGACGCCGAGGCCGCCGCCCTCGATCATCGCAGGGCCGCCCATGCCGATCGAGGCGTTCTTGGTGGCGATGATGACGTCGCAGCAGCCGAGCATCGCGGCGTTGCCGGCGAAGCAATAGCCGGAGACGACACCAATCACGGGCACGAGGCCGGAGAGCCTTGCGAACTGCACGAAGGACGGACCGTCGAGACCGGTCATGCCGAGCCGATCAGTGTCGCCGGGCCGGCCGCCGCCACCTTCGGCATAGAACACCAGCGGCACGCGCCAATCTTCCGCCAAGGTCAGCATGCGGTCGATCTTCTTGTGGTTCATGTGGCCCTGCGTGCCCGCGAGCACGGTGTAGTCATAGGCCACGACGATGCAGCGCGCACCCTCGGGCCCGAACTTCTCGCCATTGACCGTGGCGACGCCCATGACGAGACCGTCGGCCGGCGTGTTCTTGATGAGATCGTCGAGCTTGCGGCGGCGGCGCTGCGCCGCGATGGCAAGGCTGCCGTATTCCATGAACGAGCCTTCGTCGACGAGCTGGGCGACGTTCTCGCGCGCGGTGCGCTGATTGGTGTTGCGGCGGCGCTCGACCGAGGCGGGGCGATTCGCATCCAGCGTGTTGGCCTGGCGCGCGATCAGCTCGGCGAGGTCGGGGCGGATGTGGTCGAGATCGATATCGGCTTCGGCCGTCGTGCTGTCGGCCGCGACGTCGAGCGGCTCCAGATAGAGGATCGCCTCGCCATGCAGCAGCGTGGCACCGTCGCCGGCGGCGAGTTTTGTCACCCGGCCGCCCTGCTCGGCCATCACGAGATGCTCCATCTTCATGGACTCGATCACGGCGAGCTGCTGGCCGGGGCGCACGATCTCGCCCTCCTTCACCTGAATGGTGACGATGGTTCCTTGCAAGGGCGCTGCGACCATCACCGTGCCTTCAGGCACGATCTGCGCGACATGCGTCTCCGCGCCGTAAACGCCACTTCCTTCGGTCGGCGCAAAGTAGAGCGGCTTGGCCGCACCGTCGGCGGCATCGACGAGCTTTGCGATATTGCGATCGATGAAGTCGGTCGCGATTCGGTTGGTCCTGAAATCAGGATGCGCCAGCACCGCCTGCAGGAAGGCGATATTGGTGACCACGCCGTCGATCCGGAACTCGCGCAAGGCGCGCGAGGCTTTTGCAACGACATCATGCCAGGTTTCGCCCGGCGTATGCACGATGACTTTCGCGAGGAGCGAGTCGAAGGCCGCGCTGGTCTTGTAGCCGGCGTAACCAAAGCTATCGACGCGCACGCCCGGCCCTGACGGCGGCTCGAAAACAGCGAGCACGCCGCCGGTCGGATGCGTCGCGCCTGATGCGTCCAGCGTCTCCATGTTGACGCGGAGCTGCATGGCATGGCCGCGCGGCTTCGGGATCGATCCCTGCGCAAGGCCAAGCGAGGCGAGTGTGCTGCCCGCCGCGACCGCAAGCTGGGCGCGGACGAGGTCGAGCCCGAGTACCTCCTCCGTCACGGTGTGCTCGACCTGAAGCCGCGGATTGGCCTCGATGAAGGCAAAGCTGTCCTCGGCCGTGCCGTCGACCAGGAACTCGAAGGTGCCGAGATTGTCGTAAGCAGCCGCTGTCGCAAGCTGCTTCGCCGCCTCGATGATTCGGCCGCGCAAGGGCTCGCTCAGCGAGGGGCTCGGCGCCACCTCGATCAGCTTCTGGTGCCGGCGCTGGATGGTGCATTCGCGCTCCCAGAGATGGGAGATCGCGCCGTGCTTGTCGCCGATGATCTGCACCTCGATATGGCGCGCCTGCCGGATCAGCCGCTCGGCATAGACACCGTCGAAGCCGAAGGCAGCCTTGGCCTCGGACTGGCAGCGCGCATAGGCCTCCGTGAGATCGGCCGCGTTCTCGACGACGCGCATGCCGCGCCCACCGCCGCCAGCCATGGCCTTGATCACGATCGCAGCATTGCTGCCGAGGGAGCTGAAGAACGCCGTGATCTCCTCCAGCGAGGACGGCCCGCTGGTGCCGGCAATGATCGGCACGCCGCAACGCTTTGCCAGTTGTCGTGCCGCGACCTTGTCGCCGAACAGTTCGAGCGCGGCCGGCTTCGGGCCGACGAAGGTGAGTCCTGCATCGGCGCACGCGTTGGCGAATGCCGCGTTCTCGCTAAGGAAGCCGTAGCCGGGATGCACGGCATCGGAGCCGACGCTCTTTGCCGCCGTCACCACCGCATCGATGTCGAGATAGGCCCTGGCGCCACGGCCGGGGATTTCGACCGCTTCGTCGGCAACACGCACGTGAAGCGACAGCGCATCATCAGCGGGATGGATCGCGACGGTCGCGATGCCGGCGTCGGCCGCCGCGCGCGCGATGCGGATGGCGATCTCGCCGCGATTGGCAATCAGGAGCTTCTTGAACGACATGCGGCGGTCTCCATGCCCGCAAGCGGAGCGGGTCGGCAGGTTCGATGGTCCTGCTTCTTCACTTTAGCCGCTGCCGTCAAGGCTGGGGAAGCCGGTTGCGATGACCGCTCCCGCGGGCCGGAATATCAGCCGGCCGCACGCGCTGCGACGAGGCAAATAATCCGCGCCACGGCAGACGGGATCGGCGCGATGATCGGCACGGCGAACATGGGCTGAAGCGTTCGCGCAGCTCCGCCGAGCGGCCCGCCACCGATGATCACAGCCTCAGCTCCGTCCTTCACGATGCAGGCTTCGACCGCGCCGGCAAGAGCCGCGCGCAGCCGTTCCGAATCGCGCATCAGCTCGTGCGGATCGCCATCGGCGAAGCGCGTGCCCGTATAGCTGGATCGCAAGCCCAGCGCTTCAGGCAAGGCGTCGATCTTCGCCCCGAGCAGCGGCGTCGTGGTCGCCACGCCGAAGCGACGACCACCTTCGGCCGCCGCGAGCATCGACGCCTCGCCGATGCCGACTGCAGGCAGGTTCAGCGCGCTCTTGATCCCGGCGAGGCCCGGGTCGCCGAACGCAGCGACGATCATGCCGTCGCAAAGGTTCCGATGCGCGCTCGCGATCTCCTCGACCTCGGGCGCAGCCGCGTCCAGCGCAGCCGCCGAAACGATCATTTGGGGAGCGCGTGTTGCGGTGGCGCCGACGATGTCGAAGCTGTCGGGAATTGCGGACCTCGCAATGGCGACCATCATCGCGGTGGTCGCCTCGAGACTGTTCGGATTGATCAGGAGGATGCGACGGCCTGACATGTCAGGCGCCGGCCCGTGAGCGCGCACCGATCTCCTTGAAGATCGCAGTGAATTCGTCGACCTCGTCCTTGTCCCCCTGCCGGCTGATCCGGCGCTCCATCTCCTCGATGTGATGACGCATCGCGTGGATCGCGCCCGCCTTGTCCCGGGCGAGGATCAACGCCCCGATGTCGGGGTGTGCATCGGGCGAGCAATCCGGCTCGCCCGGCTGCTCGAACGTCGCGATGGCCAGCGATGTCCGCAGCATCAGCTCGCGCGACATGTCCAACAGAACGCGGTTGCCCGCAAGCTTGGCGACCAGGATATGGAATTCCGCCGTAAGCGACAGCGAGGCCCAGCGGTCGTTGCGATCGTGGCGCGCCTCCAGCTCCATGTGCGCCTTCAGCGCGGCTCTGCCGGACTTGTCCAGCCGGTCGACTGCCGCGGCGACCGCGGCGACCTCGATGATGCGGCGCGCGGCAAAGATGTCCTGCGCCTCCTCCCAGCTCGGCCGGTACACGAACGCCCCGCGGTTGGGGATCTGCATCACCACCTTGCGCGAGGCGAGATGGGCGAGCGCCTGCCGGACGTGAATCCGCGTCGTGCCGAAGGCAGAAGCAAGCTTGTCCTCGCCGAGCTTGGCGCCGGGCTTGAGCCGCTTCTGGCTGATGGCGGTCAGGATGCCCTGGACCACCGGATCATCGTCGATGCTGCGCGGATCGACGGCATCTGGCTCCCCGTGTTTCGGCGCGGGGCGCTTCCGCGGGCGCTTGAGGGGGCGGGTTCGCTTCATGCCTCGCTTTTACAGGATTCTGGAATGTTGCCGCAGCCTATTTTTTATACAAACGAGGCCAATATATGTTTACAATGTAGCCACAATATTGGCGCCAATATTTGGCGACAATCAATTACCTGCGTATTCACAATGTGTTGGCGAACCGTCTGCATTGGCACGGCGCTTGCTGACGCCCCTCCGGCAGGACAACGCAAACGACGGAGCTGGCGTTGAGTGACGTGCGCGGACATTCGCTGGATCTGAAGGGCATCGGCCATGCTTTCGGCGCGACGGTCGCGCTGGACGAGATCGATCTTGCCGTCGCAGCCGGAGAGCTGATCGCGCTACTCGGGCCGTCAGGCTGCGGCAAGACCACGATGCTCCAGATCATCGCCGGCTTCCTGCGGCCGTCCAGAGGGGAAGTCCGCTTCGACGGTGCACGCGTCGAGCATATCCCCGCAAACCGCCGCCGCATCGGCATGGTGTTCCAGAACTACGCGCTGTTTCCGCATCTTTCCGTGTTCGAGAATGTTGCCTACGGCTTGCGGGCGCGCAAGACGCCCGGCGCCACGGTCTCTGCCAAGGTCGAGCAGATGCTCGGCCTCGTCCAGATGACGGCGTTCGCGCGCCGGCTGCCCGGAGAGCTGTCCGGCGGACAGCAGCAGCGCGTGGCTCTGGCGCGCGCGCTTGCGATTGATCCAGGCCTCGTCCTGCTCGACGAGCCGTTCTCGGCGCTCGACAAGAATCTGCGCCTCGACATGCAGATCGAGATCAAGAGCCTGCTGAAGACCTTCGGCGTCACCTCCATCATCGTCACGCACGACCAGGAGGAGGCGCTGTCGATGGCCGACCGCATCGTCGTCCTCAACAAGGGACGCATCGAGCAGATCGACAACCCGGACGCGCTCTACGACCGGCCGGCCAGCCTCTTCATATCGAGCTTCATCGGTCACACCAATTTGCTGCGCGGCACCGTCACCGAGGCGGACCGCGTGTTGCTGGAGGCGGGTCCCGAGATCGACCTCGGGCGCTCCGCGCAACGACGGCGCGGCACGCCGGTGACGATCTCGGTGCGACCCGAGAACATCGCATTCGGCGCCGCCGATCGACCCGGCGCCATTCCCGTCACGATCCGCGCCACCGTGCCGCTCGGCGCCGTCAGCGTCACCGAGGGCGTCACCCCGAGCGGCGAGGCGGTGAAGATCAGCCAGGCGCGCGCCGCGACCACGGCGAAGGCGCAGACGGGATCGACCGCCTGGCTCGCAATCTCCGACGTCTCGCGCGTCAGCGTTTTCAGCACGCCGGTCGACGGCGTCCCGGACCATCAGCAAAGGAGCGTTTGACATGAGCCTATCCCGAAGATCGCTGCTCACGACCGGTTCGGCCGCGCTTGCGGCGGCAAGCCTCGGATGGCCGACATCATCGCGCGCCGCGACCTCGATCGTGGCGACGACCTATCCCGGAAGCTTTGACGAAGCGTTTCGCGCCGTGGTCGGGCCGGCCTTCAAGAAGACCAGCGACGGCAGCGTCACCTTTACGCCCCTGCTCGGCGTCGACCAGATCGGCAAGATCCAGGCCTCGCGCAACGCGCCGCCGTTCGACGTGGTGCTGTTCGACGAGGGCCCGCTGATTCCGGCGATCGCAAGCGGCGTGTTGGAGAAATTCCCGGTCGAACAGTCAAAATCATACGCCGACATTCCGAGCGCGTTCCGCCATCCCGACGGCTACGCCCCCGTGATCACCTGTCAATTGATCGGCATCGCCTACAATCCGAAGAAGATCACGACACCGCCGACCTCCTGGGAGGATCTGTGGAAGCCCGAATACAAGGGACGCGTCGGCATCACCGGGCTCGGCTCGAGCCTCGGCACCGCCTTCATGGTCGAGATCGCAAAGCTGAACGGCGGCTCCGAGACCAATATCGAGCCGGCTTTTGAAGCGATGAAGAAGCTGCTGCCGAACGTCGGCGCGATCGCGGCCTCGCCCGGCGCGCTGGCGGCGCTGTTCCAGCAAGGTGAGATCGATATCGCCTTCAACTTCTGGAACAACGTGGCGCTGCTCGCCGCCAAGGGCGTCGATATTGCCTTCGCCAAGCCGAAATCGGGCGCCGTCGTGATCCGCACCAGCGCGCAGATCGTGAAGAACAACCAGGATCCGAAGGCGGTGCTCGAGTATCTCGACACCGCGATGTCAGCCGAAACGCAAAAGGGCATCGAGGCGGCGCCCTGGGTGATGATGCCGACCAACAGAAAGGTCGTGCTGACTGGCGCGAATCTCACTGTCGCCAAGAGCGTCGACGAGCTCGTTTCCAACAATGTGCTGCTCGACTGGACCAAGTTCCAGCCGCTGCGCGGCGAATGGATCACCCGCTTCAGCAAGGAAGTGAAGATCTAGATGATTCGAACTAGCACGAGCGCATCAAGACAGCTGCTGCCGGTGGTCCCGCTGGCGACACTGTTCTTCGCAGCCTTCGTGCTGCCGCTGCTCGCGCTCGTCGCGATCAGCCTGTTCCGCACGCCACAGTTCGCGGAGCTGTCGCTGGCGCAATATCTGCGCTTCTTCACCGATCCGTTCAGCATCAAGGTGCTGACGGACACGTTATGGTTAGGGGCAGAAGTCGCGCTGGCGACGCTGGTCCTCGCCTATCCGCTCGCGCTCGTCTATGCTGCGAGCGGTCCGTTCATGCGCACCCTGATCACCTTCTTGATCATGCTGCCGCTGCTGACCAGCACGGTGGTGCGCACCTTCGCCTGGATCGTCATCCTCGGCCGCGACGGCATCGTCAACTCGGCGATGCTGTCGCTGGGGTTCTGGCAAGCGCCTGCCCGTCTGCTCTACACCTGGGAGGGCATGGTCCTGGCGCTGACGCAGATACAGCTCCCGTTGATGGCGCTGCCGGTCATCAACAGCCTGCTGCGGCTCGACGGCAACTTGACGCGGGCGGCAGAGGGCCTCGGCGCAAGCCGCGCCCGCATCTTCGTCACTGTCATCCTGCCGCTGACGCTGCCCGGCGCCATCGCCGGATGGCTGCTCGTCTTTGCCGCGGCGGCGACCGCCTTCATCACCCAGACGCTGGTGGGCGGCGGACGCATCATCCTGATGCCGTCCTACATCTACCAGCAGGCGGTCGGCGTGCAGGACTGGCCGTTCTCGGCCGCGCTGTCGCTGATCTTCACGCTGGCCGTGACCGGCATCGTCTTTGCCGTCGGTGCGCTGTCCCGCCGCTACGTGCGAGGCGTCGATGCAGCGTAGCTTCGTCGATCGAGTATATTCGGGCGTCGTTGGCACGATCACCGGCCTCGGGATGCTGCTGCTATTGGCGCCGACACTGGTCGTTGTCATCATTTCCTTCACCGGTGGCATCACCCTGAAATTCCCGCCGCCGAGCTGGTCGCTGCGCTGGTATGTCGAACTGCTGCAATCGCAGGAGATCGTCGAGCCCGCGCTGACCAGCTTCAAGGTCGCGGCGGCGGCGACGATCCTCTCCGCGATGCTGGGCGGCGCGGCGGCGCTCGGACTGGCGCGCAGCAGGCTGAAGATCGCTCGCGTGCTGGACGCGCTGTTCATGTCGCCGATGGTGCTGCCCGCGATGGCCTTCGGCCTGTCGCTGCTGCTGGTCTTCAACCTGCTCGGCATCCGCCTGTCCGCGGCGACGCTCGTGCTCGGCCACACCGTCATCTGCGTGCCCTTCGTGATCCGGATGGTCGGCGCTTCCGTGCAGCAGCTCAATCCGGTGCTGATCACCTGCTCGCTCAGCCTGGGCGCCAGCCGCTGGTACACGTTCCGTCGTATCACGCTGCCGTTGATCCGCCGCGGCATCGTCGCGAGCTGCTTTGTCGCGTTCCTGACCTCGTTCGACAATGTGCCGGTGTCGCTGTTCCTCGCCGATGCCCGCACCGAAGTCCTGCCGATCAAGCTCTGGGCGATCCTCGAGGGCAGCCTCGACGTCCGGGTCGCCGCGGTCTCCGGCGTGATCGTACTGGTGACACTCGCCGGGCTCGTCTGCGCCGAGATCTTCGGCGGCGTCAGCCGCCAGATCGGGAATCGCTGATCATGCCGATCGAACGCGATCTTCGCGGATACGGCCGCGCGCGCCCGGATATCGTCTGGCCGAACGGCGCCCGCGTCGCGGTGTCGCTCGTGGTGAACTTCGAGGAAGGCGCCGAGCTCGCAGTCGAGCAGGGCGACGCCGAGACCGAGCGCTACGGCGAGGTCGCATCGACATCACCGCCCGGCGTGCGCGATCTCGTGCAGGAGCAGGTGTTTGACTACGGCATGCGCTCCGGCCTGTGGCGCTTCCTCGACGCCTTCGCCGACGCGAAGGTACGCTCGACCTTCATGATGTGCGGCCGCGCGGTCGAGCGCGTGCCTGAGCTTGCCCGTGCCGTGATCGAAGCGGGACACGAGCCGGCGGTGCACGGCTGGCGCTGGCTGCCGCACGCGCGCTACGGCGATGCCGAGACGGAGCGTCGCGACATCGAGCGGACGCGCGACGTCATTGCCCGCGCCACGGGCGTCACGCCGGTCGGCTTCATGACCCGCGGCAGCCAGAGCGCCTGGACGCGTGACATCCTTATCGATCTCGGCTTCGCCTACGATTCCAACGCACTCGACGACGACCTGCCCTATTGGAGCCGGTCGCCGCACGGATCGATGCTGATCCTGCCCTACGGCTTCGACACCAACGACATGAAGTTCTTCCATCCGAACGGCTTCGTGCAGCCGGATGATTTTTCCGGTTACGTCAGCGCCGCGGTCGCGACGCTGATCGAGGAGGCCGAGCGCGGCCGCTCCGCGATGCTGTCGATCGGATTCCACCTGCGCATTTGCGGCCGGCCCGCGCGTTTCCGCGCAGTGAAGGCCATTCTCGCGGAACTGGCGCGACTCGAGGGCCGCGTCTGGGTGGCGACACGCGTCGACATAGCGAACCATTTTCGCGGCGCCGCAAGCGAGCGCCGGACCTAGGCCGCGCGCACGCCCGCGACGAAAGCGCTGACTTCGTTTTCGAGCGATTGCAGCTTCTGCGTCAGGCGGCCGCTCGATTGCAGCACGAGGCCTGCGGCCTGGCCGGTCGCCGCGGTCGCGTCGCTGACGCCGGAGATGTTCTGCGAGACCTGGTCGGTTCCGGAGGCCGCCTCCTGCACGCTGTGGGCGATCGCCTGCGTCGCGGCGCCCTGCTCCTCGACCGCGGCAGCGATCGATGAGGAGATCTCGTTGACCTCCATGATGGTGGCACGGATGCTCTCGATGTTGCCGACGACCTGATTGGTCTCGGCCTGGATCGCCGTGATCTGAGCGCCGATCTCGTCGGTCGCTTTTGCCGTCTGGCTCGCCAGCGACTTCACTTCGCTCGCAACCACCGCAAAGCCCTTGCCGGCTTCGCCCGCCCGCGCCGCCTCGATCGTGGCGTTGAGCGCGAGCAGATTGGTCTGCGAGGCGATCTGGTTGATGAGGTCGATGACCTCGCCGATCTTGTGCGCGGCCGCTGCCAGCCCCTGCACGGTGTCGTTGGTGCGCTGACCGTCGGCGGCGGCCTTGTCGGCCACCGTCGCGGCCTGTGCGACGCGCTGGCTGATCTCCGAGATCGAGGACGACAGCTGGCCGGCGGCGGAGGCCACCGTCTGCACGTTGCTCGAGGCCTGCTGGCAGGCGGAGGCGACGAAGCTCGCGCGGTCGGTCGCCTTGTCCGCGGTTTCCGACATGCCCTGGGCTGCCTGCTGCATCGCGCGCGCCTCGTTGAAGACGTCGCGGACGACGGCCTGAACGCTCGCCTCGAACTTGCCGGCGAGATCGGTCATCGCCTTGCGCTTCTCGCCGTCGGCCCGCTGCTTCGCCTCCTGCTGCTCGGCATGCATCCGCCCGACGGCCGACGCATTGTCCTTGAACACGGCCAGCGCCTTGGCGAGCCCGCCGACCTCGTTGTTGCGGTCGGTATAGGGCACCTCGAACGCGCTGTCGCCGGCGGCAAGCCGCTCGGTCAGCGCGGTGATTTTTGCCAGTGGCCGGGTCACGCTGCGGCCGATCACGAAGGACGCACCGAGGACCAGGACCAGCACGGCCAGACAGACATAGCCGAACGTCGTCGCGGCCTGGCGGAAGACGGCGTCGACATCGTCGAGATAGATGCCGGTGCCGATGATCCAGCCCCAGGGCGCAAAGCCCTTCACATAGGAGATTTTCCCGACCGGCTGGTCGAAGCCGGGCTTCGGCCAGAGGTAGCCGTAGAAGCCCGCGCCCTGCTTCTTGACGACGTCGACGAAGCCCATGAACAGCGCGTTGCCGGCGGGATCCTTCATCCCGGACAGATCCTTGCCGTCGAGCTCCGGCTTGATCGGATGCATGACCATCTTCGGGGCCATGTCGTTGATCCAGAAATACTCGACCTTGTCGTAGCGCAGGCTCTTGATCTCGGCGATCGCGGCGGCCTGGGCCTGCTCGCGCGGGAGTTTCCCGTCGCTCTCGAGCTTCTGGTAGTGGGCGAGGATGCCGTAGCCGACATCGACCATCTGCTGCGTCTTGGCCTGACGATCGGCGACCATCTGCGTGCGCAGGGTCGACAGCGCGATCGGCGCCAGCGCGATCATGCCGAGAAGGCTGATGCCGACAATCAGGACCAGCTTGAAACTGATGCGGGAGAAAATCATCGGAGCTCACGAAATTTGGCGGGACAGACATGCCAATTTATCCCGATCCTCTTAGCAAAGCTTTAAGCATTCGGGTTCCCCAAGCGGCCGCCGAGGCCCGGCCCGCCGCGCACGGCTTTCGCGCCCTCGCGGCGCCGCGCCCGTCTTCGAATATAAACCTCTTCAAAACTAGAAGACCTCGATATCGCCCCTGCGAGCGTTGACTTGGGGCGGGCTCCGGCAGAACGATCGATGCAGACAATCAGCGCCAGCTGTGGCGTGAGCGCAGCCAAGGGCCAGAGGTTTCATGCATCAATCGACATCATCAGGGTCTGTCGACCTTCCCGCGCTCAGTGCGGCGGAACGGCTCTTCATCTGGGGATTCCGGGCCAAGGCACGCAGCGGCGGCGCCGTTCCGACCGCAGCCGATGTCCAGGAGGTGTACGACCATTTCCGCGTGGGCGATGCCGTGCTCTCGCTGGAATCCATCATCGAGATCTTCGCCTGCACGGCCCACACCGCGATCGAGGTGCACTGCCCGACCTGTCCGCGCATGTCGGACAGCGAGCGCGGGATTCTGCAGGCCATCGCCGCGGCACAACAGGATCGCATCGACATCGTGCGCGAACGGTTCGAGAGCTGGCTGCCGCCGGTCGGCGCCGATTGGGCGCTGGCGCCCGTGCGGGGTCTCGCCACGATCTTCCGCATGGCTGGTCTCATCATGCCCGACCGGCAGGTGCGATCCTTCGACCATGACCGGACCATGGCGATGAAGAGCTGGCTGGTCGGAAGCCCGACATTGCACTGACGAGATCGGTCATGACCCCGGATATTTGCGGTTCTATGCCGGACGCCGGCCAATCGCGGCTCTGTCCGCTCCAGGCCGCGCTTGGAGCGCGCCCCTGCGTCGACAGCTACGATGATTTCTGCCGCGTCGCGCTGTCGCTGTTCCGCTTCATCGGAGCGGCCTACACCACCGGCGCCTCCGATTGCTGGGAGGCCGCCTATCGCTTTGCCGACGAGGCACCTGATATTGCCGACAGTCCGCTGCTGGTTGCGCGCGTGGCCGCGCTGGTCAGAATCCTGCGCAGCGGCCGGCCATGCGAGCTGTGCTTCATGCCGCCGTCCTGTCGTCGGCTGTCGAAAGACGAGACGGAATTGATGCGGTTGCTGGCGGTCGCGCGCCGCAAGCAGCCGGGCGATCTCGAATCCATCGTCTGCGCGTTCGTCGGCTCGGGCAAGGAAGCCGCGGCGACACGGGCGGTCAACGCGCTTGCTCTGTGCTGACATCTAGCCGCCTTTCCTGCCGAGCACGAGATCAATGGTGTGCGCGGCGATCTTGCGCAATTGCGGCTCGTCGCCGAAGGCACGTTCGAGCACGGCGAGGCCGCGCGTCACGGTGACGATGTGCAGCGCCGCGGCCGCGGCATTGCCGTTGAACTCGCCGCGCTCGGCGCCTGCCGACAACGTGTCCTGAACCAGTGCTGTGATACGCGAAATAAGGCCCGCAAAGACCTGGCGCGCGTCTTCGTCCAACCCCTCGCCTTCCGCGGCGCCGAGCTCCATCAGCCCGCGCGTGGTCGGACAGCCGCGCGGCGGCGTGCCCGAGCGGAAATTGGTGATGGTCAGATCGAAGAACGCGGTGAGGCGCTTGCGCAAGGAGCCCGTCCCGAGCGCCTTCTGCAGCGCTGCGAGATAATCCCCGGCATAGCGTTCATAGGCCTGCAGGAACAGCGCTTCCTTGCTGCCGAAGGCGTTGTAGAGGCTGCCGCGCTGGACGCCGGCATCGCGCGCGATGTCCGACAGCGAGGTGCCGCGCACGCCCTTGCGCCAGAACTGGTCGAACGCGATGCGCAGGACCTCGTCATGATCGAATTCGCGCGGCCGCAAGCTCGGCTCCTTTTGGAAGTATTTGACACGACGTCAAGAACATGCTTTCTCGACATCGTGTCAAAAACCAATTGGAATTGATAGCCCGTTTCAACACTGGGCCGAACAGCGGCGCACGCATTCGCCCTGCTGGTCGGGCCCGCATGCAAAGGGACGCGCGATGCCTCTGCTCCACATCTCGATGCGCGCCGGCAAGCCGCAAGCCTACCGGCAGGCGATTCTCGACGGCCTCTACCGCGCCATGCGCGAGGCGCTGAGCGTGCCCGAGGGCGACGAGTTCATGACCATCAGCGAGCACGAGCCGGCGAATTTCCGCTGCGGCAACGCCTACGGCGTCGAGCGCAGCGACGACGCGGTGCTGATCCAGATCACGGTGTTCGCCTCGCGCACTCCCGAGCAGAAGAAAGCGCTGTACCGCCGCATCGCGGACATTCTCGGCGAAAGCCCGGGCATCCGGCCCGAGGACGTGTTCGTCAACGTGCTCGACGCCCCAGCTGAAAACTGGTCGGTTGGAAACGGCATCGCGCAGTTCGCGTGAGACGGCACAGACTGCAGCTTCATTCGGCAACGCACGCCTCCATGATGCCGTCGAGCTCGGTCTTCGACAGCACGCCGAGCTCGGCGATGAAGACGATCCGCGACCGTGGCACGCCTGCCGCCGGCGCCTCGCCAGGCGCGAGCGTGGCGCGGCCGGCGGCGAATTGAAACACCATCAGGCGGCCGGGCTGCTCGACGGTCTCGAACAGGCCTTTTGCGCGCGCGAGTTTTGGCGCCAGCTTGCCGATGGCCTGCTGCAGGCGGGGCAGCGAGATCGCGCGGTCCGAGGTCCAGCTCAGCGTCTCGAAGCGCTCCTCTGCCGGTCGTTTCGGGCCCGGATCGCGCGCCACGGGCGGACGCTCGACGTTCGCGGGGAACAGCAGCGCGGACGGAATCTCGCCATGCCGCGCCTCGACCACCACGGCGGGAAGGCGCAAGGCGCGGATGGCCTGACGCATCCGCGCACCCGCGCCCTCTTCCGCCAGATCCAGCTTGGTCAGCGCCACGATATCGGCGACGCGCAATTGCGAGCGCTGGAGGGCATCGTCCAGGGCGGCCGGCGGTGTCGCGGCGTCGATCACGCACAGCACCGTCTCCAGCGGCGCCTCGCGCAGGATCACGGGGTCCATCAGATTGCGGACGATGTCGGCGGGATCGGCGACGCCGCTGGTCTCGATCACGATGTAGTCCGGTTTCGGATCTCGCCGCAGCAGTGTCGAAAGCGTGCGCAGGAGATCGCCTTCGAGCGAGCAGCAGATGCAGCCGTTGGCGAGGCTGACAACGCCGTCGCTGGCGCCCGCGATCAGTTCCGCATCGATGTTGATAGCGCCGAAATCGTTGACGATCGCGGCGATCCGCCGTCCCTCCGCATGCGCCAACAGATGGTTCACGACCGTGGTCTTGCCCGCCCCCAGAAAGCCCGTCACCAGGAGAATGGGGACCGGCATGGGTCAGCCCCCGACGACGGGGCGGCGCACCGGCTTACCCGGCCGCGCCGCCAGATCCAGCACGCCGTCGCTGATCAGCACCTGGCCGCTGACCACGAGATGCCGCACGCCTTCGGAGGGACGGTTCATCGCCGTGAAGGTCGCACGGTCCGAGAGCTTCTCGTAGTCGAACACGACGATGTCGGCGTCCGCGTCCTTCGTCAGCCGGCCCTTGGCGCGCATCGCCGGCGTGCTCTGCGACAGGATTTCCGCCGGGATCAGCGCGCATTTGCGCACGCCTTCGAGCAGCGACACGGTCTTGCGCTCGCGCACCCATTCGCGGATGAATTTCGTGAAGCAGCCGGCCGAGCGCGGATGCGAGGTGGCATCGTCAGGCAGCGGCCAGGCATCACCGGTGTAGGTCTTGCCGTCCGACGTCGTCCACGGCATCGCGTCGGACGCGATCGCGCCGCCGGGATACAGCACCGACATGTCGAGCAGGTCGCGGTGATGCGCATTGTTATCGATGTCGAGGATGTGCCAGAGCACCAGCGAGGACGGCTCTTCGGCCTGCGCCTTCAAGAGCTCCTCGCGGTCATGGAAGCGATAGCCGTCGGTCACGCGCTGCACGGAATCGTAGCCGGTGCCGTTGCGTTCGACGAATTCGGGGTCGCTGAAGAAGGCGGCGGCCAGCACGGTCGAACCGGTGCCGTAAGGATAGGCTTCGACCGTGATGGGCAGGCCCTGCGCCTGCGCCTTCGCGATCAGCACGCGGCAACGCTCGACGTCGGTCTTGCTCGACGAATTGAAATGGCAGATGTGCATGTGCGCGCCGGTGGCGCCGGCATAGCCGATCAGGCGAATATAGGCTTCCACCGCGCTCTCGGGGTCGATGCGCGACATGAAGGCGACGTGGGTGAAGGTCGGCACGTCCTTGGCGGCGGCGAGCTGGCAGACCGCGGTCAGCTCCTGCACGCCGGCGCCCGGCGCGTAGGCATTGAGGATGCCGACGCCGATGCCGCCTTCATCGAGACCGCGCGAAAGACGCTCGAGAATGCCGGCGACTTCCGCATCACTCGCCACGTTGTCCATCCAGCGGCGGTCGCGCATGGCGTTGCCGAACGCCTCCAGCGAGCTCTCCGCATTGGAGCCGGTCATCGCGCCGATACGCGCAAACGCCCAGTTGGTAGCGGCGCCGTAGTTCAGCACGCGGCCTTTTCTCGCCTGGCGCTCATACCAGGACCCGACCGGCAGCACGCCGGCCTCGAGATCGAGCGTCGTCGTCACCCCGTCGAACGCCTGCATGCGGTCCGCCGGAATGGATTGGCCATGGGCGTGCAGGTCGATGAAGCCGGGGGCGACCACGAGCCCGGTCGCGTCGATCACCCGCTCGGCGCTGCCGAGGCCCGTGCCGACCGCGGCGACCTTGCCGTCCACCACCGCCACGTCGCCGACGGCGTCCATCCCAGTCGCGGGATCCACCACCCGGCCGCCAGAGATCACCAAGCCGCTCATATCGTCACTCCCTCCACCTCGAAAACGCATCAAGGCAGATTCCGGAAGCGACGACCACCTCCACTGAAGCCGACGCAGCATGCTCGCACGGAAGGTCATCTGGCAGGCAACCCGCGGACGCGCGCACGCGTCCTCGCGGCATGTTTTGCCCGAGTGATGCTGCTCTCCTCACCCTCTCGAAAGAAAGGGCGCAGGGAAGGCCGGGCGCCGGCTGGCACCCGTAAAGCCCCCGTGCTGAACAGATTGCACACGCAATGCACAGGGGAGACACAGGGCAGCCGATACCAGGCCTTCCCTGCGCGATGGTCTGACGGCCAATATGCCGCGCTCTCCCGGGAGCCGAACTTTCCTTCTGGCCTCCCTCGCCCCGCGAATTGGATGATGCAGTCTGCCCGGTTGGGCTCGCTCGCATCTCCGCGAAAGGCTTGACCGTAGCAACGACGGCCAGGACCACGCGGTTTTGCCGTACGCAGGAGCGCCGTTCGTCTTCGCGGGTCACGCGCGCTCACGAGGTTCTCTCGCCCTGCACGCGCAAGCTCCGCCTTTAACGCCGCCCGCATCCACCGCAACTCCCCGCCCGCGTTCGAAACGACGTACGACCGCCCCTTTGGTGGGCTGGGATGGCCGACACATACGACAAATCCGAATTTCGGTAAAGGGGAATATTTTTGCGGGGAGGGGTTTGACAGAACTCTGGCCTGTTTCGCTTGACGGGGCGGGGCCTACGCGGCGAAAGCCACGGAGTAAGCCTTGCGCGATTGTGCACGCTCCACGCGATCGGCATCATCGGCTGATGCGGCACCTGTTCGAAGGCCATGACTTTTGAACCGGCCGCGAAGCGGCTCCGCCGTCTTCTCGCCTGCATTGTCATTCAGTGAGCTAGGCGGGGCGGCGTGAGGTGGGCAAAGTTCCCAAAGGTTCCCAGTGATCGTCCGACGTCCTCAGCAACGCGACTCCCGTCATTCCGTTTCGCGCCGCGCTTTCCTCGGCGGGCTTATGTCGGCAGGAAGTGCCGTCGCACTCGGCGGATGCGCTGGCCTGGGTGCAACCGGCGCGCGCTTCGACGCGTCGTCGCTCTCGCTTGACCCGACAGTGCTTGTCACCACCACGCGCAAGCCCGTCAACGGCGCCCGTGCCAAACCCTGGTTTGGGCCGGAACGCGCGACGGCCATGACGGTCGCGCGGGCCAAGCTGGCGGCGCCGGACGAGAGCCGTTTGTCCCTCGCCTCCGTTGGACTTGGCGACTGGCGCCTTGATCGGGTCGAACCGGTGCCGGCCGACGCTGGCGATCTCGCCGCGCAGGCCGGGACAGGCGACGTGCTGATCTATGTGCACGGCTTCAAGCAGACATTCGAGACGGCCGTGCTGGACGGCGCCCATCTCTCCGATGGCATCAAGTTCCGCGGCCGGACGATGGTGTTCTCCTGGCCCTCCAAGGCCGGCCTGTTCGACTATGCCTATGACCGCGACAGCGCGATGTGGTCGCGCGACGATTTCGAACGCGTGCTCTCCGCGCTCGTGTCGGCGCCAAGCGCCGGCCGCGTGCACATCGTCGCCCACAGCATGGGAACCATGCTGACGCTCGAAAGCCTGCGTCAGCTCCATGCGCGATACGGCGACACCGTCACGAGCAAGATCGGCGCGGTCGTGTTTGCCGCGCCCGATATCGACATGGACGTGTTCTCGTCGGCGATCCAGCGCATCGGTCCGCTGGCCGGCAAGATCACCGTGATCGCCGCGACGAACGACCGCGCACTCGCGCTGTCGGGCCAGATCGCAGGTGGAATGACCAGGGTCGGCGCCGCCGAAAAGGCCGTCATCGCGCGGCTCGGCGTGCGCGTGGTCGATGCCTCCCAGGAAGGCTGGGGCATCATCAACCACGATCTGTTCCTGTCGAATTCGGAGGTGCAGAAGGTGATCCGCCGCTCGATCGACGGCACGACGGCGTGAGAGAGTGGCTGCGCCGAGCCATGCGAAAGCTGGCTCCTGAGCATCGTCGTCGCGGCTACGAGGGGAAGGCGGCCGAATTCTGGGGGTGGCCGACGAAATGGCGCTCCCCGGGCCCTTCCGAAACACCTCGTTGTTGGACGCGGTATGGACGTTTTGTTAGCCAGAATTGGCGCTTGACCTCATCTGGACTACGACCTTCCCCTTGGCTCGCCCCTTTTCGAGATACGCCAGCGCCGCCTTCGCCTGTTCGAACGGAAATACCTTGTCGATCACCGGCCGGATGCGCTCGGCCTTGAGAAGCTCGCCGATCTCGGCGAGTTGGCTACCGTCGGGATGCACGAACAGGAATGAATATTCCGCGCCAATCTTGCCGGCATGGCGAATGATCTTGCGGCTCAGCAATCCGAACAGGAACACCATGAAGAAGTTCATCCCTCGGGCGCGCGCGAACGCGGCGTCCGGTGGCCCGATGAGCGAAGCTATCGTGCTTCCCGGCTTCAGGATCCGAAGCGATTTTTCGAGCGCATCGCCCCTGACCGTGCCTAGCACGGCGTCGTAGTCCCGCAGCACGTCCTCGAATTGCTGTGTCTTGTAGTCGACCACCTCGTCAGCCCCGAGGCTGCGCACCAGATCGACATTTCCTGTGCTGGTCGTCGTTCCCACCCGGGCTCCGAGATATGTCGCGAGCTGGATCGCAAAGGTGCCGATCCCGCCGGCGCCCGCGGGGATGAACACCTTCTGATGGGGCTTGAGACGCATGCGCTCCTTGAGCGCCTGCCACGATGTCAGGCCGACCATCGGGATCGAGGCCGCCTGCACGAAGTCCAGGTTTGGCGGCTTGAGCGCGGCGGCATGCTCCGGCACGCGCGCGAATTCGGCGAGAGCACCGGTTCCGAAATCGAAGATGCTGGCGAAGACGGCATCGCCCGGCTTGAAGCGGGTCACGCTGCTTCCGACCTCGACGACGACGCCCGCAAGATCACTGCCCAGCGTTGCCGGCAGCTGAAACTTGAGGATGGGCTTGAATGTTCCTTTGGGAATCATGTTGTCGATCGGGTTCAAGCCCGCGGCGTGAACCTGGACCAGAATTTCGTTCGGCTTGGGCGTCGGCCGGGGAATTTCAGCCAATGCGACCTGATTCGGCTTGCCGTAACGTTTGAAGACAAGAGCTTTCATCTTCCCTCTCGGTCCGAAGGTTCCTTGCAGTCGCGGTGGCAAGTGGCCGCGCGTACGCCGGTTGTTGCGGTCAGAAGGCCCGGGCGGTGCGGGCGGACTGCGACGCCCGCACATCAAGACGCAGGTCTTTTCGTATGCCGGCATCCACCAAGCCGACTGGCGCAAATCGCCGCAAGAATCGCAGGCGCTTCGCGAGGCTGCCAGCCGCGTACCGGACTTGCGGCCGCATCGCGCTCGCCGCCTTCAGCACGGTCTCGGCCACTACGGCCGGCTGTTCGGCCGTTGCCATCACCTCGTTCACCCTCTTGGTCACGCCCGCGCGCGCCTCGCGATATTCATCGAGCTTGGCATCGGGCTCCAGGAAGTTCGCGTCGAACGGCGTCTTGGTGTACGCGGGCTCAATCACCGAGACCCGAATGCCTCTCGTGCGCAGTTCATGGTCGAGCGACTCCGAGTAGCCGGCCACCGCGTGCTTGGTTGCGGCATAGAGCGCGCCATACGGCATCGGTAGAAAGCCAAGCACAGAGCCGATGTTGATGATGCGGCCACTCCCCTGGCGTCGCATGTGTGGCACGACGGCCCGCGTCATCCGGATCAGCCCGAAGAAGTTCGTGTCGAAGATCGCTCGTGCCTGATCCATCGAGCTCTCTTCCGCCCCCGCAGGGGCAACACCAAAGCCGGCATTGTTCACGAGCAGGTCGATGCGGCCCTCGCGCCGTATCACTTCGCTGACGGCTGCTTCTACCGATGCATCGCTGGTCACGTCGAGTGACAGCATCTCGAACGGATGCTTGCCAGCCTGTGTGCCCCGCCTGCTGGTGCCAAACACGTTATAGCCGGCGTTCGCAAGCCGCTCCGCCGTGGCCTGTCCGATTCCTGACGAGGCGCCGGTCACCAGCGCGATCTTCGGTTCAATCCTGTTCATAAGCCTCTCCGGCGCCACCACTCGGCTAGAAACATTTTGATTACGATCGTAACTATTGATATACATGACGACCGTAATTATAATTGTCAAGCCCCGTGATTGAGGACCAGCGAACATGCGCGTTTCAAAAGAACAGGCGGCGAAGAATCGCGAGCGCATCCTCGATACCGCCTCCCGCCTGATGCGCGAGCGCGGCATCTCCGGCGTGGGTGTCGATGCTCTTGCCGAGGCGGCCGGGATGACACACGGCAGCCTGTACAGTCAGTTCGGTTCCAAGGAACGGCTCGTCGAAGAAGCGGTGGCCTACGCGATCGCGGCCAAGGCGCAGGAATTGCCCGAGGCCTTTGCTCTCGACGATTACGTTTCGGACTACCTCTCGCCGGCCCATCGCGACGATCCGGCAAGCGGCTGCCCCTTTGCCGCCCTGGCTTGCGAGATGTCGCGCCAGAGCCGCGGCGTGAGAGAGCGCTTCACGGCCGGCGTGCGGGGCGCGATCGCTTTCCTGAGCGGCCGAATGGCCTCCACGCTGAAGCCACGGCAGAGTAGGGACAAGGCGCTCGCCGCCACCGCCTCCCTGGTCGGGGCCTTGGTCCTCGCCCGGGCGGTGAACGATCCCAAGCTGTCGGACGAGATACTTCGCGCGACGAGGAATTCGCTATCGGGGTGACGGGGCACTCAATTCACCGCTAGTCGAAGCTGCGAATGCAGCAGCTGCCACTGATTGCATTTCCATGGGAGGCGAGATGGTCTGTCTCGCCTTCGCGCAATCATCAGAATTACAAGTGACAGTGTACTCAATTGGATTTCCATAATGAGCCAGCTCTCCGCTATCGAGTAGCGACGATGGAGCGAATTGAGTGCACTGTCACCATAATTGCGCCCGACATCGACATCGATCGCAGGCGGAATGACGCGGGTCGGCGCCGCCGAGAAAGCCGCCATCGCCCGGCTCGGCGTGCGCGTGGTCGATGCCTCCCAGGAAGGCTGGGCATCATCAACCACGACCTGTTCCTGTCGAATGGGGAAGTGCAGAAGGTGATCCGCCGCTCGATCGACGGCACGACGGCGTGAGGGAGCGGCTGTGCCAGTCTACGCAATCAAACGCTGCACCAAGGCGGACTCGCTCGAATAGGTCAGGAGCGCCTCGTGAGTCGCCCGGGTCACCCCGACATAGGTCAATCGGACGCATTCCTCGACGGTCTCACCGTGACGGCCGAGCAAGCCCAGGCCAGCGATGGCGACGCAGGGAAACTCCAGCCCCTTCGCACTGTGCATGCTCAAGAACCGCACGGCCACCCGCTTGATCGAGACTCTGTTGCGATTGTCTTTGGCCATATCGATCGGCACGCCATGCGTGGCGAGTATCTGCGCGACCCGCCCGCCGATCCAGTGCTCCGGATAGAGACACGCCATCTGCGACCACTCGTACCCGGCCTTTTTCCGATCGAGAAACCATTCGGCGACGCAGTGAGCTTCTGCGTCGACGCTCACGCACCGCCGAACGTCCGGCTCCAGTCCTTGCCGACCCGCATCTTCGGGCAACAGGATGGCGTGCTCATCGTCGGCCGTGATGCCCGGAGCGCCAATGACGTCTGCAGCGAAGCGTCTCGCGAAGGCGACGATTTGCGCCGTGTTGCGGTAGTTGACTTTCAACACGGTCGTTCTGCCCTTGGCTTCGATGCCGAGCTGACTCCACACCGGCCGTTCACGTCCTTTGTAGATGGCCTGGATGTCGTCGTAGACGACCATCAACGCCTTGGTGCGCGGGTTCACCATCTTGGCCGCAAGCGCGAGCCATTGCGGCTCGAAGTCGTGGGCCTCGTCAATCAGGACAGCGTCGTACTGCTCCGCCGGGATATGGCCTTCATCTACAGCCTTCACGACCTCTGAAACGCTCGCAGCCAGTCGCTTTGCGTAGTCAGGATAGTCTCGCTCTGATGGGGCGGGAATCCCATACGTCCGCAGCATCCGGTAGCACCAGGAATGAAAGGTAAGAACCTGAACGCGGTTCTCTACGCCCCGGCTCTGCATGGCATCCTCAAGCCGCCCGGCGATGCCATTGGCGTAGCACAGGATGAGCACCGGCTTTGACGCCGCGCGCGCCAGATACTCGGCCCGGAAGGCCAGGATCAGCGTCTTGCCCGATCCGGCGACGCCGCGAATGATCCGATGCCCCTCTCCCAGACTGCGCGCGAACTGCTCCTGATGCATATCCATGACCGCAAGCGTCCGGTCCGCAGGATCGACCCCAGTCGCGTCGTCCAGAGGCAGGGCAATCTGTCGTATGCGTATTTCTGGAAAGAGCAGCGCACGCAGCCGGTCGAACTGCGGCATCGATAGAGGTTCTCCGAGACGCGGATAAACCATGCGCCACAATCTCGACCGGAATTCTTCGGGATCGGCGCCCTCCGTCATTTCATCCTTGAACACACATAAATGCTCGACGAAGACATCCTTGAGATTGGTCTGGTCGAACTGCTTGCGCGTGATATTCGTGAACACGGCCCCGAAGCCGAACGAAAGAAGGGATCGGCCCATGTAGCGATGACCGGGCGGAAACAGCAATTGCCCATCGCGCTCCAAGGTGCGCACGACCTCGAACGTATATTTGCGAGCCTGCTCGAGGGGATTGGTCTCCCGTACGACACCACGACTTGTCAGCAACTCGACCTTGGTCTTGTCCGCCGAAACGATCGTCTCCAGCCGCCAGTCTTTCACCTCGAGCACGAGCAGGCCGCTCGCGGGATGAACGATAATGAAATCCGGATGCCGGTTGAGAGGGCCAACAGGGAGGTTGTGCCAAACGACGGCGTTCTCTTCGAGGAAGTCCTTGAGCCGTTCCGCGAGTCGTAGCTCTCCACGGCTGTCGAAGCGCGCGAAGCCCAGACTGGGGATCAGGATTGCCATGCTGCGACCGCGAGGTTGATTTGAGCATCCGGCGTGACGATGGGAGCGGATGTTCGCGAAGCGCGCTGCATGTGACCCGAAGTCGCCATTGCGGACCATCCTGTGAGGCTACGTGCGTAGCAGAGCGGTCTCTCCAGGCTCACATGGTTGCCCAGAGTGTGCAGGTTTTCAATGGCTTAGGATTTGTCCGGCGCGCCGCTCAGGACATCGCGAACTCTTATGTAATTGAAATTGCCATACAACTTCGGCGAGACCTGGTGCCCAAACGGAGCGCAGCAAGAGCCGGTTCGAAAGAGGAGGCGATTATCCGACTATCTGATGATGATTTGCAGCTTGCGGATGGAAGACCTATGTTGAGTCTCTAGTCAGGCAGCCGCCCATCGTATGGCGAGAGTCTGCAGGGTCGACCTCACGGTGGATGGTTTGCATTCCGCATCGGAGGTGATGTCATGGCCATTGCTCCCACGCTCCAAAAATACCTCGCCGCTGAGAACATCCAGTACGAGGTGATCCCGCACGAACTCAGCATGACGTCGGCTCGAACGGCCGAGGCATGCCATATCTCGGGGGACCGCCTCGCCAAGGGCATCGTGTTGCGGCGCGACGGCGGATACATGCTGGCCATCTTGCCCGCATCGCATCACCTCCGCCTGTCGGACCTGAGGACAAGCCTCGGCGACAATGTCCACATGGCCAATGAAACCGAGGTCAATCGGCTGTTCAGCGACTGTGCACACGGTGCGGTTCCCGCCGTCGGCAAATGCTACGGATTGGAAATGATCGTCGACGACAGCATCGAGGCCCAGCCAGACATCTATATGGAAGCCGGCGATCATGAGACGCTGCTCCATATGGGTCACGCGCAGTTTGCGCGCCTGACGGCCAACGCACCGCACGGGCGCTTCAGCGCGCATGACTGAGGATTTTGTAGACCGCCCATTGCCGTTGCGATCTTGGGCGGGAACTCTGGCCGCGAGGTCGCCGTCATACTGTTCCGCAGGGTGGCGGCGAGAGTGTCTGCGCTTGTCTGGTCGGAGTTCGGAAGATTGGGGGGCCGTTGCATTGCATCAACGCACTTGAAACCCACGAACGGAGGCTCGCCATGAAAGTCAAAGACGTGATGCACAAGGGTGTCGACTGGGTCAGCCCCAACACCCCAATCACCGAGCTTGCCAAACTGATGCGGGCGCATGACATCGGCTGCATTCCGATTGGCGAGGATGACAAGCTGGTCGGAATGGTGACCGACCGCGATATCGTCTGCAAAGGGCTCGCGAGCCACAGCTTCGATGCCGGCCGCGCGACGGCGCGCGACGTGATGACCGAGGGCATCCATTGCTGCCGCGAGGACGATGACCTCGCCAAGGCGATGCATCACATGGAGAAGCTGCAGGTCCGCAGGCTGCCGGTGATCAACAAGAGCAAGCGGATGGTCGGCATCATCAGCCTGGGCGACGTCGGCCATTCCGCGTCCGGTGATATGCTCACCGAGACCGTCAGGAGCATTTCGGCGCATCACTGAACTTGCGGCCAGGACTCACGGCCAAGGCTTACGGCCAGGGCTTACGGCCAGGGCTCTTCTCGCGATCGCCGCTCAAACAGGCGTCGAGCGGAGCCCGAGCCGCGCGCCTCGTCATGCAACCATCGCGCGGCACGGAAGCGACGGCGCGATGTGGCTTACTTTGCGCCGGAGTGAATGTGAGGGCGGGTCCACTCGATCGCTTCATCAGCATCAGCGTCGACGCTGCGGCGCGCAACCTATGACCAAGCGAGATCGCGCGGCCGGACGGGGCCGCCGTCGGATGGGGGCGCAGCAAAAAGTCGAGGAATATCGCGGATTTGGCGCTCCCTAGGGGAATCGAACCCCTGTTTCAGCCTTGAGAGGGCCGCGTCCTAACCGCTAGACGAAGGGAGCGTGAGGGCTAGCCAATAGCCTCGAAATTTGTCCGCCGCAAGGACCCCGAGG
The DNA here is from genome assembly GCF_028128855.1 of Bradyrhizobium sp. CCBAU 11430. Classification (NCBI taxonomy): domain Bacteria; kingdom Pseudomonadati; phylum Pseudomonadota; class Alphaproteobacteria; order Hyphomicrobiales; family Nitrobacteraceae; genus Bradyrhizobium; species Bradyrhizobium sp. CCBAU 11430. The sequence goes on from NZ_LBJV01000071.1 coordinate 115,615, forward strand.
AGCCTTTTACGGCTCATTGGCGAATTTCAGCCGTCCGGCCGGCTTGAGGGTATGGGCGTCGAAGGTGCGGATCTCGATGACACCGCCGACATCCAGGCTGACAACGAGGCGGTCGCCGGCGAGGCCGGTCGAGACGATTTTGGCGCCCTTCGGCAGGATGGCGGTGACGTCACTGGCCGCCTCGGCCGCCCTTCCCTCGGACTTGAAAAGGCGGTAGCCCACCGCGATCAGCACGGCGCAGATCGCCAGCGCCGTGGTCAACCCCGCGATCAGCATCATCCGCCGCACCCGCGCGAACAGCGCGGCCTGCTCGGGGCTCGGTTCGGGAACAGCGGTATCAGTCGTCGTCATGGAAAATTCTGGCTCTGCGCAAAGGTTGGAGGTTGTCGTCGCCGGCAACGAGGGCTCGACCCGGCTCGACCGCGTGCTGGCGGTCCACCTCACCGACCTGTCGCGATCGAGGCTGAAAGCCCTGATCCTGGCGGGCGCGGTGAGCCTGAAGGCCTCCGCGGTCCGCGACCCCGCTTATCACGTCACATCCGGCGATACGATCATAATCGACGTGCCGGAAGCGGCCCCGCCGGAGCCGAAGGGGGAGGATATCGCCCTCGATATCGTGTTCGAGGACGACGACATCGTCGTCATCAACAAGCCCAAGGGCCTGGTCGTGCACCCCGCGGCCGGCCACGAGACCGGCACGCTGGTGAACGCGCTGATCGCCCATTGCGGCTCTTCGCTGTCGGGCATCGGCGGGGTGCGCCGGCCCGGCATCGTGCACCGGCTCGACAAGGACACCACGGGACTGATGGTGGTCGCCAAGAACGACCTCGCCCACGCCTCGCTGACCGCGCAATTCGCCGACCACGGCCGCACCGGTGCAATGCGCCGCGGCTACATGGCCTTTGCCTGGGGCGTCCCTGGCCGCCATCGCGGCACCGTCGACGCGCCGATCGACCGCCATCCGCATGCGCGCGAGAAGATGGCGGTGCGCCAGGGCGGCCGCGAGGCGGTGACGCATTGGGAGATCCTGGAGAGTTTTAACGGGCGCGACGGCAAGCCGATCGCGACGCTGCTGGCCTGCGAGCTCGAGACCGGGCGCACCCACCAGATCCGCGTCCACCTCGCCCATATCGGTCATCCCCTGATGGGCGATGCGGTCTATGGCCCGCATTTCAAGACCAAGGCGAACCAGCTCGGTCCCGAGTCGCAGGTCGCGCTGACCGCGCTTGGGCGGCAGGCCCTGCATGCGTATTTGCTGGTATTGGAGCACCCGAGGACCGGAGAATTACTCCACTGGGAGGCGGCTTTGCCGGAGGATTTGCTTCTCCTCCAGGGCTCCCTGAAAGCGGCGGTATGACGCAGGCCCTTTAAGAAAAGCGTTACATTACAAAAAGTTATAGCTGCCACACGGGGTCGTGACGTCAGCAATCCTTCCCTTTTTGGCCCCCCATGGGGTATATTGCGCGTGCGTTGGAAATGACCAACGGAACATCGCAGCTACGGCCGGCTTTAACACAGCGGTCGTCTGCCTGGCCCGCCGCTATCGGGGGCCTGAACCTTTGGAGGGCTTCAGTATGGCCCGTACCGCTGCTTTGCCGGTCCTCAATGGAGAATCCGGCCTTTCCCGTTACCTCGCCGAGATCCGCAAGTTCCCGATGCTGGAACCCCAGCAGGAATACATGCTCGCCAAGCGTTGGCGCGAGCATGACGATCGCGACGCGGCGCACCAACTCGTCACCAGCCATCTCCGGCTCGTGGCCAAGATCGCCATGGGCTATCGCGGCTACGGCCTGCCGATCTCCGAGGTCGTCTCGGAAGGCAATGTCGGCCTGATGCAGGCGGTGAAACGTTTCGAACCCGAGAAGGGGTTCCGTCTCGCCACCTACGCCATGTGGTGGATCAAGGCGTCGATTCAAGAGTACATTCTGCGTTCCTGGTCGCTCGTGAAGATGGGCACCACCGCGAACCAGAAGAAGCTGTTCTTCAACCTGCGCAAGGCGAAGAGCAAGATCAACGCGCTGGACGAGGGCGATCTGCGCCCCGACCAGGTGAAGATCATTGCCAAGCGCCTCGGCGTCACCGATCAGGACGTGATCGACATGAACCGCCGCCTCGGTGGCGACGCGTCGCTCAACGCACCGATCCGCGACGACGGCGAAGCCGGCGAATGGCAGGACTGGCTGGTCGACAATACGCCCAACCAGGAAGCCATGCTGGCCGAGCACGAGGAGTATGACGAACGCCGTGACGCGCTGAACGGCGCCATGGGCGTGCTCAACCCGCGCGAACGCCGCATCTTCGAGGCTCGCCGCCTCGCCGATGAGCCGATGACGCTGGAAGACCTCGCTGCCGAGTTCGGCGTGTCGCGCGAGCGCGTCCGCCAGATCGAGGTCCGCGCCTTCGAGAAGGTGCAGTCCGCGGTCAAGGGCACGATCGCAAGGGCCGAACAGGCCGCGCTGGAAGCCGCGCACTAAGCGGGCTTCGCCGCGGCGAGAAATTGGCGGATCGAAAAGACAGAAAGCCGGCGGCAACGCCGGCTTTTTTGCGTGTGATGTCCAGCATGTTCGCGGAGGCGCGGGGCCAGTCATCTTGAACCGGCCTCGCCGGTCATCCGACCCAGAATGATCGGACCGACAGCATCGATTGGACGATCACCATGTCGATCATCCTGCAATCCACCGTCGGCGGCTTCTCAGCCCAGTTCATGCGCAAGCTGCCGCTGGTCGAGCAGGCGATGCGCGAGCGCGGGCTGGAGCCGTCCGAGTTCGTGATATCGAAGGATTATGCGGGCACAGCGACCATCCCGCTCATGGATCCGTTCTTCTTCAGTTACAGCGTGTTCTTCGGCGAGGAGAATTTCACCGTCACCGAGCCGAACGACGTGGTGTTTTTGGATTACTTCTTCAAACGCGTGCTGGCGGCAGATGGACCGCCCGAATTGCCGGAGCGGCCGGGATTGATGCGACGGTTCTTCGGCTGGATGGCGCAGGCGGTGTGACGCCTCCGTCACTCCCCCCACATCCTCGCCAGGGTCGCGAGCCAGCAGCCTTCGCAATAGCGCGCGTCCTTGTAGTCGATCCAGTTGTGGGCATAGACGCGTTCGAGCGGGATGTCGTAGCGCGCGCGCAGCACCTTCACGAGGATCTGCCACGCAGCGACCTGCGCCTCGGTGGGGCCGGCCGCGACATCAGGATAATTGCCGGCGAACTCGACGCCGATCGAATTGTCGCGCACGACCTGGCGATAGGTCGCGCGGTTGTCGATGAACTTGTTGTCGTTGCGGTTGGCGCCGTCGCCATGGGTCGGCACCAGGTTTTCCGCGACCGCCCAATAGACCGTGCCGTCGGTCTCGACCCACACGGTGACGCCGCGCCGCGTCGGGGTCTTCGCTTGCGCTTGCGCGCCGCCGCGCGCCGAGCCCGCCGGCCCTTCGGTCTGGTGCACGATGATGTTGCGCCAGGGTCTTGCGCTCCGGACGTCACCCCATGGCGCCAGCCAGACTATCTTCAGGCCGGGAATGTCGGGCGTGCCGGAGGCGCGGGCGAGCTTTGCGAGCTCAGCATCCACGGCAGCGGCGGGGGCGGTCAGAAAGAAAACGGCCAGGGCGGCCGCGAGCAGGCGAGCGATCATCATGCAGGTCCAACAGAGACCAAACCTAGCATGGCCTCAGGCGAAATGGCGCGCGGTCTCGCCCCGGCCGATCGGCTCAGGCGAGAGCGGCGGCGACGGATCGTAGACGGCAAAATCGTTCTTGCCGTTCTTCTTGGCGGCATAGAGGGCGTGGTCGGCATTGGCCATCAGGCGATCCGGGAATTCTCCGATGCCGCGATCCCACTGCGCGACGCCGATCGAGATCGCGATCGGGATCTCGCTGCCGGTACAGGCCTCGGCATCCTGGCGGCAGACCTCGAGCACGCGGCGGGCGATCGCGGCGGCCTCGCGCAAGGACGAGGACGGCAGCACGACGCAGAACTCGTCGCCGCCGGTGCGGGCCAGCATGTCGCCGGGCCGGAGCCGCGTCTGCGCCATCAGTGTGAAGTGCTGCAGGCAGGCATCGCCGGCGGCATGGCCGTGGGTGTCGTTGATGGTCTTGAAGCCGTCGAGATCGATCACCAGCAGCGAGAACGGCGCGCCGCTACGCTCCGAGCGGGCGCATTCCTCGGTCAGGCGCTGCAGCAGATGCCGCCGGTTGGCGACGCCTGTGAGATCGTCGAGCAGCGCGAGATCGGCGACCTCGCCGCGCAGCCGGTCCATCGCCATCAGCAGGAAGCCGAAATTGAGCGTCATCGACAGGAACAGCAGCCCCAGCACCATGACGGCATGGGTCTGGCCGCCGGCCTTCGCCGAGAGATCATGCCCGAGCAGATTGCCGATCGTGCGGGCAATGAGGATCGCGATGATGGTGAGGATGACGATGCCGGACAGCCGCGCGCCCGGGCTGACGCGCCCTTCCGGCGGCGACAGCAGCAGGCGCAGCGCCAGCACCAGCGGCAGGGCCTGACCGAGCGTGTAGCTGAGCATGCGCAGTTGCATGTGCTCGAAGCCGACCATGAAGACCACGACGCCGGCAAGGCTCAAGCCTCCCGTAGCCGTCATGAGGCGCCAAGAGACCGGCCGGCCATAGAAGCGCTCAATGCCCATCGCGGCGAGGCAGCTCGCGGCGATGACGCCGGCCGCGCCGAGCAGAAGCGGGAGGGGAGAGGCGACGAACAGGCGGACCAGGGCCGTCATCGCCCCGATCGCGCCGACGAAGGACGATGCCATCCAGAACCGCGCGGCGGCGAACTTCGGATAGGAGCGCGTCACGTAGGCCCAGATCACGCCGAGCGCCAGGAAGTTGACGACGAAGACGGTCCAGAGCGTCGGTACGTTCAGCATGACGCGCGCGGCATGCGCAGCGTCGCGCCCCCCGTCCCTGGCAGCCGTCCGTCCATGACCCATCCCCGTTTTCTTGCGGAGAAGAATGCGGCCCTCGCGCTTAATGGAGTCTCACCGCGATCCGGCAAAACGCGCCTTTGGTTTTGGATTCATGAACGGCGCCGCTTCGTTGTCGGATCGTTAGGGATGTCGGCGACGACGCGGCTTCGACGCCGCGATGCGGATTCGCGCACCAAAATCACCCGAAAATGCATCTGAGCTGTGGATAACGCGATGACACGGATGTGACAGCGCGGGGCAGAGACCCGCGAATCTGCTGAGTTTGTCGTCGAGGATGTTGCGAGGCTGGCCCTCCGCCGAGCATCCCTCGTGTCGCGTTCCACCATTAACCCTTAAGAGGATCCTATGGCTAAGAAAGCGAAGAAGGCGACGAAGAAGAAGGCGAAGAAGGCCAAGAAGGCGAAGAAGAAGTAACGAGGCTTCTGTTTCTTTGCCCGGGTGGAGCCTCGCTCCGCCCGGGCTTCGGGTAGAGAGTTTGAAGGCGGCGGGCGCGAGGCCCGCTTTTTTATTGGCTTGCTCTCTCAATCGTACGACCGAGCAATGGCCTATAGCGGCTGCACCTGAACGCACGCCTCGTCCTTCGAGACGACCGCCTCCGGCGGTCTCCTCAGGATGAGGCTAAGCGGCACTGTGCCCGTTGAAGCAGCCGCTACGCACCCCGCCCTCATCCTGAGGAGCCCGCCTAAAGCGGGCGTCTCGAAGGATGGCGGCAAGTGCAAATGCCTAGCCACGAGCGACCGGAAGAAGAGCCTACCGTTCCGCGAACGCCAGCTTGGCGCCGAGCGCGGCGAAACCGGCGGCGAAGCTGCGGCGCAGCCAGGCCATGATGCGCGGGCGGGAGATGACGTGCTCGCGCACCGAGGCGGCGCAGAGGCCGTAGACCACGAACACCGCAAGGGTCATCGCCATGAAGGCGCCGCTCAACTCCAGCATGCGCGCCAGCACATGGGCTTCGTCCGCGGCGATGAACTGCGGCAGGAAGGCGAGGAAGAAGATCGACAGCTTCGGATTGAGGATGTTGATCAGAAAGCCGGTGACGATCACACGGCCGACCGAACGCTCGCGGATCTCGCCCTCGACCGCCAGCGCACCTTGTTCGCGCAGCGCCTGCCAGGACATGTAGAGCAGATAGAGCACCCCGCCCCATTTCAGCGCGGCAAAGGCGAGCGCGCTGGTGTGGAGCACGGCGGCGAGCCCGAGCATCGCCGCCATCATGTGCGGCACGATCCCGAGCGTGCAGCCGAAGGCGGCGGCGAGGCTGGCACGCGAGCCGCGCGTCAGCGCCGCAGCCAGCGTGTAGAGCACGCCGGTGCCGGGGGAAGCGACGACGATGAGCGAGGTGAGCAGGAAGGACCAGGACATGGGCCGACGCTATCACCCGGCGTCACGGCGGGAAAGTCGGGCCTTGGGCCTTCAGGTTCTCATCCGTCACCCCCGCGCAACTGCGGAGCCGTTGTCGCTGGAGGTGCTAGCCTCTTCGGCGAGCCTCGAAGGGCGAGGGCCCGGCTGCATCTCGGGCGTGCATCCTTCGAGGCTCCCGATGGGGCGCTGAGCGCCCCATCACTCGCCTCAGGATGACGGATTTGATAGTGAAACCTTCGCTCAAGCCAGTTGCGCGAGCTCGGCTTCGCGCAGCACGTCGAGTGGCGCCCAGGGTTTGGCCCAGAACTTTGCGCCGTCGGGCAAGGGCTGCCTCAACGGTCGGCCGGAGGTGACGACGACGTCGAGCTTGGGATTGCGGTCCTTGGCGACGTGCGCGAGCTCGACGCCGGTCATGCGCCCCGCGAGCTGGACGTCGGTCATCATCAGGCAGAGCGCGCCGGCGCTCTTGTCGAGGACGCGCTCGGCGGCCTCGGCGCTTTCGCACTGGATGACCTGGTAGCCGCTCTCCTCCAGCAGCAGGCTGAGCATCTCCCGCTGCATGACGTCGTCCTCGACGATCAGCGCAGTCGCGCGAAATGGTTGTGCTTGTCCCATCGGCGTCTCCCAATGCTTGCTCGCGTAACGTAAGTTAAGGAGCCAACTCGGCTGCGGTTCGGTTCCATTCTGAAAAAATGTAAAGCATAGTTCCCGCATCAGGGGTTGACGGGGAACATCATGACCACGATTCGCGGCGCCGCCGCCATCACGGGAGCCGCCAGCGGCATCGGCCGGGCGCTGGCGATCGAGCTTGCGCAGCGCGGCCGCGATCTCGCGCTGGCCGACCGTGACGAGGCCGGGCTGAAGACGCTCGCGGCCGAGATCGGTGCGGGACGCAAGGTCAGCGTGCACCGCATCGACGTCGGCGAACCCGACGACATCGCGCAGTTCGCAAACGAGGCGATCTCCGCGCATCCCGCGCTCGGCATCGTCGTCAACAATGCCGGCGTCGCGCTGATGGGCTCGTTCGAGGAGATCGACCAGGCGCAGATGGACTGGCTGTTCGACATCAATTTCTGGGGTGTGGTGCACGGCACGCGCGCCTTCCTGCCGCATCTGAAGACGAGGCCCGAGGCGCATATCGTCAACCTCTCCTCGATCTTCGGCATCATCGCGCCGCCGGGGCAATCGGCCTATGCGGCGGCGAAGTTCGCGGTGCGCGGCTTCTCCGAGAGCGTGCGGCACGAGCTCGCGGTGGCGGGCAGCCCGGTCAGGCTGTCGGTCGTGCATCCCGGCGGCGTCGCCACCGCCATCGCGCGCAACTCCCGCACCGGGGTCGGCGTCACCGACAATTCCCGCCGCGCGCAATCAATCGAGCGGTTCGAGACCGCGGCAAGGACCACGCCGAAGGACGCTGCGCTGCGCATCATCAGGGGTGTCGAGAAGAACGAACCCCGCATCCTGATCGGCAACGACGCGCGCTTCATGGACCTGTTGCAGCGCTTCCGCCCGGCAACGTATTGGGCGCCGCTGCAGCGGCGGCTGGAGAAAATGGCGAAGGGGACGTGAATTCGTAGGATGGGTAGAGCGCAGCGAAACCCATCATGTTTCCGCAAAGAGAGTACGCGATGGGTTTCGCTGCGCTCTACCCATCCTACAAACGACAAGCTGGGCCGTCGTAGGGTGGGCAAAGCGGAGCGTGCCCACGACTTCCGACGACGGATGGAAATGGTGGGCACGGCGCTTTGCGCCTTTGCCCACCCTACGAGACTGCGTGTGTCGTCACTGCCCCGCGAGCCGATCGGCGAAATACCCGATCGTCTTGCGATACACCACCGCCCTGTTCCACTCGCGCATCGCTTCGAAATTGGCGGTGCCTTCGCCGTAGGGCTGGCCCATCTTGAAGCCGCTGGTGTGGAGCAGGTTTGCGGTCGAGGCGAGCACGTCGGGGACGCTGTGGCGGAGGTCGACATGGCCGTCGCCGTCGAAATCGACGCCGTATTTGATGTAGGACGACGGCAGGAACTGGGTCTGTCCGATCTCGCCGGCAAAGGCGCCGATCAGGTCGCGCAGCGGCAGGTCGCCGCGCTGCACGATCTTCAGCGCAGCGAGCAGCTCGCCCTGGAACAGGTCGGTGCGGCGGCAATCATGCGCGAGCGTCGCCAGCGTACGCACCACCGGCATCTTGCCGATGTCGCCCTTGCCGAAATCGCTCTCCAGGCCCCAGATCGCGACCAGGATAGTGCGGGGCACGCCGAACTGCTGCTCGATGCGCGAGAGCAGCGCGGCGTGGCGCTGCAGCAGCGCGCGGCCGCCATTGATGCGGCCGGGGCCGACGCGGGTCGAGACGTACTGCTCAAAGCTCTTGTTGAAGGTGTGGCGCTGGCGCCGGTCGAAGGCGAGCACCGCGCCATCGGGGGTGACGCCGCTGAGCGCCGCGCTGGTTACGCTTGCCGAGACGCCGGCCGCTTGCGCTTCCTGGGCCATGCTGGCGACGAAGCTGTTGAAGTCGCCGCCGCAGCGCGCGGCCTGCGCCGATCCGCCGGCCAGACAAATGACGGACGCGGCGGCGAGAAGCAGTCTCAGCATGTGGAGCAATCCCCTGAAAAACCTGCGCGAAGCAGCGCGCGGATCATGCCCGGGAAAGCTGCGAGCGTCAAAGCGCAAGGCTTGAAGGCTCAAGGCTTGAAAGCGCAAGGCTTGAAGGCGCAAGGCTTGAATCAGAAGGCTTGATCCGCATCAAACTGTCTCACGTCCCGCTTCCTAGATTGCAGCGAACAGGAGAGTCGCCCAGGAGAAGCGTCCATGACCGGAATTACCTTGACCGCCGAGCAGATCCGCAATGCCCCCGCAGCGGTACGGCAATGGATCGAGCAGGAGGTCATCACCTCGCTCGGCCTTGCGCCGCGCGCGCCCGTGACGATCCCGCCCCAGGCCTCCCATCTCGTCGCCTGCAGCGTGGAGGACGTTGCCGGCGTGCTCGAGCACATCAGGGGCGTGCTTCCGGCCGTGAACGTGCTGCTCGAGCTCGGCCGTCCCGGCATCAGCTTCGGCCAGCCCGCGGTGATGACCTTCCGCCTGATGGACATCCTGCATCACACCCGCCTGCCCGACATCGGCGGGGTCATGACGTGCCTGGAGATGATCAACCAGGCGCTGATCGAAGTGAAGAAGGACCCCTCGGTGCGGTTCTGCGGCTTCGACAATGAAGGCCACTGCCTGATCGCGCCGCAGACACAAGCGAGCATCGCAACGCTCTGGCAGACCATGATGGAACGGCAGCAGGCGGCGCAGGAGCGTGCGGCCGTCGGCCGGGCCACACCTGCGGCCTGAGGCGGCAGCGCGCTTTCCGGGACAATCGAACCGGGATTGGTTCGTCGGTTAGAACCGGCAGGACGGCGCGCGAGACTAACGTCTTGCGTCCCGTCCCCCGCAACCGACAGAGAGTGCCGATGTCCGCGCCGCAGAACATCCCGGGAATGCTCGTCCTTGCCGCCCTGCTCGTCCTGCACGCAATCCCCGCCTCCGCGCAGACGCGCGACGTGGCGGGCGCGCGCGACTATCCCGGCATCGGCCGGTTCGCCGGCAGCGTCGTCACCGGCTATGTGGTGAAGGATTTTGACGCGGCACGGATGCAGGCCGCAAGCTTCAGGGACGGCCAGCCGACCGACGCGCGGCGGCTCGAGGGCCGCATCATCCGCATCGCCTATCGCACCAATCCCGGGCCCTCGATCCTGGAGGTGTCACGCAATTTCGAGACGCAGCTTGCCAAGGCCGGCTTCGAGACCTTGCTGGCCTGCGACACCGACGCCTGCGGCGCCATCCCCTTCACCGAAAGCATCGACACGCTGCCGGTGCCGCAGATGTGGGTCGACGGTTTCAACTACCGCTATTTTGCCGGCCGCAAGGCCGAAGGCGGGCGCGAGATTTATGCCAGCGTCATCGTCAGCCAGAACAACCAGGACATCACCGCGCAGGTCACGATCGCCGAGCTCGGGGCCATCGCGAACAAGATGGTCGACGCCGCCGCGATGGCGAAGGGTCTTGGCGAGACCGGCCACATCGCGCTCTACGGCATCTATTTCGACACCGACAAGGCGGTGCTGAAACCGGAAAGCCGGCCGACGCTGGAGCAGATCGCCAGGCTGCTCGCGAGCCAGCCGCAACTGAACGTCTTCATCGTCGGCCACACCGACAGCCAGGGCGCCTATGAGTACAATCTCGACCTCTCCAAGCGCCGCGCGGAGGCGGTGGCCGCCGAGCTGGTGAAGAGCTTTCGGATCGTGCCGACACGCCTGCGCACCGCCGGCGTCGGATTGCTGGCGCCGGTCGGCCCGAACGCGACGGACGCCGGCCGCGCTCAACCGGCGCGTGGAGCTGGTGGCGCCGTGAAACGTCGCGCGGGAGTTTGATGCGGGTCAACATCGCGGCGCGGACGGCGTGAGATGGATGCCGCAGACTTCTCTCTCTCGTCATTCCCGGGCGCGACAAAGTCTGAGGCAACCAGCGATGCCCGACCATCAGAACAAGCCGGCCCGCCCCTCGCTCCTGCGCATCCCCTTGTTCCGCCTGCTCGCCATCAACCTCGCGATCGGCGCCTGCGCCGCGGCGCTGCTCGTCGGCGGCCTGCTCTGGCTCAACCCCGGACATCTGCGCGAGCTGATCTTCGCCGACAGTTCGCCCGGCATCGCGCTCGCGCTGCTGCTGGCATCCTTCCTCATCACCTTCGGCTCGGCTGCGATGGGCAGCGCGATCATGGCGCAGGGACTTAAAGAGCACAGCGGCAAGGGCGGCGGACACGGATCGCGGCTCGCGGCTCGCGGTGCAGGAGACGGCGCGGCGCACGCGCACGCATTGAGACATGAGCGGCGACGATGGAACCCGCTATTGCGGATCGGGATCACACTGTCTGCACGCAGGCGGGAAGAGGTGCAGGTTGGCGCGCCTTCCGACACAGCACGGCACGCGCGTTGCATCGCGAAGCCGGCAAGATGAACAAATTGATTTGACGTTCTAAACAATTGCTTCGACGTGGATGGTAATCACACGTCGCAACCACCGCATATCTGATCCGCTGGCTGCGACATCGACGCCGCCACGATTTGCCTTGCCATCGCAGGGCACTTTCTATAGCCTTCTATTTTAGGTTGTCGCCCCGCCAGCCCCGGGCGACACTGAAGACCAGAAATAGACGGCGGGCTTCGGCCCGCCGTTTATTGAGGCAAGCGTTGCCTGAACAAGGGCTGGTTGAGCAAGGGTCTCGCCAGATCGCAACAGGCGCCCGCCGCCCTCCCCGCAGCCCGATTTCAATCAGCCGCATCGATCCCCGTCGCGTTCGGGCCTGGACTGACGTCGGTGGCCGCCAAAGTCATTTGACTGCGGCCCTCCAATCGACGACAAGCCGCCATGGCCAAGAAACCCGGAACCAATCCCAAAGGCGAATTCGCCTTCTTCAACGTCTTCTATGAAGACGATTCCCAGCGCTCCAACCGCCGCGTGCCCTCAGAGCTGCTCGGCGGCCTCGACGGCGACGAACCCGCGCGCAACTTCATCATGGAGCAGGACCGCGAGATCGCGGAAAAGAGCGGCCGCCCCGCGCTCGAGATCAAGCGGATCGAGCGGGTCGGGGTGAAGAAGAAGTAGGACGACATCAGCAGGCGCTCACCAGCGCCGTGAACGGCAGCGCTACACGGTTGCCGAGCAGCGCCGCAAGCCACCCCTCCCCCGGCGTCAGCCTCCACAACGCTATCGCGACATCCGCACCGACGATGAGCCGGCCGGCCTCATCCGTCGCATGCAGACGGCGCCTGATGTCGTCGAGCGAAGCGCCAAAGTGCGCCAGCGCATCGGGCTGCTCGTTGATGTCATTGAACTCAACCGTCCCCGCGCGTACCAGCGCCAGCAGCTTGTTGCGCTGCCAGTCGATGCCGGCGTCGCAGACCGGGCAGCGGGTGTTGTAGTAGACGGTGAGGTGGGACGGCAGCGAGCACTACTCGTGTTGGCTCTAATCTCGGGAGTCAACTACTCGACCAAATCATATGCCTCGCTCGCAGATCGTCTTGCGTTTTTTACGATGGGATTCCTACGTAATCCATCGGGCAGGCCGTCTATAGCGGCGAACTCGCGGCCAAGAGGGACTTTCTCATTGAGTGAATTCTTTGGCCCCCAAGAGAAACCGGCTCCGGTGAACAGGATCGCGCGTCCCGGACGCGGGCGTGACAACCTTCTCTCGAGCTCAGGCAAATCAATCATGATGTACACCATTGCAGTCTGAAGGAATGACAAGCGTCCGCCTAATGGGACGGCGCCGCGTACCCTGAGTTCAATTTGTTCCTAAAATCTCAGCTACCTACTTCGGCACACCTCTACCTATAATTGTCAATTATACGAAATTTGGCCAAAATAAAACCCGGCGCGAACGCCGGGTTTTCTGATTGCTGCACTGCAGCTCGAGCCTAATTATCCAAGAAGCTCCGCAGCTTCCTCGACCTTGACGGATGCTTCAGCTTCCGCAGCGCCTTCGCTTCGATCTGGCGAATACGTTCGCGCGTCACGCTGAACTGCTGGCCGACTTCTTCCAGCGTGTGGTCGGTGTTCATGCCGATGCCGAAGCGCATGCGCAGGACGCGCTCTTCGCGCGGCGTCAGGGACGCCAGCACGCGCGTGGTGGTCTCGCGCAGGTTCGACTGGATCGCGGCGTCGATGGGGAGGATCGCGTTCTTGTCCTCGATGAAATCGCCGAGGTGTGAATCCTCTTCGTCACCGACCGGCGTCTCCAGCGACAGCGGCTCCTTGGCGATCTTGAGGACCTTGCGGACCTTCTCGAGCGGCATGCCGAGCTTTTCGGCGAGCTCTTCCGGGGTCGGCTCGCGGCCGATCTCGTTGAGCATCTGGCGGCTCGTACGCACGATCTTGTTGATCGTCTCGATCATGTGCACGGGGATGCGGATGGTGCGGGCCTGGTCGGCAATCGAGCGGGTGATCGCCTGCCGGATCCACCACGTCGCGTAGGTCGAGAACTTGTAGCCGCGGCGGTACTCGAACTTGTCGACCGCCTTCATCAGGCCGATGTTGCCTTCCTGGATCAGGTCGAGGAACTGCAGGCCGCGGTTGGTGTACTTCTTTGCAATCGAGATCACGAGACGGAGGTTGGCTTCCACCATCTCCTTCTTGGCCTGGCGTGCTTCGCGCTCGCCCTTCTGCACGGAGTGCACGATCTTGCGGAACTCGACGATCTCGAGGCCGGTCAGCGCGGCGAGCTGATGCACCTCGTGACGGAGGTCCTTGATGCGGTCCTTCTCGTGATGGACGAAGTTCTTCCAGCCCTTGGCCGACAGCTTCGAGACGCGGTTGAGCCAGCGCGGATCGAGCTCCGAGCCGGTGTAGTTGCGCAAAAAGTCCTCGCGCGCGACGCCGTGGCTGTCGGCAAGGCGCATCAGGCGGCCCTCGTGCGAGACGAGGCGCTTGTTGATGTCGTAGAGCTGCTCGACGAGCGAGTCGATACGCGCCTGGTTGAGGCGCAGCGACTTCACCTCGACGATGATCTCGTCCTTCAGCTTCTTGTACTTGCGCTCCTGGTGCGGCGAAAGCGACTCGTTCTGGAGCTGGTTCTGGATGTCCTGCTCCTGAAGCTTGCGCAGCTTCTTGTAGCTGTCGGCGATCTTGTCGAAGATCTCGACCACCTTCGGCTTCAGCTCGGCCTCGATGGCCGCGAGCGACATTTGGTTCTCGAACTCGTCGTCGTCCATGTCGGACTCGGCCGCGGCCTCGCCCGGATCCTTCTCCTCGCCGGCTTCCGTGCCGCCCGGCGCAGGTGCGGCACGGAACGGGGTCGGCGACGGCGGCGCGGCGGGCGGAGCGACATGCGCGGGGGCGCCGGTCGCAGCGGCGGCCTGGCCCTCGGCGGGCGCTTCGCCGTTCTCGCCGGTGGGACCTGCGATCATCGCATTGTTCATGCCGGCCTTGGCGTCGGGGCCGGCATAGGTGGCTTCGAGATCGATGATGTCGCGGAGGAAGATCTTGCCTTCGTTGAGCTCGTCGCGCCAGATGATGATGGCCTGGAAGGTCAGCGGGCTTTCGCAGAGACCTGCGATCATCGCCTCGCGGCCGGCCTCGATGCGCTTGGCGATGGCGATTTCGCCTTCGCGGGACAAGAGCTCGACCGTGCCCATCTCGCGCAGATACATGCGCACGGGATCGTCGGTGCGCTCGCCCGGCTCGCTCTTCTTGACCTCGGTGACGGCCTTCTGGGTGACCTCGACGAGCTCGTTGTCGGTCTCGTCCTCGCCGCCCTCGTCCTTGTCGTCCTCGCCTTCGCTATCGTCGGCTTCGGTGACGTTGATGCCCATGTCGGAGAGCATCGACATGATGTCCTCGATCTGTTCGGGCGAGGTCTGGTCGGACGGCAAGACTTCGTTGAGCTGATCGAAGGTCACGAAGCCGCGCTTCTTGGCCTGCTTGATCATCTTCTTTACGGCGGCGTCGGACAGGTCGAGCAAGGGCGAGGGCGCGTCCTGGGAATCCTTTTCCGGCGCGTCCGCTGCCTTGTCGTCTTTTTCCTTGTCCTTCGCCTGCAGCGTCTTTGCCTTGGTGGCCATCCATTGCTCCTAAACGCGCTTCAATGCAGTCGGCTCGCCGCGTCTGCCTGAATTCACATGAACCTGTTGCCCGACGCTCTCGCTTCGGCAGCTCTCGACACGGAAAGGGCGGCGCACATGTCTCTCGCCACCCCCAACTCTCTCTCGCCGGAAATGCCTAACGCTTCGTCAGCCTCTTTGTCGCAGCGGATGCAGGTGTAGTGCCAACAGCAATGCGCGGATTCATTCCTGACGCGTCTGTTCTGCCTGCGGCCGCCTGGTGGCCAAAGTGCTACAAGACCGTTAAGCCTCGATTAACCCTGTTTTTGCCGCCAAACCTTGGATTTGGCGAGTCTTTTAGCGGTTCCGGCTCCGGCCGTCCGCATGATTCTTTCATCACACGCTCTTCTGGAACCGGCCCGACAGCTCGCCAAAACCCTCGATCAGGGCCTCGGTGCCGTCGACCTCGGCCAGACGGGCCTTGACGTCACGCAGCCACGCCAAATTGGCCTCGCTGGGGTCCTCCCCCAAGGCCAGCTCGGCGTCCTTCAACTCTCTAAGTAGTGAATGGTATTGCCGATGCAAGGCAACCAGCTGGTGCCAGGTGGCGAGAACGTCGTCGGGGGCGGCCCCTTCGCGGGCGCCCCACACCGCCGCGGTCGTGATGCCGCTCTCAACCCTTTGAAGAACTTGCGAAAATCCGCTCCTGGCGAGATCGCCGCGCATCTTTTCGGCCTGCTCGCCGGGGTCCGGGGAGTGGTGGTGGTCGTTGGCAAAGGCGGCGATGATGCCGGCCCTGAGCTTGTGGGCCTCGGGATGGGCCAGCTCCAGGGCGGCGACCTCCTCGAGGTGGTCGTGCAACAGCCAGGGATGGTTGATCAGGCTTTGCAGGATCAGGGCCTCACGGCGGGAGATGGCGCTGCGCTGGCCGCGCATGATCGGGCTTGCCGCCAGCTGCGGGCTCGCCGCCTGGTAGGGGCCGGAGGGTAACAGGGTGGGGCCGGGCGCGCCGCGGCGGCCGCCACCGAATCCTTGCCCCCCGAATCGATTCGCGCCTCCCGCAGCCCGGGGCTGGAATTGGCGACCGGAATTGCCTTGAAAATTGCCTTGGAAATTACCCCGGCCGGCAAAGCCGCCGCGGCCACCCTCGGGCGCGAAAGTGCGCCGAAGCCGCTCGGCAAAATCATCGCGGTAATAGCGCCGCACCACCTCGTCGCGGATGCCGTTCGCAAGCTCCTTGATGCGCGCCTCCAGCGCAGCGCGGCGCTCGGGGGTGGCAAAGTTGCCGCCTTCGAGCTCGCGCGACCAGATCATCTCGGCAAGCGGCTTGGCCGCCGCGATGACTTCCTCGATGGCGCCGCGACCGCCCGAGCGCGCGAGATCGTCGGGGTCCTGGCCCTCCGGCAACAGCGCGAAACGAAGACTCTTGCCGGGTGCGAGGAAGGGCAGCGCGAGATCGGCAGCACGATACGCCGCCTTCTGACCGGCGCGGTCGCCGTCGAAGCAGAGGATCGGCTCATCCGCCATCTTCCAGAGCAGCGCCAGCTGGCTTTCGGTCAGCGCGGTGCCGAGCGGCGCGACCGCGCCCGCAAAGCCCGCGGTGACCATGGCGATGACGTCGACATAGCCCTCGACCACGATCAGCGCGCTGCCGTCATGGGTGGCCTTGCGCGCGGTCTGGTGGTTGTAGAGATTGTCGCCCTTGTGGAAGAGCGGCGTCTCCGGCGAATTCAGGTATTTTGCCGGAACGTCCTTCTCCAGCGCGCGCCCGCCGAAGGCGATGACGCGGCCGCGCAAATCGGTGATCGGGAACATCACGCGATCGCGGAAGCGGTCATACGGCACGGGAATGTCGTTGCCGGCCACCAGCAGGCCGGTCTCGACCATGTCGTCGACGGAAACGCCGAGCTTGCCGAGATGCTCCTTCAGCGCGAAGCGATCGGGCGAGGCATAGCCGAGGCGGAATTGCAACTGCGTCGCCGGCGAGATCGCGCGGTCGGCGAGATAGCCGCGCGCCTTGGCGCCGACGCGCGAGGCCAGGGTCTCCGCGAAATAGGTCGCGGCGAGATCCATGACGTCATGCAGCGTGCGGCGGCGCTGCTCGTGCCGCGCCGCATCCGGCGTCACTGCCGGCAGCGCCAGGCCCGCCATGCTGGCGAGCCGCTCGACGGCCTCCGCGAACGGCAGGCCGTCGGTCTCCATCACGAAGCTGATGATGTCGCCGTGCTTGCCGGAGGAGAAGTCGTGGTAAAAACCCTTCTGGTCGTTGACGTAGAAGGACGGCGTCTTCTCCTGCTGGAACGGCGACAGCCCCTTCCACTCCCGCCCCGCCTTCTTCAGCTTGACGCGCTTGCCCACGACTTCGGAGACCGAAAGCCGGGCACGAAGCTCGTCGAGGAATTGGGGTGTGAAGCGCATTATGCTGATTTCTGGGCTGAGTCGGGCGTTATGGCCAACCGGATAGGCATATAGGGACGGTCCCGGGAAATACGAAGCATGTGTGGCTTCTCCCGGCTATTCACAGGCGAAAGTTTCGACGGAAAGCTTGAACCCGCCCCGGTTCCGCGCTTCCATAGGCCATGTTCAGGACGTTTCGAGGCGGCCACAGCGGGGGTTGGCGCGTCACCTCGATTTCATCAGTGACGGGCGAGCCCCTGCCCTTCATGCCTGCGCTGTCGGTCACCGACAGCGAGGCCGTCTCATTGCCGCTGGTGCCCTCGCGCAATGCGTGGCGGCTGGTCGGGGCCCCGAGCAATTTGCGCTACACCGAGCGGCCTGAGAAGGAGCAACTCGTGGCCGTGCAGGCCGGGCTCGGCCGGATGGAAGCAACCAGCGCGGCGCTGATCCCGATCCGCAAATCGCAGGCCTGGTGGGAGCTGACCCAGGAAGAGCGCCGCAAGATTTTCGAGGACAAATCGCACCACATCGCGAGCAGTCTTCGTTTCCTGCCCGCGATCGCGCGGCAGCTCTATCACTGCCGCGACCTCGGCGAGCCCTTCGACTTCCTGACCTGGTTCGAATTCGCCCCCGCGCACGCCCCGCTGTTCGAGGAGCTGGTGGCGATGCTCCGGGAAACCGAGGAATGGAGTTACGTCGAGCGCGAGGTCGACGTGCGCGTGGTGAAGGAAGTGCTGTCGGCTTAGAGCACGATCCGGACCCGGACGGCCGCGTCAGTGCAAAGTGCGAAGCGGTTTTCCGAGAAGATCATGCTCGAAAATAACTAATGCTTCAGAAAGCGCCCGGACTCGATGCGCGGCAGACCCGTGACCGGCCAGTTGTAGACATAGGTCCAGGCCTTCTCCGTGGCGCCATCAGCCAGCGTCACGTCGATCAGCCGGCGCAGATATTCGGTCGGCTCCGGAAAGCCTTCGCCGCAGGCTTCATACATGTCGAGCTCGCCCAGCAGTTCGTCAGGCACGCGCATCCGGAAGAGCTCGCCATGAACGATGTCGGAGGCCGCCTCCGACAGCAGCAATCCCGGATAATGCTTCACCAGGACGAGGCTGCCGCGGCAGGTCGCTTCACCCAGAAAATCCGCGTGGCCCGCAAGCAGCCGCGCCATCGGATGGTCGAAGCCGCGCATCAGGGTGCCGTAGACGAAAAGGCGATCGGAGGTCATGCTGCTCTAAAGTTGCGACGTCGGTGCAATATCGTTACTCCGTTTAGACAACGTAATCGTTTCATAGGCAATCAGGATGGACCTGCACACGGCCGAGGCCGCCGATCAACTGCTCGATGAGGGCGATATTCCGCCGGTGCATGAGGTGAACGCGGGAGGGACCTCACCCTTCCTGCTCACCTCGGATCATTACGGACGGGTGCTGCCGCGCGCGCTCGGCGATCTCGGCGTCACCGAGGCCGAACTGACGCGACACATCGCCTGGGACATCGGCATCGCCGGCGTCGCCGAGCGGCTCGCCAGGTTGCTGGATGCGCACCTGATCGCGCAGCGCTATTCGCGGCTTGTGATCGACTGCAACCGCCCGCCGGCCGCGGTGAGCTCTATCCCCGTAATCTCCGAAGCGACCGCGATCCCGCGCAACGAAGGGATTTCGGATGGGGAGCGCGAGGCACGGCGGCGCGAGATTTTCGAGCCCTATCATGATCGCATCGATGCCGCGATCGACGCCCGCCTGCACGACAAGCGGCCGACGGTGCTGGTCTCATTGCACAGCTTCACGCCCGTCTATGCCGGCGTCGCGCGGCCCTGGCACATCGCCGCGCTGTACAACCGCGACACCGTGCTGCCGCAGCTGTTGCTCAAGCATCTGCGCGCAGAGGGCGATCTCGTCGTCGGCGACAACGAACCTTACGCGGTCAGCGACCTCACCGACTACACCATCCCCGTCCACGGCGAAGGGCGCGGCCTCGTCAACACCGGCATCGAGATCCGACAGGATCTGATCGCCGACCACGCGGGCCAGCAGCAATGGGCCGAACGGCTGGCAAGAATCCTTGCCGAGGTCGCGGTGGAACTGAAGGCGGAGCTGCTGGTGTAAGCCTCACTTCGCCCTGGTCAGCGCCAGCCAGATGCCGCCGCCGATCATGAAGCCGCCGGAGATGCGCGACATCATCCGCGTGCGGCGCGCCGAGAAGAATTTTCGCGCGCGGCCTGCGGCAATGGCGTAAAGCGCATCGGTCACCACGGCGGTGACCATGAAGGTTGCGCCCAAGAGCGCGACCTGCGGAAAGTGCGGCTGGTTCATGTCCATGAACTGCGGGATGAAGGCGCCGAAGAACACCAGCACCTTCGGGTTCGACAGCAGCACCAGAAAACCCTGCAGGAAGAAGCCGCCGCGCGGCGGCGGAGGCGGTGTGTCGACATTGACGCCCTCGACCGGCGCCCAGATCAGCTTGATGCCGAGCCAGACGAGATAAGCGGCGCCGGCAAAGCGCACCCAGTCGAACCAGTAGCCCATGGTCGCCATCAGCGAGGTCAGGCCGACCGCGACGATGCCGATGACGATGGCAAGGCCGGCCTGCGCACCGGCCACGTTGGTCAGCGCAGCACGCGTGCCGTGGCGCAGGCCGTTGGCGATGACGAGGGTGACGATCGGCCCCGGCAGCAGCGCCAGCGCAATGCAGGCGGCGACGAAGGCGAAATAGGCTTGCATGGACATCATGGGGAGGACTCGGCTGGTGGCGCTGGCGGGTATTAATGCATGGGACGGGCGGGAACGGAAGCTGGCTTATTCCCTCTTCCCGCACGCGGCAGGGCAGTCGCCAATGGCATTTTTGCGCGACTCGAGCGCGCGCCTCGTCCTTCGAGACGACCGCTTCGCGGTCTCCTCAGGATGAGGCTAAGCAGTATCGGTGCTCGTTGAAACGACTGCCCACGCACGCGATCCTCATCCTGAGGGCCCGCCAACGGCGGGCGTCGCGAAGGATGGCCACGGGTGAAATCGCTCCATATCGATAGTCCTAGCGCCCGCGCCGCATCGTCAGTTCTTCGGCAGGCCGGCGACATTGCGCGCCGGGCCGGTCAGCTCCAGGATATGCAGGCCGGTATTGGCGCGGTCGACGATGTAGATGAAGCCGCGATCATCCGTCTCGACATTGTTGGTCTGGATCGCGACCTTGCAGCGCTCGCCGCCCTCGATCGGGATGCAGCGCTTGTCGGTTGCGCCAGTGATCGACGGAATGAAATAGCCGACCTCCTTCGGGTGATAGGGATCGCGGATGTCGAGCGCGCGCACACCGGCATTGAAGAAGGCGATGAAGGCCATCTTCTTGTAATAGACCGGCGCCATGCTCTCGTTGGAGGAATGCGAGCCGAACCGGCCGCCGCGCTGGCAGAACTGCCCGCTCGCCTCCGGCACGGTGTAGCTCGAGATCATCATCGGCCGCGTCTCGGTGGTGACGTCGGCGAACCACACCATCTGCCGCGCCTCGCCGCATTCGTTGAGGATCGCTTCATTCACGATCATGACGATGTCGCGGATCTTGCCGTCCTTGTCCTCGGCGAATTCGGCGATCGGCATGTCGAGCATCGGAAACGTCGTATGCGCTCCGTTGAAGGCCGACATCGGCATGCGCGAAATCTCGGGATAGCGCAGATTGTCCGGCGTCGGCTCTTTCGGCCCGTTCAGGAGCTTGTCGCGATCGACGATCTGCAAAATGCCGCCCTTGTTGGTGCCGTAACCGAAATAGACGCGGTTGCCATCGGGCCCGGTCGAGATCGGCCCGTGCAGCTCGGTCGGCACCGCGCCGGTCGAACCGGGCTCCTGACCGGGCAGTCCGAAGTCGCGGATCTTCTGCGGATGCGCGGGATCGGAGAGATCATAGATCTGCGTCATGCGCCGCGTGCGCCAGTCCGGCGCGCCCGAGACGAGATAGGCGATACCGGTGTCGCATTCCCACCAGCTCTTGTGCGTGTCCTTCAGGCCGCCGATGCGCGTGATGAGGACCGGGCTCGCGGGATCAGTGACGTTCCATAACTCATGCGCCTCGCCGCCGAAGGTCCTGAGCATGTAGACCGCGTTGGGATCACCCTTCGGCAACGCCTTGCCGTCGCACACCCGCACCATCTGCGCCCCGCCGGAGTCGTACTTGCCCTCCTGCCCCGGCAGATGCCGCAGATATTTCGGACGCGCGGGATCGGTGACGTCGACGATCGAGGTTCCGTTCGGCTCGGCCTTGCCCGTCATCGGGTTGACAGGCGCGGGCACATCATCAGTGCCGCCGTGATGGCCGATATAGGCGATCCAGCGATCCCCCTGGTGATGGATGGTCGGCTGATAGGCGCTGCGGGCCTGGAGGTCGTTGCTCCCGACGAGCTTCATGTTGGACGCTTCGGGCGGCGCGCCGATGGTCTGTTTCTGCGCCTGGGCCCCGGTGCTGCACGCGAAAAGGACGAGAGCGGCAGCAAGTGAAACGCGACGGAACATGAAAATCCTCCCGGAACCAATCTGCGTTGGCTGAGCTGAAAGGCTAGCACGGCCGATTGCGGGCGACCAAAACACGATTCTGCGGCTGGACATTGCGGGGCGCACAAAGTGCGAACCCGCAATCTCGAGATTCCGGATAATTGCTGCGCGGTTTCCGGAATGACGGCGCGCTTGACATGCAACCATTTGGTTGCCTATTATCGATGCCATGGATGAGGTCTTCAAAGCGCTCGCCGATGCGTCACGACGGTCGCTGCTCGACAGGCTTCACGCCAAAAACGGCCAGACGCTGAACGAGCTCTGCGAGGGCCTTGCGATGACGCGACAGGCCGTGACCAAGCACCTTGTCATTCTGGAAGAGGCCAATCTGGTCACCGCTATCAGGCATGGCCGCGAGAAGCTGCACTATCTCAACCCGGTGCCGATCCATCAGATCGGCGAACGCTGGATCAAAAAATTCGAGCGCGGCAAGCTCGCCGCACTCAGCGAGTTGAAACGCCAGTTGGAGAAGCGCGATGAGTAAGCCGGAGTTCGTCTACGTGACCTATATCGAGACCACGCCGGAAAAGCTATGGGAGGCGCTGACGTCGAGCGAATTCACCAGGCAATATTGGTTCGGCGCCGAGGTCCGCTCCGACTGGAAAGCCGGCTCGCCCTTTGCGCTCACGCTCGACGGCGAGATCACCGATTCCGGCGAGATCCTCGAGGCCGATCCGCCGCGCCGCCTGTCCTACAGCTTCAAGCACCAGAAGTTCGAAGAGCTGCGCGGCGAGCCGATCTCACGCGTCGTCTTCACCATCGAACCGTTCGGCGCGCTCGTGCGTTTGACCGTGTTGCATGACGGCTTCGTCGAGGGCGGCAAATATCTCGGCGCCGTCTCCAATGGCTGGCCGGCGATCCTGTCCGGGCTCAAGAGCCTGCTGGAGAGCGGCAAAGTGCTCGCCATCCCGCGCACGGCGCTCAACAAGGGATTCGACGCAAAATGAACCTCGATCAATTCAAGCCGCTGACGGTCTACACCATCTACATCGCTTCGACGCCGGAGAAGGTATGGGAGGCGCTGACCTCGGCCGAGTTCAGCAAGCAGTATTTCTTCGGCAATGCCGTGGAGGTCGAGCCGCGTCTTGGCGGTGCGTTCACCGTGCGCACGCCCGATGGCGCGTTGCACATCAGCGGCGAGGTTCTCGCCTACGATTCGCCGCGAAAGCTTTCGGTCACATTCAACGTGAACTGGTCCGAGCTGATCGAGAAGCTCGGCCCGACGCTCGTCACCTACGAGATCGAACAGGCCGGTGATGCGGTCCGCCTAACCATGAGCGAAGGCCACGACCGCCCGCTCAGCGACGACATCCTCGCCGGTGGCCGTTCGGGCTGGCCCGCGATCCTGTCCAGCCTCAAGAGCCTGTTGGAAACCGGCAAGCCGCTGGCGGTGAAGATGGGCCCGCCGCAGCGGATGCTGGATGCGCTGAAGGCGATGGGGATCAAGACGCCGTAGCGGCCGGAACCTGGGCCCTCATCGTTTCTTCTTCACCAGCGGCGGATGAATCTCGTCGATCTTGCGACGGCATTCCCCTTCAGAGTCGTGCGGCCCCGAGACAAAGGTCCCGCTGACTTTGATCGCGTACCAGCCCGACTCCACGCCGAGCCGGAGCGCTTCGTCTGCCTTGACGTGCCGTGGGGAGAGCGTTTGCATCAGGTGCTTTCGGTTGGCGTTCGATCTCACATCGACCGCGATGGAATCTTCCCGTCATCGAGCGGCACGAGCCCGCCGCGCGCGGCTCAGCCGCTGAAACGGGCAATACGCCAATGGTCGTCGTTACGACGTGTCGGTTCCGCCGACGCCAGAAATGAGCCGTTCACGTCGCGCGCTTGGAGTCGTAGCGGCCTGTGTGCGCAGAGACGACCGGCCTGCCCGACATTGGCGCACCGTGCGCGCAATCACTGCAATTAGCTATCGGTTTCTCGCCCGCGCCGCGCTTTTGAAGCGCCAAATGCCGCTCGCAGGCGAATAAGGCGGTCGAAGCCTTGTGTTCGACCGCTTCGTAGCCATGTTGAGAGCTTAGCCAAGGGAAAGTGTTTCGTATGAAGCTCCGCGTCGGGTACGAGATGCTGTACGAATTCCCGCAGCCGACGCCCATGATCATGGTGTTGGGCACGCACTTCACGCGCGCCTCCGATGTGATCGTGCCCGATCTGCTGACCACCAGCCCCTCGGTGGCGATCAGTCCCTATCGCGACCTCTTCGGCAATTGGTGCAGCCGCATCGTAGCGCCAGCCGGCGCCTTCCGCCTTGCCGGCGATGGCGTCGTTGGCGACAGCGGCCTGCCCGACCCGGCGTTTCCAAAAGCGATTCAGCACGCCGTCGAAGCGCTGCCGGCCGACGCGCTCGTCTATCTGCTCGGTAGTCGCTACTGCGAGACCGATCGCCTGTCGGACATCGCGTGGAAGTTGTTCGAGCAGACGCCGCCGGGCTGGGCGCGGGTCCAGGCCATCTGCGATTTTGTTCATCGCCGCATCACGTTCGGGCATGAGCACGCGCGTGCGACCAGGACAGCCCGGGAAGCCTACGACGAAGGCAAGGGCGTATGCCGCGACTATGCCCATCTCGCCATCGCTTTCTGCCGTTGCATGAACATCCCGGCGCGTTATTGCACCGGCTACCTCAGCGACATCGGCACACCGCAGCCGTGGCCTGCGGGAGATTTCGCGGCCTGGTTCGAGGCTTTCATCGGTGGGAGCTGGCACATGTTCGATCCGCGCAACAACACGCCGCGGATTGGCCGCGTGCTGATCGCACAGGGACGCGACGCCGCAGACGTCCCGATCACCCAGACCTTCGGGCCGAATACCCTGCTCAATTTCAAGGTATGGACGGACGAGGTCGCCTGATGACAGACAGCACCGCTGCGCTCAGCGCCGATGAATTCGCGTCGCTGGCCGAGGTCGGCAAGGGCAAGGCGCAAAACGAAATTCCGCAAGGACACGGCGAACGCCTGGTCAACCTGGGTTATGCGATCAGGCGGCTCGGCGAACTCGAACTGACCTCATCCGGCGTTCGCCGCTTGGCAACGGGCGAATAGCTCGCCGCCGTCGCGCCCGGCTCCCTTCTTACGCCGCCGGCACCACCAGCCGCCGATAAAGATGCCAGGTCGCATGCCCGAGCACGGGCAGTGTCACGATCAGCCCGAGAAAGTAAGGCAGCGCCGAGACGATCAGCAGCATCACGATCACGGCGGCCCATGTGATCATCGGCAGCGGGCTCGTCACCACTGCGCGCACGCTCGTCACCATCGCCGTGACGAAATCGACCTCGCGGTCGAGCAGCAGCGGAAACGACACCACGGTCAACGAGAACAGGATCAGCGACAGCACCGCACCGACCGCATTGCCGATGCCGAGGAACAGCAGGCCTTCATTCGTGGTCAGCACCACGGTCATGAATTCCTGAAGGCTCGAGAACGAAGCGTGCAGGCCGAGCAGGAGCGCGATCAAAAGCCGCACCTGGTACATCCATATCACGAACACGAACAGCGTGACGAACGCCATCCAGCCGATCTCGCTGCGCGCGCGCACGGCCGACCAGATCGCGCCGAAGGAGACCGGCTCGCCGCGCTCACGGCGGCGGCTGACCTCATAGAGTCCGATCGCCACGAACGGCCCGATCAACGCGAAGCCGGCCGCCAGGGGATAGACGAGATAGACCATGCCGAAGGCGGTGAGGCACAGCATGATGGCGATGCCGCCAGCGGCGTAGAGCGCGCCGAAGCAGAGACCGTAGAACGGCAGCGCCTGGAAATCGCGCAGACCCTCGACCAGCGCCTCGGCGATGTCGGTCGCCGCGACGCGACGTACCACCGGATCGACCTTGCCGGAGATGGACATGAGCTCCCTCCACACATCGACGCGATCTTCGTCGCGCGCAGGCTGCGATACTAGCGCCGCCGCGCGCAGGCGCAACTTGATGCGAGCCGGCGCGAAGAATAGCGGCGAGGTAACTATGCTCGCGGTGTGAAATCCTTGACCATCAGTGCGATTTTCGCCCAATGGCTATGGACTGAGCAGACGATCGTGCCGCAAATTATACCTCCGAGCAGATACGCCTGAGAGCGGACCGCCCCACCGATGAGCCTGCGTACCCGGTTACTGATCCTCGTCATCGCCGCCATGCTCGTGCCGGCGATCCTGGTCGGGCTGCGCTTCGTGCAGAACCGGGCCAGCGAGATCGACGCGGCGCTGGCCAATCTGGCCGCATCCGCCGACGACATCGCCAGCGATCTGAACGAGAAGATCCAGGGCACCGCCCAGCTCCACTACGGTCTGGCCCGGGCCCGCGACCTCGACACGCGCGACAAGGCGGCGTGCTCGGCGTTTCTGTCGGAAGTGCGCGAAGAATACCCGCAGTTCACGGGCATCCTGACCATCGATCCCGACGGCAGCCTGTTCTGCGACTCGCTTCGGACCAACCGCACCCTCGACCTGAACGACCGTGGCTATTTCAAAGAGGTCAAGGGTCTTCAAGGCGTCGTTGCCGCAGAGCCGGTGTTCGGCCGCCTCACCGGGCTATCGGTGCTGCAGATCGCCTATCCCGTGCGATCGGAGACGGGCGCGCTGAAGTTCGTGCTGCTCGCGTCCTTCAACTTGAACAAATTCGCGGAATTTCACGACAAGCGGCTGCTCGCCGAGAAGGATATCCTGTTCGTCGACGCCAAAGGTACGGTCCTGGTCGCCCCCAAGGGCGGCGGCTGGAGCGAGCCTGTCGGCGGGACCATTGCGGGCTCCGATCTGTTCCGCTTTGCCGCAGCGCCCGATGGCGAGCCATTTCGGGAAGTCACCGACCGCGGGGGCCGCACGCAGATCTGGGGCGTTGCCCGCTCGCCCTCGATGCGCAAGGCCGGCCTCACCATCATGGTCGGACGCTCCAAGGACGGACTGGTCGCGGCGGCGAACCGCCGGCTTTACGAGGACATGGCGATTCTCGCGGTGGCCTTGCTGCTGCTCCTCGCCGGCTTATGGATCCTCACGACCGTGAGCATCGGCCGCCAGATCGGGCGGCTCGCCACCATGGCGAAGAGGCTCGCGCGCGGCGATCTCAGCGCCCGCATTCCGGAGCCCCATCCGGGCGGCGAGCTCGGCGGATTGATGAGCCTGCTCAACGGCACCGCCGAATCGCTCGAACAGCAGCGCGCCGCGATCGCGGATCTCAACCAGAAGCTCAGCCAATCCCAGAAGATGGAAGCCATGGGCCAGCTCACCGGCGGCGTGGCGCATGATTTCAACAATCTCTTGACCGTCATTCTCGGCAACTCGGAGCATCTCGCCGACCGGCTGGCGGGAAACAAGGAATTGCACCGCATTGCCGGCGACATTGCGACCGCCGCCGAGCGCGGTTCTGACCTGACGCGGAGCCTGCTCGCCTTCGCGCGCAAGCAGCCGCTGCGGCCGAGAGAGATCGACATCGCCGAGAAGGTGCTCGGCATGGAGCAGCTTCTGCGCCGGACGCTGGGCGAGCACATCGAGTGCCGCTTCGCGTTCGACCGGGATTTATGGCCGACCAGCGTCGATCCCGGCCAGCTGACGACGGCCCTGCTCAACCTCGTACTCAACGCGCGCGACGCGATGCCGGAGGGCGGCAAGCTGACGGTCGAGGTCCATAACAGCTCGCTCGGTGAATCCGACCTCGACGTCAACGGCGAGCCGCGGCCCGGCGACTATGTGATGGTGGCCGTCACCGATACCGGCAGCGGCATGAGCGCCGAGGTGGTCAGCCGCGCGTTCGAGCCGTTCTTCACGACCAAGGAGGTCGGCAAGGGGACCGGCCTGGGCCTGAGCATGGTCTACGGATTTGCACAACAGTCCGGCGGACTTGTGCAGATGCAGTCCGAGCCGGGACGAGGCAGTGTCGTCAGGCTGTTCTTTCCCCGTATCGCAACACCGCCAGGCCAGGACCTGCGCCCGGCGGAAGCGACCGTCACACAAGCGGGACACGAGACCATTCTCCTCGTCGAAGACGACGACATGGTGCGGGCCTATGTCGAGAACGAGCTCAGGACGCTGGGCTACCGGGTCATCGCCACGTCGAACGGACCGGCGGCGCTGGAGGTGCTGCGCCAGCCCGGGGACATCCAGTTGCTGTTCACCGACGTCGTCATGCCCGGCGGCATGTTCGGGCCGGAGCTTGCGAGGCAAGCAACCGGGCTGCGGCCTGATCTCAAGGTGCTCTTCACCTCCGGCTACAGCCAGACGCCCGTCAAGACACCGGACGGGGTCGGCGACGCCCGCATTCTGACCAAGCCGTTCCGGCGAAAGGATCTTGCGGCGATGCTGCGGGCCGCGCTCTCGGAGCCGTCGCGGTAGATCAGGACGCTATCGCGAGCTGGAGCGCCACTGCGAGATTGGCCGCGAACAGGCCCGCGTCGATGACGAAGATCCGGAGCATCGGCCCCTTCAACACCGGCCAGTAGGCGACCCCGACGCGTCCGCCACGCATCAGCACCGGGAGGTTATAGGCGAATTGGCTGAAATGGCAGGCCGAAAAAAACAGGAACAGCGTGAGCTGCGCCTCAACCGGCTGAAAGAAGAGCGGGCGCGCAGCCAGAAGGTAGAACGACAACACCCCTATCGGCAGGTTCATCCCGCCCAGGAACGCGACGCTGGCCGCCAGGGTTGGCGCGATCGGATTGCTGCGCTCTTCCCGCGGCAGCAAGATCTTCAGGGTGTTGGCCTGCGCAATGCTGAACTGGATGAAGGCGCCGCCGAACCACAGCGTGTTGAGGAGCAGGACGATATCCGAAAGGCGCATGGTCATTTTCCGTAAAAGGCTTCGCTGCGCACGACGCGCCCCGTATCGTCGAAATCCATGAACTCGCTGGCGCGCGTGTCTCCCAGCTGCCACCACACCGTCAGGCGTGCGATGGTGTCGTCCCAGCTCCAGCTCAGGATCCTCAGGTCCGCGCTTTCGATGTGGCCATAGGCTTTGCGCCAATAGGCGCGGATATTCTCGATGCCGGCGACGACGGGAGAACCGGTCAGCGTCAGCGCCAGAGGGCTGCGCATCTGCGCATTCTCGGCAAAATGCGCCACCACCGCGTCGATATCGACCTTGCACCAGCTCGCGCACCAGGCCGCGACGAAGCGTTCGGCGGCCACGCGATTCATTTTCTGCGCGCTCAATGGATTCTGTCCGCTCATGACACGAGCCCTCCCCGGCTCGTTGCCAGGACAGTGACAAAGCCCGCTTCTCATGTCAACTATATTGACTTTAAGAACGGTCAATTGTTGTCGGCGATCGTCCCCATGACCGCCATCCATGCCGCCGCCCCGGATGCGCCGACGCGATCGAACGCCTCGCGCAAGACCTTGCGCTCGTGGTCCGAGGCCCGTTGCTCGATGCGCTGCCCGGCGGCCGTCAGACGCAGCAGCTTGGAGCGATGCTGCTCGGGCGAGCGCTTCGACGTCACCAGCTTGCGCTCGAGCAGCAGACTGAGCGGCCGGCTCAAGGCCTGCTTGGAAATGCCGAGGACCTCGAGCAGCGAGCCGATCGCAATATCGGGCCGCCGCGCCACCACGTAGAGGATGCGATGATGCGGACGCGACAGGCCCTGCTTCGCGAGATATTCGTCCGCTTCCAGCGTCATCCCGCGCCAGCCGTAATACATGAGCTCCAGCGCCGCATCGAGATCGTGCAGCTTGTCGAGCGAAGCGCGGTGAAGTCCCGCGGCTTGAGACGTCCTGGCCATTGTCGGAAGTCAGCCCTTGTAAGAAGTCAGCCCTTGTAAGCGTCAGCCCTTGGCCCGCAGCTCGCGCCGCAGCACCTTGCCTGTCGCCGTCATCGGCAGCGTCTCGGCGAATTCGACGAACCGCGGATATTCATGCGCGGCGAGCTGCACCTTGACGAACTCCTGGATCTCGCGCGCCAGCGCGTCGGTGCCGGTAAAGCCCGGACGCAGCACGATCCAGGCCTTGATCGATTCGGTGCGGATCGGATCGGGGATGCCGACCACCGCGGCCATTGCCACCGAGGGATGCTTCATCAGCGTGTGCTCGATCTCGGACGGGCCGACGCGATAGCCGGCGGTGGTGATGACGTCGTCCTCGCGGCTGACGTACCAGAAATAGCCGTCCTCGTCCTGCACGCCGAGATCGCCGGTGAGCAGGAATTCGCCGGCATATTTCTTCGCCGTCGCCTCCGGGTTGCGCCAGTATTCGAGCATGGTGACGGGGCATGGCTGGCGCACGCCGATGATGCCCCGCTGGCCGCGCGGCAATTCTTCGCCCTTGTCGTTGACGATGCGGACGTCGAAGCCCGGCGTCGCCTTGCCCATCGAACCCGGGCGGATCGGAAACAGATTGGAGTTGCTGCCGATCACGAGATTGCACTCGGTCTGGCCGAACACCTCATGGGCGTCGATACCAAAAGTCTCGCGAACCCAACCGAGCAGTTCGCCGCCGAGCGATTCTCCGCCGGTGAAGATGCTGCGGAGCTTGACGCCCGGATGCTTCACCCCGGCCTGCCGCATCAGCTTGAGCGCGGTCGGCGGCAGGAAGACGTTGCGGACGCCAAGGTCGGCCATCATCTGCATCGCCGCCTGCGGCTCGAATTTGCGCGCGCGATGCCCGACCAGGGGGATGCCGTGATACCAGAATGCGAGCAGGCCGTTGACGAGGCCGCCGATCCAGGCCCAGTCCGCCGGCGTCCACATGAGATCGCCGGGACGCGGCAGGAAGTTGTGACACATCTCGACATTGGGGAGATGGCCTAGCACGACGCGGTGCGCATGCAGCGCGCCCTTGGGATTTCCCGTCGTGCCCGAGGTGTAGATGATCAGCGCGGGATCGTCGGCGGCGGTGTCGACGGTCGCAAAGTCCTCGGACGCGGTTTCGATCGCCGGCCAGAATGGCTTTGCGCCGGCGTGGACGGCGCCGCTCGTGACATAGATGTCCTGCAGATAGGGCAGCCGCTCGCGGATCTTCGTGAGCTTCTCCCAGCCCGCCTCATCGGTGATGATTGCCCTCGCGTGTGAATTCGACAGGCGAAATTCCAGCGCGTCCTCGCCGAACAGTGCGAACAGAGGGATCGAGACCAGGCCTGAGCGGAATGCCGCCATATGCGCGATCGGCAGCTCCAGCGATTGCGACAGGAACACCGCGACGCGGTCGCCGCGCGAAAGCCCATCCGCCTTCAGCACGTTGGCGAAGCGGCGCGACATGTCCGCGACCTCGTCGAAGGAGGTTCGCGTGGTGGCGCCGTTCTCGTCGACATAGATCAGCGCGAGCCGGCCGGTGCCGTCGGCATGCCGATCGCAGCATGCTTCCGCCATGTTGAAGCGCGCCGGGATGTCCCAGCGGAAGTTGCGAGTGAGTTCGTCGTAGGTTGCGGCTTCGGTCAGCATGGGCTTGGATCGTTTCCGTCAGTCTCGGTCATGGCCGGCAAAAGCGCAAAGCGCGTCTTCGCGATCAAGTCCCGGCCATCCACGCTCTTCTTGCTTCACTGCTAGTCTAAGGCCGTGGATGCCCGGGACAAGCCCGGGCATGACGTTTGAGGGGACCCTTCACCGCACCGTCGCAAAGAACTTCCTGACATCGCGCACGAACAGCTCCGGCTGCTCGAACGCGGCGAAATGGCCGCCCTTCTCCATCTCGCTCCAATGCGTGATGTCATGGAAGTTCGGTTCCATCCAGCGTCGCACCGGCGTGATGATCTCCTTGGGGAACGCGGCGACGCCCGTCGGCACCTTGACGACAGGCGTGGTGCGGCGTTTGCCAAAGCTCTCCCAGTAGAGCCGCGCCGAGGAGGTCGCCGTCTCCGTCACCCAGTACAGCATGACGTTGTCGAGTAACTCGTCCCTGGTGAAGATGTTCTCGGGATGGCCGTCGCAATCGGTCCAGGCCCAGAATTTCTCCAGAATCCAGGCCGCCTGCCCGCTCGGCGAATCCGTGAGGCCATAGCCGAGCGTCTGCGGGCGCGTCGATTGCTGCTTGGAGTAGCCGGAGTCGAGATCGACGTAATGCTTGAGGCCGGCGAGCGCTCGCTTCTCCTCCGCGGTCGGCTCGCCCTCCATGCGCGGCGGCGAGTTGAAGGACAGCGTGATGTGAATGCCGGCGCAGTGCGCCGCATCCTGCGCACCGAGCGAGGCCGTCACCGCCGAGCCCCAGTCGCCGCCTTGCGCGCCGTAGCGCGCATAGCCGAGCCGCTCCATCAGCTTCGCCCAGGTCGCGGCGATGCGGTCGACGCCCCAGCCGGTGGCCTTCGGCTTGGCGGAGAAGCCGAAGCCCGGCAGCGAGGGACAGACGACGTGAAACGCGTCCGCGGGATTGCCGCCATGCGCGACCGGATCGACCAGCGGCGCGATCACCTTCTGGAATTCGACGATCGAACCCGGCCAGCCATGGGTGATGATCAGCGGCAGCGCGTTTGGCTCTTTCGAGCGCACATGCGAGAAATGAATGTCGAGCCCGTCGATCTCGGTGGTGAACTGTTCGAAGCGGTTGAGCTTTGCCTCGCGCGCCCGCCAGTCGTAGCCATCGGCCCAATAGGTGCAGACCTCCTGAATCCACTTCAGCGGCGCGCCTTGGCTCCAGTCGTCAACCAGCTCCGCCTCCGGCCAGCGCGTGCGGGTGAGACGCGACTTGAGATCGGAGAGAATGTCGTCGCTGATGGCGATGCGGAACGGTTTGATGGCGGTCATTGGCTGCCTCCCTTCTTCTTCTTGTCATTCCGGGGCGCGCGTAGCGCGAGCCCGGAATCCATTAAGCAACGGACTCAGCAGCGCGATGGATTCCGGGTTCACGCTACGCGTGCCCCGGAATGACGACTTAGCCCGACAGCGCCGCCTTCACCAAACCGCTGGCCTTGCCGAAATCCATCTGTCCGGCATACTTGACGCGCAGCACGGCGATCACCTTGCCCATGTCCTTCATGCCGGCGGCGCCGGTTTCAGTGATCGCGTCCGCGATCGCCTTCTTCACCTCGTCGTCGGCCATCTGCTTCGGCAGATACGCCGAGATCACTGCGATCTCCTCGCGCTCCTGGGCCGCAAGCTCGGCGCGGCCGCCTTTTTCGTAGAGCTCGACCGACTCCTGCCGCTGCTTGATCATCTTCTGAAAGACGCCGAGCAGGTCGGCGTCCGACAACGGCGGCTTGCCCTGCCCGCGCGCATCGATGTCGGCATTCTTGATGGTCGAATTGACCATGCGCAGCGTGGACAGCTTGCGCTCGTCCTTGGCCTTCATGGCCTCCTTGACCGCATTGTTGATGTCGTCGCGCAACATGATCGTGATCCCTTCGAATATCTGACGCCTGATCTAGGCCGTTCGCGGCCCCTAGACAACCTCGGTTCCAAGCCATTCGGTCAAGGCCCGCACTGTCGCTTGCGGCTGCTCGGCTTGCGGCAAGTGCCCGCAGCGATCGAGGACTTTGAGCCTAGCGCCGGCGATGCCCTCGGCCATCTCCCTGGAGAGAGCGTTCGGGATGGTGTTGTCAGCATCGCCCGTCAACACCAGCGTCGGGCATTTGATCGCTGCAAGCGTCGGGCGCGAATCCACCCGTGCGATGATCGCGGTCTGCTGCCGCAGATAGCCCTCGACACCGACATCCTCGTCCTGCGCATGCACCAGCTTGAGAATATCGGCATCATCGCGCCGCGACGGATGCACGAGCTCCGGAAAACTCTCCTCGCGGATTGCGCGGAGCTCGCCGCGCCGGGCGCGCTCCATCAGGCCGCGGCGGCGCACGGTCGCCTCCGGGGTGTCGGGCCGCGCCTGGGTGTTGATCAACGCGAGCTTGGCCACCCGCTCGGGCGCCTGGCGCATGATCTCGAATGCGATGTAGCCGCCCATGGAATGGCCAGCGAGCGCGAAGCGCGGCGGGGCCTCGCTCAGCACGCGGGCGGCGATCGCCGCCATGCTGTCGTCGCGGATATGGTTGGCAACCATGACCGGGCCGAAGCGCCACAGCGCCGGGATGACAGGGGCATAGATCCGGGCCGAGGAGGCCAGCCCCGGAACCAACAGAATCGGGGTGGTCTGGTCCATTATTGCCTCGCAAGCCCAGGAATTTGCCGGAAATTGTGCGGCCAAGCTTAGGAGCCCGAGACGGGCTGTCAAATATGCAAAAACGCATGTGAATCGGCGCATCTGCGCTTTGACGGGGGCGTCCGGCAGGCTTATGAAACGCGCTCATGACACAACATGACAACGATCCCGCCTGGCCGGACCATAAACCGACCGCGCTCCTCGTGCTCGCCGATGGCACCGTGCTCGAAGGCTTTGGCCTCGGCGCCGAAGGCCACGCCGTTGGTGAAGTCTGCTTCAACACCGCGATGACCGGCTATGAGGAGATCCTCACCGATCCCTCCTATGCCGGCCAGCTCATCACCTTCACCTTCCCGCATATCGGCAATGTCGGTACCAACGAGGAAGACATCGAGACGGTGAACATGGCCGCGACGCCGGGCGCGCGCGGCGTGATCCTGCGCACCGCGATCACCGATCCCTCGAACTACCGCGCCACCAAGCATCTCGACCACTGGCTGAAGGCGCGCGGCATCATCGGCCTCTCCGGCATCGACACCCGCGCCCTGACCGCGCTGATCCGCAGCAAGGGCATGCCCAACGCCGTGATCGCGCACGCCAGGAACGGCGAGTTCGACCTGCATGGGTTGAAGGAAGAGGCGCGCGAATGGCCGGGCCTCGAGGGCATGGACCTCGTGCCGATGGTCACCTCGGGCCAGCGCTTCACCTGGGACGAGACGCCGTGGCTGTGGGACAAGGGCTTTGGCCGTCAGGACAAGGCTGAGTTCAACGTCGTCGCCATCGACTACGGCATCAAGCGCAACATCCTGCGCCTGCTCGCCGGCGTCGGCTGCAAGGTGACGGTGGTGCCGGCGACGACCTCGTCCGAAGACATTCTGGCGATGAAGCCGGACGGCGTGTTCCTGTCGAACGGTCCCGGCGATCCGGCCGCGACCGGCAAATATGCCGTGCCCGTGATCCGGGACGTCATCAAGTCGGGCACGCCGACCTTCGGCATTTGCCTTGGCCACCAGATGCTCGGCCTCGCCGTCGGCGCGAAGACGAAGAAGATGCATCAGGGCCATCACGGCGCCAACCACCCCGTGAAGGACGAGACCACCGGCAAGGTCGAGATCACCTCGATGAACCACGGCTTTGCGGTCGACGAGACCACGCTGCCGAAGGGCGCGACGCAGACCCACATCTCGCTGTTCGACGGCTCCAATTGCGGCATCCAGCTCGACGGCAAGCCGGTGTTCTCGGTGCAGTACCACCCGGAAGCATCGCCCGGCCCGCGCGACTCGCACTATCTGTTCCAGCGTTTTGCGGATCTGATGCGTCAGAAGAAGAGCGCGTAAGACGCGCGCTCTCATGCCCCCGCTGAACCGGGGCCTACCACTCGCGGCTCTCTGGGTCCCGGCTCTGCGCCGCAGCGTTGCACGCTGCAGCGCGTCCGGGACAGGTGACCCGTTGAGGAACACCTCCACACGATAGAATGTTGTCCCGCTGTCTTTTGCAGCCGGAGCCCGCCATGTCCGTCGTCCGCGACAAGGCCGAGCCGCTCGCCATCGTGTTCGAGGATGATGGGCTCGTGCCGAACAACATCCGCCCCTTCCTGGTCTACCAGGGTGCGGTGAAGCTCGACCCGAAGCAGCCGGAAGAGACCATCGAGAACCTGTTCGAAGCGAACGGCTGGGGCGGGACGTGGCGCAACGGTGTCTACGATTATCTGCATTACCACGCGACGGTGCATGAGGTGCTCGGCGTGGCGCGCGGCAGCGCCCGCGTCCGCTTCGGCGGCGACCATGGTCAGGAGCTCGAGATCAAGGCGGGTGATGTCGCGATCCTGCCGGCCGGCACCGGACATCAATGCATCAGGGCGAGCGAGGATTTCTGCGTGATCGGCGCCTATCCGCCCGGCGCGAAGATGGAGATAACGCGCGCAACGCCGGACAACCACGCCAAGGCGCTGAAGACGATTCCACAAGTCGCGCTGCCGCCGGCTGATCCCGTGACGGGCAAGGATGGGGCGTTAATGCGGTTGTGGGGGTAGCCATAAAGGCGGTGCCGTAGGGTGGGCAAAGCGAAGCGTGCCCACCATCCGATTCGAGCCATAATGAGATCG
The DNA here is from genome assembly GCF_028128855.1 of Bradyrhizobium sp. CCBAU 11430. Taxonomy (NCBI): domain Bacteria; kingdom Pseudomonadati; phylum Pseudomonadota; class Alphaproteobacteria; order Hyphomicrobiales; family Nitrobacteraceae; genus Bradyrhizobium; species Bradyrhizobium sp. CCBAU 11430. The sequence goes on from NZ_LBJV01000071.1 coordinate 151,509, forward strand.
TGGGCACGGCGCGCGAGAGCGCGCCTTTGCTCACCCTACGAACGCTACGGCAGTTCGCCCTACGCCTCGTTGCCGCCTTCCTGCCGCGTGGCCTCGAACAGGAACCACGTCCGGCGCTCGGTCTCGTCGATGAACACTTCCAAAATGCTGGCGCTGGCGACATCGCCGGCGTCGTCGCAGACGTCGTGCGCTTTGCGCATCGCGGCCGCGACGTGCTTGTTGTCCTGCATCAGTTCGCGCAGCATCTCGCGCGGCGGGACGTAGTCCTCGTTGTTGTCCTTGATGGTCTGGAGCTTTGCGACCTGGCCGATCGACTTCAGCGTGGTGCCGCCGATCTTGCGGACGCGCTCGGCGAGTTGGTCGGTGGTGGCGAAAATCTGGTCGGACTGCTCGTCGAGCAGCAGATGATAGTCGCGGAAGTGGCGGCCGCTGATGTGCCAGTGGAAATTCTTGGTCTTCAGATACAGCGCGAAGGCGTCGGCCAGAAGTACGTTGAGCGCCTCCGAGACCTTCTTGACCCCGTCGGGCGACAGGTCGGTGGGGGTATCGAGATCGGGCGAGACCTTGTTGTTGGTTTTGCTCACGGGAAGCCTTCCTGTTAGGACGCGGCCATTGACGGCGCGCCGTCGCACCCCTAACGCAAGGCGGGCAGCGCCGGTTCCTTGACGGGAACCGTTTGGGCCGGGACCTTCGAATACCATGGACGATTGGATCGATTATTACGACTCGACGCATACGATCTATGTCAGCAAGCTGCATCGCGACTTGCACTTCCAGATCATCGCGCGGGACATCATCGGCTACATCTCCTCGCCGGACGCGACGGTGCTGGACTATGCCTGCGGCGAGGCGCTGTCGGCGAGCCAGGTGGCTGGTAGCTGCGGCAAGCTGATCCTCGCCGAGCCCGCGCCGGGCGTGCGCGGCCGGCTGATCGCGCGGTTTGCCCCGAACACCAAGATCCGCGTCCGCTCGCTCGACGATGTCCGCAAGATGCAGGACCAGTCGATCGATCTCGTCGTGATGAACTCGGTCGCGCAATACATGGCGCCGGAGGAGCTCGACGCCGCGCTCCTCACCATCCGCCGTATCCTGAAGCCCTCCGGCAAGCTGGTGCTGGGGGACATCCTCCAGCCCAATGTCGGCATGGTCAGGGACGTCATGGCGCTGCTCGGCTTCGGCCTGCGCCACGGTTTCTTGAAGGACGCGCTGGTCGGGCTCATCAGCACCGCGCTGTCCGATTACCGACATCTGCGCACGCGCATCGGGCTCCAGCGCTACAGCGAGGAGGAGATCACCGCCAAGCTGAGAGCGGCCGGGTTCGCGGTCCAGCGCGCCCACACCAATATCGGCCATAATCGCTGGCGCATGACCTTCGTCGCGCGGCCGCCTCTGGTTCGTTAAGCATAACAATTAGCCGTTGTAGCTTGTCGCACTGCAATCGGTAATGATCGCCGTGGCCCGGTGGCGGAAGCGTCTACGCGAGGGCGGTGCAACGCTCTACATCCTGGTTCAAATCCAGGCCGGGTCTCCACGCTTCGCCCCTTCGGGCTACGCGTGGCGCAGCCACGCTTGACCCGAAGGGGCGAAGCGTGTCCGGCGTAGCTGGAGCGCAGCGGAAGCGTAGACGGACTGCCCGGCGCAAACCTCAACCTGCCTCCACCACTTCACACTCAGCCATCAGCTGAAGCCGCTCCGCATCCTTGCTCGCGGACTTGATCACCGCATCGAGCAGGCCGGGAAAACGCGCGTCCAGATCCTCACGGCGCAGCCGCATGAAGCGGTTGGTGCCGGCCACGCGCGTCTGCATCAGGCCGCATTCGCGCAGCTTGGCGAAGTGATAGGCGAGGTTGGACTTGCCCGCGAGCCCGTTGAAGTCGCCGCAGCAGAGCTCGCTGCTGACACGTTCCTGCTGGGCAAGCTGGTAGACGATGGCGAGCCGGATCGGATCGCTCAGGCAATCCAGCACCATCGGCAATTCGATCTGCTCGCGGGTCGGGTGGAGAGGTGTGCGGCTCATGACCCGGGAATCATAGCGAAGCGGCCGCAATGTTCAATAGTTCTTGAACCAATTGACTTACAAACCACCGTATCCAATAGTTCAATAAACGTTGAACATAGGGATATCGTCCAATGAGCGTATTCTGGCTGGCCCTGGCGGCCTTTGCGATCGGCACCGAAGGCTTTGTCATCGCGGGTCTTTTGCCCGGCATCGCCGCCGATTTGCAGATTTCGGTCTCCGCCGCCGGCCAATTGGTCACGGCCTACGCCCTCACCTATGCCGTGGGCTCGCCGATCCTGGCCGTCGCGCTGAACAATATCGACCGCCGAACCGTGCTGGCCCTGGCGCTGGCGACCTTCATCGCCGGAAATCTCGCCGCGATGGTGGCTTCCAGCTACGCCCTGCTGCTGGCTTCGCGGATGCTGATGGCGCTGGGCTCCGGGCTTTGCATGCCGACGGCGCTCGCGGTGTCCGTGGCGGTCGCCTCGCCCGAACGGCGCGGCCGAGCGGTGGCGCTGGTCACGTCGGGCCTGACGGTCGCGACTGTCATTGGCGTTCCCCTCGGCAACCTCGTCGGCAGCCTCCTCGGCTGGCGCGCGACCTTTGCGATGGTCGCCATGATAGGCACCGTCGCGCTCGCCGGTCTGCTGCTCGGCCTGCCCCGCGGCCTGCCGCGCAACACGGCCTCGCTCGGCGAACGGCTGGCGGTGGCGCGTCACAGCAATGTCCTGGTCGCGCTTGTGATCACGATCCTATGGGCGCTCGGCGGCTTCACCGTGTTCACCTATTTCGCGGTTCCGCTGCGCGGCCTCGGCTTCGATGCGTCGCAAATCAGCCTTGCATTGCTGGTGTTTGGCGGCGCGGCCGCGATCGGGAACATGTTCGGAGGCTTACTTGCCGACCGACTCGGTACGCTCGCCACCGTGGGCCTCGGCCTCGCCGGGATGGCAGCTGCACTGATCCTTCACTCGGTGGTCCTGAAGCTGATGCCGGGCCAGGCGCACTATGCGGTGCTGGGCACGATCTTCCTCTGGGGCATCTCGGGCTGGGCATTCTACCCGGCCCAGGTCTCCAGCATCATCCGGATCGAGCCGCAGGCCTCGATGATCGCGCTCTCGCTCAACGCCTCCGCCATGTATCTCGGCTTCGCCATCGGCGGGGCATTGGGCGGGGCGGTGCTGGCCACCCTCTCGCCGAACGACCTCGGCTGGATCGGTGGAATGAGCGTTGCGGCCTCACTTCTGGTGCATCTCGCCCGTGGCTGGCAGGCCAGGCCAAAACCCGTCAAAATTGCCGGTTGATGGGCGTTTTTCGGGGTTTCGCCGCCCCGGAATCTGGTCTAAGACCCACCCGCGCGCGAGGGAGACCACCGCGCTCTCGGCCAAAGGGACGCGCAGGAGCGCGCCCTTTTTTTGTGCCCAAATTCCAGTCCGGCGAGAGTTGATGCCCAAACGTACAGACATCACCACCATCCTGATCATCGGCGCAGGTCCCATCGTGATCGGCCAGGCCTGCGAGTTCGACTATTCGGGCACCCAGGCGGTGAAGACGCTGAAGGAAGAGGGCTATCGCATCGTCCTCGTCAATTCCAACCCGGCCACCATCATGACCGATCCGGAATTGGCCGATGCGACCTATATCGAGCCGATCACGCCCGAGATCGTCGCCAAGATCATCGAGAAAGAACGTCACGTCATTCCCGGCGGCTTCGCCCTGCTGCCGACCATGGGTGGACAGACCGCGCTGAACTGCGCGCTGTCGCTGCGCCAGCAGGGCACGCTGGAGAAGTTCGACGTCGAGATGATCGGTGCCACCGCCGACGCGATCGACAAGGCCGAGGATCGCCAGCTGTTCCGCGAGGCCATGACCAAGATCGGTCTCGAGACGCCGAAGTCGCGGCTCGCCAATGCCTCCGCCCTGAAGAAGTCCTTCCGCGACAAGCGTCAGGCTGAACGCGAAAAGCTCTCGGGCGCGGCCCTCGAAGAGCACGATCGGCAGTGGACGCTGGGCGAAAGCGACCGCCGCAAGCGCTATCAGGAATATGCGCTGGGCCAGGCCATGATGGCGCTGTCCGAGATCGGCCTGCCCGCGATCATCCGCCCCTCCTTCACCATGGGCGGCACCGGCGGCGGCATCGCCTACAACAAGGAAGAGTTCCTCGACATCATCGAGCGCGGCTTAGACGCGTCTCCCACCAACGAAGTGCTGATCGAAGAATCCGTGCTCGGCTGGAAAGAGTACGAGATGGAGGTGGTGCGCGACAAGAAGGACAATTGCATCATCGTCTGCTCGATCGAGAACCTCGATCCGATGGGCGTGCACACCGGCGATTCCATCACGGTGGCGCCGGCCCTGACGCTGACCGACAAGGAATACCAGATCATGCGCGACGCCTCGCTGGCGGTGCTGCGCGAGATCGGCGTCGAGACCGGCGGCTCCAACGTGCAGTTCGGCGTCAATCCCGAGGACGGCCGCATGGTCGTTATCGAGATGAACCCGCGCGTGTCGCGCTCCTCCGCTCTGGCTTCGAAGGCCACCGGCTTTCCGATCGCCAAGGTCGCAGCCAAGCTCGCGGTCGGCTACACGCTCGACGAGATCGCCAACGACATCACCGGCGGCGCCACGCCGGCCTCGTTCGAGCCGACCATCGACTATGTCGTCACCAAGGTGCCGCGCTTCGCCTTCGAGAAATTCCCCGGCGCCTCCACCACGCTGACCACGTCGATGAAGTCGGTCGGCGAAGTCATGGCGATCGGCCGCACCTTCCAGGAAAGCCTCCAGAAGGCGCTGCGCGGGCTCGAGACCGGACTGACCGGCCTCGACGAGATCGAGATCGAAGGTCTCGGCCGCGACGACGACAAGAATGCGATCCGCGCCGCGCTCGGCACGCCGACGCCGAACCGGCTGCTCCAGGTCGCCCAGGCGATGCGGCTCGGCTGGTCGAACGAGGAGATCTTCAACTCCTGCAAGATCGACCCGTGGTTCCTCAGCGAGATGCGCGGCATCGTCGACATGGAGGAGAAGGTCCGCAAGAACGGCCTGCCGGGCAATGCCTTCGGCATGCGCACGCTCAAGGCCATGGGCTTCTCCGATGCGCGGCTGGCGGTGCTTGCCGAGACGACGGAAGCCGAGGTCACCGCGAAGCGCCACGCGCTCGACGTTCGCCCGGTGTACAAGCGCATCGACACCTGCGCGGCCGAATTCGCCTCGCCGACCGCCTATATGTATTCGACCTATGAGGCGTTGTTCGCCGGCGCACCGGCGGACGAGAGCACGCCATCCGACAAGAAGAAGGTCATCATTCTCGGCGGCGGACCGAACCGCATCGGCCAGGGCATCGAGTTCGACTATTGCTGCTGTCACGCCTGCTTCGCGCTGCACGATGCCGGCTACGAATCCATCATGGTCAACTGCAACCCGGAGACGGTGTCGACCGACTACGACACCGCCGACCGGCTCTATTTCGAGCCGCTCACTGCCGAGGACGTGCTGGAGATCATCGCCAAGGAGCGCACGAATGGCACGCTGCACGGCGTGATCGTGCAGTTCGGCGGCCAGACCCCGCTGAAGCTCGCGCGCGCCCTGGAGGCCGCCGAAGTGCCGATCCTCGGCACCTCGCCTGATGCCATCGACCTTGCCGAAGACCGCGACCGCTTCAAGCGCGTGCTCGACAAGCTCCGTCTCAAGCAGCCGAAGAACGGCATCGCCTATTCGGTCGAGCAGGCAAGGCTCGTCTCCGCCGATCTCGGCCTGCCGCTTGTGGTGCGCCCGTCCTACGTGCTCGGCGGCCGCGCGATGCAGATCATCCGCGAGGAGAACCAGCTCAACGACTATCTGCTCGGCACACTGCCGGAGCTGGTGCCGGCCGACGTCAAGGCACGCTATCCGAACGACAAGACCGGGCAGATCAACACCGTGCTCGGCAAGAACCCGCTGCTGTTCGACCGCTATCTCTCGGACGCAATCGAGATCGACGTCGACTGCCTCTGCGACGGCAAGGACACCTTCATCGTCGGCATCATGGAGCACATCGAGGAAGCCGGCATCCATTCCGGCGACAGCGCCTGCTCGCTACCGGCGCATTCGCTCGAGCCTGAGATGATCGAGGAGCTGGAGCGGCAGACCCGCGAGCTCGCGCTCGGCCTCGACGTCGTCGGCCTGATGAACGTGCAATACGCCATCAAGGACGGCGAGATCTACGTGCTCGAGGTCAATCCGCGCGCCTCGCGCACCGTGCCCTTCGTCGCCAAGGTGGTCGGAACGCCGGTCGCGAAGATCGCCGCGCGCATCATGGCCGGCGAGAAGCTCGCCGATTTCAAGCTGAAGAAGGCAAAGCTCAAGCACGTCGGCGTCAAGGAATCGGTATTCCCGTTCGCGCGCTTCCCCGGCGTCGACACGGTGCTCGGCCCCGAGATGCGCTCGACCGGCGAGGTCATGGGCATCGACCGCAATTTCGAGGTCGCCTTCGCCAAGAGCCAGCTCGGCGGCGGCACGCGAGTACCGCGCAAGGGCACGGTGTTCGTCTCGGTGCGCGAGAGCGACAAGACGCGCATCGCCGAGGCGGTCCGCGAACTGCATTCGCTCGGCTTCAAGGTGTTGGCGACCTCGGGCACCCAGCGCTTCCTGACCGACCAGGGCATCCCGACCGAGAAGGTGAACAAGGTGCTGGAGGGCCGGCCGCACATCGTCGACGCCATTACCAATGGCGACGTCCAGCTCGTCTTCAACACCACCGAAGGCCCGCAGGCGCTCGCCGACAGCCGTTCGCTGCGGCGCGCGGCCCTCTTGCATAAAGTGCCGTATTACACCACTCTTTCCGGGGCCGTGGCGGCCGCGCAGGGCATCCGCGCCTATCTCGGCGGGGACCTTGAGGTTCGTACCCTGCAGAGCTACTTTTCGGAAACCTGATCGCGAGCGGACGGCCGAGCCTTAAGGGTTAAGCCATCCGTTAAGTGATTGGCAATGAAGCCACAATGGCCGGAGGAACTGTCCGGCCATGGTGGTTGTTCTGTTCCGGCGCCAGCCCACATAACGTTCCGGTGGCCGCGTGTTCAGGGCCGGGAATACCGACGAATCAAGGTTGCCGCGCCCGCTGTTGTGGGGACGCGGAGCCGAAGGACGAGAGAAGAGATGGAAAAGGTTCCGATGACAGCGGGCGGCTTTGCCGCGCTCGGGGAAGAATTGAAGAAGCGCCAGTCCGAGGACCGTCCGCGCATCATCGAGCACATCGCGGAGGCGCGCTCGCACGGAGACCTGTCGGAGAACGCGGAATATCATGCCGCGAAGGAAGAGCAGTCCCACAATGAAGGCCGCATCGCCGAGCTCGAGGACAAGCTCGCGCGCGCCGACATCATCGACATCTCGAAACTGTCCGGCGATACCATCAAGTTCGGCGCCACCGTGACCTTGGTCGACGAGGACACCGAGAAGAAGACGGTGTGGCAGATCGTCGGCGAGGTCGAGGCCGACGCCAAGAAGGGCCGCATCTCCATCACCTCGCCGCTCGCCCGCGCGCTGATCGGCAAGAAGAAGGGTTCGACCGTCGAGGTCAACGCACCCGGCGGCGCCAAGGCGTATGAAATTACCAAGGTGGAATGGCGGTAAGAATTTGCCGCCCGCGCTGAGACGTTTCAAAAGGCCGCGCATCGCGCGGCCTTTTTGTTTCGGCGTGTTGCTTGTGTGGGTGGAGCACGCTCTCTCACCGCTGGTCGTTGCGAGCGCAGCCCGCACCTCAATCAGGATGACGGGACTGGCAGGACCTTGGAGCGGCTACCGCCTCCCCTTCACGTCCAGCGGCACCGCCGCCTCGTATTTCGAATTATGCAGTACCAGCGATGTCCGCACATTGCGCACGTGGGGCGCGGCGGTCAGATGCGTGACGAAATCCTGGAAGGTCGCCATGTCGGGGGCGACGCATTTGAGGATGAAATCGACCTCGCCCGACAGCATCCAGCACTCCCGCACCAGGGGCTCGGCGCGGACGAACTCCTCGAAGGCGCGTAAGTCCGCCTCGGCCTGGCTGGACAGGTGCACGGCGGCAAATACGGTGACGTCGAAGCCGAGCTTGCGGGCGTCCAGCAGGCCGCGATAGCCGTGGATATAGCCCTCCTCCTCCAGCGCCCGGACGCGGCGCAGGCAGGGCGGCGGCGAGATGCCGACCCGCTTGGCCAGCTCGACATTCGTGATTCGACCGTCAGCCTGAATCTCGGAGAGAATTTTCAGGTCGATGTCGTCTAGGTTCCGCGACACTTGATTGGAACTCCTGGCCTTTGCGGCTGTATTGGTGGGTTTGCCGCAATCCTCATAGCCCAGTCCGCGCGGCTAGCGCAATTTTATTGCGCGTGCACCGCAATCGACTTTTGTTCCCTGTTGGAAAAATCCGCCGACAGGCAATGCAATTCTTGCATAGCTCACCAGAAGGCTTAGATTAGCTCTGATATTTCAGCGCCTCCGCGAGGCCTCCCGGCACGTTCCGCTCCCGCGCTGTGAATCCCCCGTGAAAGGCGTCCGTCAATATGTCCGCCCCTGTCCATGCAAAGGTCGTCATTATCGGCTCCGGCCCCGCCGGCTACACGGCGGCGATCTACGCCGCGCGCGCGATGCTCGAGCCGATCCTGATTCAGGGCATCCAGCCGGGTGGCCAGCTCACCATCACCACCGACGTCGAGAACTATCCGGGCTTCGCCGACGTGATCCAGGGCCCCTGGCTGATGGAGCAGATGGAGAAGCAGGCGGTCCATGTCGGCACCAAGATCGTCTCCGACCTTGTGATCAAGCTCGACAGCTCGCAGCGGCCGTTCCGCCTCACCTGCGACTCCGGCGACGTCTATCTCGCCGACGCCGTGATCCTCGCCACCGGCGCGCAAGCGCGCTGGCTCGGGTTGCCGTCCGAAGTAAAGTTCCAGGGCGGCGGCGTGTCGGCATGCGCCACCTGCGACGGCTTCTTCTACCGCAACAAGGAGGTCGTGGTGGTCGGCGGCGGCAATACCGCGGTCGAGGAAGCTCTGTACCTCACCAACCATGCCTCGCAGGTCACCATCGTGCATCGCCGCGACCACTTCCGCGCCGAGCGCATCCTGCAGGAACGTCTGTTCAAGCACCCCAAGATCAAGGTGATCTGGGACAGCGCCGTCGACGAGATCTGCGGCACCGAGAACCCGAACAAGGTCACCCATGTGCGCCTGAAGAACGTCAAGTCCGGCGCGCTGACGGACGTGAAGACCGACGGTGTCTTCATCGCCATCGGCCACGCGCCGGCGACCGAGCTCGTGAAAGACCAGATCAAGCTCAAACCGTCGGGCTATGTCGAGGTCGCCCCGAACTCGACCGCGACATCGGTGCCCGGCTTGTTCGCCGCCGGCGACGTCGCCGACGAAACCTATCGCCAGGCCGTCACGGCCGCCGGCCTCGGCTGCATGGCAGCTCTCGAAGCCGAACGTTTCTTGGCCCTGCGCGCCAGCGAGCGCGCGGCAGCGGAATAAAGATCATGCCCCGAACACGCGACGGATTTACAGATATGGACTGGGACAAGCTGAAGGTGTTTCACGCAGCGGCGGAAGCTGGCAGCTTCACGCATGCGGGCGAGCAGCTCGGCCTGTCGCAATCGGCGGTGTCGCGCCAGGTCTCGGCGCTGGAGCAGGAGCTTTCGGTCTCGCTGTTCCACCGCCATGCCCGCGGCCTGATCCTGACCGAGCAGGGCGATTTGCTGTTCCGCACCGCGCATGACGTGTTCATGCAGCTCCAGGCGGCGCGCGCCAAGCTGACCGACAGCCGCGAGCGGCCGAGCGGCGACCTCAAGATCACCACCACCCCCGGCGTCGGCATCAACTGGCTGATCCCGCGGCTCGGCGAGTTCACCGCGCTCTATCCGGAAATCCGGATCTCGCTGATCGTCACCGACGAGGAGCTCGACCTGTCGATGCGCGAGGCCGACGTCGCGATCCGCACCCGCAAGCCGACGCAGCCGGATCTCATCCAGCGCAAGCTGTTCGCGATGGGCTTCCACGCCTACTGCTCGCCGGAATACATCAAGCGCTTCGGCACGCCGCGCACGCTGGAGGAGCTCGACTCCCACCGCATCATCACGCTCTCGGACGGCAACTTCGCGCCGCATTTGCAGAACCGCAACTGGCTGGTCGAAGCCGGCCGCAACGGCTCGGGTCCGCGCGAAGCCTATTTCAGGGTCAACAACATCCTCGGCCTGGTGCGCGCCTGTCAGCAGGGCCTCGGCATCGCGGCGCTGCCCGACTACCTCGTCGAGGAACAGAGCAAACTCGTGCAGCTGTTCGGCGAGTCGGATTCGATCCAGCTCGATACGTACTTTGTCTATCCCGAGGAGTTGAAGACGGTCGCGCGCGTGCAGGTGTTCCGCGACTTCGTGGTGAGCAAGGCGCAGCGCTGGCCTTCCTGATTTCCGCATGACTGACATGCGGCCTCGGCTGTTGCTGCATGGCGCTCGTCAAGCTCATACTGCTTGCACGCTGAGCCTTCGCGTTGCGCATTTGTCCCCCTCCTCCAGTGGCGCGGGAGTTCAGTAATCCCTCTTGGAAGGTGATTGTGTCGGCCTCACGTGGCCAATACCTTAAGCCGGGCTCATTCGAGCCCGGCTTTTTTTCGGTCAAATCGGCTTTCGCCTTCCGCGTGTATTGACAGTTCCAGGCATACCCCGCATCATTTGCACATGATCACGAAGTCGTGCGCAATCTCGTCGAAGGCGATCGCCTCGAAAAAAGGCCCCCATTTGGGGACCTCGGAGTTTTGCGTGCGCTAGACCGGCTTCGTCATCGCTGCAATCCCGAAAACCCCGCCGCCTGGACGGGGTTTTTTCATGTGCCCTCCGTCTCAGGTTTCCCGAGAAGGAGATGGAAACATGACCGGACTTGAAGATCATTTGCACGGGCTGTGGCTGCCGCTGGTGACGCCGTTTCAGGGCGGCGCGCTCGACGAGCGATCGCTGCGGCGGCTGACGCGACATTACAGCGCGCAAGGCATCGACGGCTTCATCCTGGGGGCGACCTCCGGTGAAGGCATGACGTTGCGCGAGGCCGAGCTCGAACGCCTCGTCGCCATCGTGGGCGACGAGATGGCGGCGGGCCGGCGCACCTTGCCGATCTGCCTCGGACTGTCAGGCGCGGACACCGCGCGGCTGAAGGACCGTCTCGACGAGACCGCGGACTGGCCGATCGACGGTTATCTGATCGCAAGCCCTTACTATGTGCGCCCCTCGCAGCGCGGCCTCTTGGCGCATTTCGAGACGCTCGCCGATCACGCCGCCTGGCCGATTGCGCTCTACAACATTCCCTATCGCACCTCGGTGAACATCACCAACCAGACCATGCTGCGGCTCGCCGAGCATCCGAACATCGTAGGCTTGAAGGATTGCGGCGCGAGCCGCGAGCAATCGATCGCGCTGCTGCGCGACCGTCCGAAGGATTTTCGTGTGCTCACCGGCGAGGACGCCAACTATTTCGAGGCGCTCGTCGACGGCGCCGACGGCGGCATCGTGCTGTCCGCCCATGTCGAGACCGCGACGTTTGCGGCGGTGTATGCGGAAGCGAAGCGCGGCAACCACGACGTGGCTCTGGCGCGCTGGCACGAGGTCGCCGATCTGACGCAACTGCTGTTCACCGAGCCGAGCCCGGCGCCGGCAAAGTATTGGCTGTGGCGGTGCGGCCTGATCGACAGCCCCGAAGTACGCCTGCCGATGGTGGAAGTGAGCAGCGAGCTCGCCGCCGCGATCGATCGCGAGATCGAGCGACGGACGAAGGTCGCGGCGTAGTATCGTTTACCCTCCCCTGGAGGGCCCCTCCAGGGGAGGGTAAGAGCGCCGCCCGTGGTTAACATCACCCCAACGGCCTTCGCGCCCGCCGCATGGCCCATCCACCGCTCGTTTACCCATCCGTCCCTATCGTTGCTCTCCAGGAACTTCCAGAGGGGGAATGACCATGGGACATCGCACCCGGCCTACGGCCGCGAGCCAATACGCGCCGGCCGATCTTTTGCAGGGAATTCTCGTCGTTTCGTCGTTCGGGTTCTGGGCAGTGATGCTCGGCCTGATGCCGGTGCTGCTGTATCGGATCTGGCTCGCCTGAAGGCGGCACGTCGCGCGGATGGTTAAGCGGCCGTCACAAATGCGCTCAAAATGCGCAGCGGTTTGCAAGCCGGAATCTTAAAACATCCCGCGTATCGTTCACGCCCATAAGCGAAGAAATCGCGGGGGCGTTTATGAATAGTCATAATGAGATGGCGTCGTATTTCGGCGCCGGACAGGAGAAGCTGTCCACCGAGCAGAGCTTTACCACCGAGGACATTCTCTGGGCCGCCGGCATCTGGTCGGTGATCCTGACTATGTCGCCGGTCATCGTGTTCTACATGCTGATGGTGGCGTAGCCGCTTCAAGCAGTTTCCGAAAACGCAAAACGCGCGGACGTTCCCGCGCGTTTTTCGTCCGGGGAATGATTTAAAGAATTAAGCAGCCTGCTTGTGCATTGCGCCGGACGCCGACGCCGTGCCGCGAATGGCCTTGACTGAACGCTCGATCGCCGCCCACAGCCTTGCGATTTCCTGAGCCGCACGGCTCTCGGCCTGATATTCCCGCGCGCCCTCGCCGTGGCTCAGCGCCATCAGCAGGTCCGAACGGTTGGTGATCTGGCCGCCCCACACCGGAGCCCGGAATTTGGCCAGCGCTTCGCGGGCGATGGTGACGATCGGGCTTTCGGCTTCGTCGCGCTTGGCCGGTGCACCGTTGAGCACGACCGCATAGGGCTTGCGCGCGGCGCGGCACATCTGGATGGTTTCCTGCACCGCGTTGACGTCGAACACGCCGGGACGCGCCGGAATGACCACCATCGTCGCGTTCTTGATCGCGTCGTCGACCACGGCCGAGAGGTTCGGCGGCGTGTCGATCAACACCCATTCATAACCGTCGCGCTTGGCAGCGGAGACGATGCCGCTGACGGAGTTCACGGCCGCCTTGATCGGCGGCTCGTTGGTGCCACGCAGCTTGTGCCACAGCGTGAGCGAGCCCTGCGGGTCCGCGTCCACGAGCATGACCTGCTTGCTCGCCTTGATCTGCGCGGCGAGATGCGCGGCTAGGGTACTCTTGCCCGAGCCGCCTTTACGCGATGCAAAAACAATAACGTTCATACCTTCGGCCTCCAGATTGACCCCAGGCCGCGAAAATGAATCACCGCGCTGATTCGTGAAAGAAAAATTTATCGGGGGTTGCGTTACCGCCACGAAATAACAAGGCGTGTTGGCTTTTGAGTCACACTGCGTCGCAGGACGAGAGACCAACTGCAACGAAACGCCGCCCGCGCGAGCATCTGTGCGTTCTTTGAGCAGCCGAGCGGGACCAGGCGGAATGCAACCCTCCCGCGCAAACCCTTATCCGACTCTTTTCCATCGCGCGTTCGCAATTGCCGCAGGCATCAGCGCGGCCTGCGCGAACAAAAGGAGTCCGCTCGCTGGCGCGGAGCTGATGCCGGGCATGACGAAGGTTTCAGACAAGGAACGCGGCTGTCCCGCGCTCAGCTGTCGCTGGTCTTTTTCTTCTTCGCCGCCGGCTTGGTGCTCTTCCTCGCGGTTTTGGGCGCAATGTTGGTCGGCTTGCCGGCGCGAGCCTCGCCCGGCTCGGGCCCGGGGCGGAAGAACACCCGGCATTGCGGCGAGAGCTGCGCCTTCTTCTTGATCATGCAGGCGGTGATGGCGTCGACGTTCGGAACGAACTCGCCGCACAGCCGCATCGCATCCGGCGTGCAGGCCTGCTGCTCCTCCGGGGTGTAGGCGAAGCCGGTGCCGGGCTGGACCAGCACGGCCAGGGCCATCCCGAGAGTTGCAGCAGCCAAGGATGTCTTGAAGCGAAACGCCGGCATCGATCCCCCCAACATGTCGAGTCGGAGGGAATAGTGGGTGAACGGCGGTTCGTTGGCAACGAGGGCAGATGCGAAAGGTCGGACCTGTGCGGTCTTGGCAACAGGATGGGGCAGACTTCCGCTAGCTGTCCACGACGTCATGGCCGGGCATGTTGTTTAGCCCGGGCATGACGACCACATGGAGGCGCGGGGGATGACAGCTGTGCGCGAGGAAAGAGTGCCCCGCCCCACAAAAAACGCGAAAACAACCCCATGCACAGTAGCCAAGTCGCGGCAATCGTTACGCATTTCACGACTTAGGATTTAACGAAGCCGAATTTGACTCGTCGGGCAAAACGGGAGCATGATGTCATCATCAAGAAGATGCGCGTGGGTGGTCGGCCTGTCTCCTGCGCTGGTCGGAAAGCGCACGAGAGGAAGCGATCGCAATGGAAGGGAATGAAGCAGATCTGCCGCTGTCGGGCGTCACGGTGGTCTCGCTCGAGCAGGCGATCGCAGCGCCGCTGGCCAGCCGGCACCTCGCGGACTGGGGCGCGCGGGTGATCAAGATCGAGCGGCCGGGCACTGGGGATTTTTGCCGCGACTACGACCACGTGATGAACGGCATGTCGACCCAGTTCGTCTGGACCAACCGCTCCAAGGAAAGCCTCGCCATCGACATCAAGAGCGAGGACGGCCGCAAGGTGCTCGATGCCCTGCTGCCGCAGGCCGACGTGTTCATCCAGAACCTGGCGCCCGGCGCTGCCGAGCGGCTCGGCCTCGATGCCGCATCGCTTCTGCGCAAATATCCGCGCATCATCGCCTGCGACGTCTCGGGCTATGGCACTGGCGGCCCCTACAGCGACAAGAAGGCCTATGATCTGCTGGTCCAGTGCGAGGCCGGGGTTCTCGCCATCAACGGCACCGAGGCGGAGCCGGCCAAGGTCGGGCTGTCGGTGGTCGACATCGCCACCGGCATGTACATCCTCAACGGCGTGCTGATGGCGCTGTACCGCCGCGAGCGGACCGGCAAGGGCACCGCCTTTCAGGCCTCGCTGTTCGATTCCATCACGGACTGGATGAGCTATCCCGCCTTCTACACGCAAAGCACGGGACGGCCGCTGCCGCGAACCGGGGCCAGGCACGCGACGATCGCGCCGTACGGCCCGTTCCGGGTCGGCGACGGCAACACCATCTTCTTCGGCATCCAGAACGATCGCGAATGGCGCTCGCTGTGCCGCATCGTGCTCGGCGACGCCGGCTTCGCCGACGACCTGCGCTTCCGCACCAATCCGCTGCGCATGCAGAACCGCGACGATCTGCAGGCGCATATCGAGCAGCGCTTTGCCGCGATGGTCAGCGAGGAGGTGCTGCGCCTGCTGGATGAGGCCGCGATCGCCAACGCGCATCTGAATTCGGTCGAGGCCTTTCTGGAGCACGAGCAGCTCCGCGCGCGGTCCCGGGTGCAGAGCGTCGGCTCGCCGTGCGGGCCGGTGATGAGCTTCCTGCCCGCGCTCACCATTCCAGGCGTCGAGCCGCGGATGGATCCGGTGCCGGATGTGGGACAGCACAATCAAGCCATCCTCAGCGAACTCGGTCTGGCGAAGGACATTTGACGATGGCACAACGGCCAACGCGGGCCTACCTCGCCGTCCCCGCGCATCGCTCCCGTCTCGTCGCCAAGGCAGCGGCCTCGGCTGCGGACGCGGTGTTCATGGATCTCGAAGACGCGGTGCCGCCATCGGAGAAAAGCCTCGCACTGGAGGAAGCCGTCCGCTCCCTCTCCTCGCTCGACTGGGGCAACAAGCGCGTCACGGTGAGGATCAACGCCGCCGACAGCCGCTTCATCGCGCAGGAGATCCGCGCGCTGGCGACGCTTCCCCGGCTGGATGCGGTGATCGTGCCGAAGGCGGAGCGCGCCGGCGACATCGTTGCGATCGCCGATCAGCTGCGCGCCGCCGCGCCGGATCGCGCTTCGCCGGTCGCGCTGGAATTGCTGATCGAGACTGCGCTCGGTCTCGTCAATGTCGACACGCTCGCCGCATGTCACGACAGCGTCGCCGCGCTGCATCTCGGCGTCGGCGATTTCGCGGCGTCGATCGGCGCCCGCTCCTCCGACATCGGCGTGTCGCCGGATGGCTACCGCCATGTCGGATCGGCGCAAAGCGGCTATGCCTCTGCCCCGCTCGACCTGTTTGCCTACCCGATGATGCGCCTTCTGGTCGCCGCCCGCGCGTGCGGCCTTCACGCCATCGACGGCCCCTGCGGCGCGTTCCGCGATGCCAGGCTGACCGAAAGCAGCGCCCAGAAGGCCGCGGCGATGGGTTTTGACGGCAAGCAGGTCATCCACCCCGACCAGATCGAGCCGACGCTGCGCGCGTTCATGCCGTCGGACCAGGAGCTGGCCCAGGCGCGGCGGATCGTCGAAGCGATGGAGCAGGCGGAGGCGCAAGGCCAGGGCGCGGTGACTCTCGACGGCAAGATGATCGACTACGCCAATGTGCGGATGGCGCGCAGGATCATCGCCCTAGGGTCGTAGCGGCGCTTACGAGCCGCTCCCGACGCTGATCCTTCAAAGGCCGGTGACTCAAGGCCCTCGCAACACGAGCCGGCCGAGCAGTGCCGCGAGCTCGCTTTGCCTGGATATGCCGAGCTTCTGAAATACGCGCTTCAGCACATTGCGCGCCGTGTCTTCGGCAATCCCGAGCCGGCCCGCAGCTTGTTTCGGCGGAACGCCCGAGCCCACCAGCGAGGCGATCCTGGCCTCCCCGAGCGTCAAGCCCAGGATGTCCCGCACGATGGCGGGATCCGGAGGCTCGGCAGATTTCTGCTCGATCGCGAGCACGATCGCTCGCGTGCGGGTCAGAAAATGGCCGTCTGAAAGTGCGCCGGCGGTGATCGGGAGCAGGTAGATGACGAAACGCCTGCCTGTTGCGCTCGACTCGACGAGAATGGGTCTCGGCTCGGCCAGCAGATCGCGCGCCTCGGCGCGAAGCGTTTGCGTCATGGCGGCCTCGAACGGCGCCCGGCTCGCCACCATGCGAACACGCAGACGATCGTTCACGAGGTCGAACACCTCGCCGAGAAGGCTCTCCCCCACCGGATTGGCGAACAGCACACGCGCGGACGAGTCCAGCGCGAACACGCCGATGCCGATCCGCGCGAGGGCGTCGCCAAGGCCCAGATTGGCCAGTTCGGTATCAAGCAGCCTGATCGACAGCCGCAACGATTTCTCGGCATGGCGCCCGAGCGTCGCTATCAGGTCCAGTTCGGCGTCGGAGAACTGCGGCCTGGCGAAGGCTCGCTGCACGCTGAGAGCCACGATGATCCGGGGGTCGGGTGACACCCCGATCGATCCGAACCAGCCCAAACCGTGCCTTGCAAGGAATTCCCTGCTGAACGGATGGTTGAGGTAGGCGTCGTCGATCGGGCCGATGTGTCGATCGGTGAAGGGCTCGCCGCTGACGTAAAGGCCGGCCGAGATGCAACGTTCGGCCTTGAAATCGTGCTGCGCCCAACGCGTCCCATAGTCGGTGAGCGCCGGCGCGAGGTTTTCGGAGGCGATGGCTCCGAAGGCCCCGTCGTCCCTTCGCCATTGCAGGATCGCGCCGGCGTCATCGAAGCAGCCTGCGATCTTGCCAAGAGCGGATGGCCAGAGTGATGGGCTCGCTGCTGTATCGTAGATCGCTTCGACGGCAGCGAGGAGACGGTCGGCGGCAAGGGGCATGGGATCCAAATCGATCAGAGAAGGCATTCAGGTTACACGAGATTGCCCTCCAACAATTGCCGTCCGGCCGCTTTCCCGGGACTTCTACCGGATTTCTACGTGAGAGATCGGTTACGGGGGCGGTGCACAAAATTGTCTTTGGTCCGCCTTGCGGCTAACGTGGGCTCTGCGGTGCGGGCGTTCTTGTGGACTATCACCGTCATCAAGCACTGCCACCGTCATCAGGGGCGGTGACGCTGGAAGGCAAGATGATCGACTATGCCAATGGGCGGATGGCACGCCGGATCATCGGACTGGGGTCGTAGCGGCGCATGGCCACGCTATTGATCGTCGCGCCGGTGTTTGCGCTGATCGCGGCCGGCTATGCCGCGGTGCTGTTTCGCTTCGTCTCCGAGGCCGCGCACAAGGGCATCAGCGAATTCGCCTTCAGCATCGCGATCCCAGCGCTGCTGTTCCGCACCATCGTCGTGTCGGAATTCCCCGATGTCAGCCCCTACAGGATGTGGGGCGCCTATTACGGCGCGCTGGCCGTCATCTGGATCGCGGCGCTCGCGATCTCCGCGCTGCTCCGCGCGCCGCGGGAAGATCGCGAGGACGGCGTCGTGTTCGCGATCGGCTCGGTCTACGGCAACATCGTGATGCTCGGCATTCCCCTGACGCTCTCGGCGCTGGGTAATGAGGCCGCCGGACCGATGGCCCTGATCCTGTCGGTGAACACGCCGCTGCTCTGGCTCTGCGGCATCCTGCAGATGGAGCTGGTCAACCGCAAGCGGACCGGCTCGGCCCTGTCAGTCATCTGGCCCGTGCTCACGGACCTCGCCCGCAACCCCTTGATGCTCGCGATCGGTTTCGGCGTGATCTGGCGTTTTACGGGCCTCGGCCTCACCCCTGTCGTCGACCGCACCATCGAGCTCCTGGCGCAGGCGGGATCGCCGACAGCCCTGATCGCGCTCGGCATCAACCTGTTCCGCTTCGAGGTGAAAGGCGAGAAGCTGAGCATCTTGGTGATGTGCGCGCTCAAGCTGGCGGCGATGCCGGCGGCGGCGTTCGCCCTGGCAAAGCTGCTCGACCTGCCCCCGATAGCCACCGGTGTCGTCGTGCTGTTCGCGGCAATGCCGACCGGCGCGAATGCCTACATCTTCGCGGTGCAGTATCAGCGGCTGGTGAACCCAGTGTCGGGCGCGGTGGCGCTGGGGACGCTGCTGGCGGCGGTGACGTTGCCGGTGGTGGTGTGGGTGGTGGCGCGCTGAGCACGCGCAGCATCGTCTCGAAGATTTTGCCTTTACACGCGAAGGTCGCTAGGCTGCCCTGATACGTGTTGCAGGGAGGGTGACATGGCACAGCGCGAAGACATGCTCGCATTGATCAGGACCGCCTACGCCGCGCGCGGCGACGGCGACGTCGAAGGCCTGGTGGCGGCTTTTCATCCCGACGGCCACTTCACCTTGATGGGCGACAAGGGTGCGCTCGAACTGACGGGACGCATGGAGGGGCACCCGACCCTGCGCGGGGCTTTCACTCAGTTCACTGCCGCCTTCGGCTTCGAAAGCCGCGAGATCCTGGCTGAGCTGGTCGACGGGGATCGCGTTGCAGTCCATTCCCGGGTTCTCGTTCGATACAATCCGAGCGGAAAGACTTTCAGCACCGAGATCCTGGACCTGTTCAGATTTCAGGATGGCAAGATCGCCGAGCTGATCGAGTTTGCGGACACGGCGCAGATCAAGGCGATGATTGCGTGAGGCGGGATGCAGCTCCGCAGGAGTTTCGCGCACTGTCACCGTAACTCGGCAACACGCTGGCCCTCGCGCCAGGCCATCTCCCAGAAGTCTGCCTCGAGCCGGGTAGCTTCCTTGAAGATCGCAGTCAGCTCGGCCTCGCGGGCCGGCGTGGCGTAGATATCGGCGAGATGGTCGAGGTGCGCACGGGCTTTGGCAGCGACCTCCTGGTACGGCACGCCGGCGTACTCCGCGATCCAGACGCGATAGGCGTTCGTCGCAGCGTCCGCATGGGGTCGCGAGGCGAGCCGCGTTGCGATCTCGGCGTACCCGATCACGCAGGGGGCAAGCGCCACCTTGAGTGCCAGCAGATCGCCGCGCATTCCAGCGTCGAGCACGTAGCGTGTATAGGCCAGCATCTCGGCCGCCGGAGGGGCCTGTTCAAGATCGGCCGGGGATAGGCCCCATTCGGCACAGAGCTTCACATGCAGGTTCATCTCGACATCGAGGATGGCCGACAGGCCGGCCGCCGCTTCACGCATGTCGGCAAGCCGCGGCGACTTGTAGACCGCGAGCGCGTAGGCGCGCGCAAACTCGATGAGGAACAGGTAATCCTGAACGAGGTAGTGACGAAACGCAGCTTCAGAGAGCGAGCCGTCCGCCAATCCGTTCGTGAAGGGATGCTCGGTGTAAGCCCGCCACTCAACGGATGCTGCTGTCTTGAGACGCTCGAAGAAACTCACGATGGTTTTCGCCTGGCATGCTGGTCCAAGAACTCTTTGGCTCGCTACCGATAGCGCATTGCGAACGGAGGAGCTACGGTGGCGGCGGACGAAATTGGCTTTGAGCAGCGTTGCGGGCACTCCCCGCGTCGGGAGTTTTGTGCACTGTCACCGTAATCTAAGATCACGGTCTTGCTGACATCGCTTTCGATATCGCCGTAAGCTTTTGCTGGTTCTTGAAGAGTTGAGCGAGATAAGCCTGCGGGTAAAGCTTGTTCGTCTCCAGGGAAAGGTCGCGATAGACAGCGTCGACCAACTTCGAGATGTCCTGGACTATGGCCGCCGGCAGCGGTGTTGACACGTTGACGGCGGTTGCGGGCAACCGCTGGAAAACGTTATGGGCAATAAAACGATTACCGTGGATGAAGAATCCCTCTTCCCGCCCACTTAATGTCTTAAGTCTATCGGCTAGAGCTTCTTCAATGACGCGGAGTATTTTTACAGTCTGCCAGAGCTTCAGACCCGAAACGCCTGAATTGAATAACGCCTTGTAAGGGGCTTTTGTAGTATCTTCCCAAAGACGGCCGATTTCACGCTTTGCCAACGTGGAATGCGAGAGCTCCGGACTAGCGCATGCAAGGGCGACGGTCGCTTCCTCGAACCGTCACGGAAATTCGTGGGACCACTTTTCGGTTTACTTGACCATCCGCGACCAGCATCTCCGAGAAATTGAGGCGCTGCTCCTGCGAATCACGCGCCCTCCAGGTGCCAGGCAGACGGGGAAGCTTGCCCAATCACGCGATATGAAGCGGCAAATAACGCGCTCCATTCGCGCCAAGCAAGCGAAGCACATTTCTTCCTTGTTTGAGTGGCGGTAGATTCGTCCAGAACGGGACGAACCAAAGAAGATCGCTGGAGACTCCGACCTTGTTCGGTTCCTCCCAATGGGCGCGAAGCTACGGGCTGATTACAAGGGCAAGATATACCGTGCTCGCGCGCGCAGGGATGGTACGGTTCGCTATCAAGGGACGACTTACGATTCCTTGAGTCAGGCGGCCAAGACGCGACTTACGGGAGCATGGATTGTCAGCAAATACTTGGGACTATCGAATTTCGCGCATCGAATATTGCACGCAGCGTACTAGTCGATGGAGAAACGTTTTGAACAAATACGGCTTAGCTAAGTGGTTGTTTTTATTGGTACAGTTGGGTGGGCTCGAACCACCGACCTCCTGTTCCACAGACAGGCGCTCTAACCAACTGAGCTACAACTGCATCCTGGCGAGCCGCCCTCGGGCTACCTGAAAAGGCCGTCGACCTAGGGGGCTGGACGGGGCGGAAACTAGGTGCAACGGCCCGGTTTGGCAAGGCCGCAATGGGGCGAAAAACCAGCTGAAATCGCCGTCAATGCGACGAAATCAGGCTTGATGGCGGGCATCGAGGGGGTGCGCTGCCCGCCGTCCGCTCGAGCAGAGCACCGCGTGTGACGCTGAAGCTTTGGGCGCTCAGGCTCCCACATCGTCATGGCCGGGCTTGGCCCGGCCATCCACGCCTTTGCCCGCAGCACTGAGAACGTGGATGCCCGGGCCTTCGCCTCGCCGAAGCGGCTTCGGCCGCGCAGGCGGGACAAGCCCGGGCATGACGACCTTCGTGGCTACCAGCATACCCGCAAGCGGGAGAGGCAAAAGAAAAACCCGGGCGCTTGGCCCGGGTTTCGCCAGTTCAAACCTGCCTCACCGCTCAGGCGGCGGGCTTGTAGAACTTCGAGGCGCTGGCCTTGATCGGCTCGGCGGTCTCGGCGGCGACGCGCTGGGTGAGCTCGACCAGCTCCTTGGCCTGGGACTGGAGGGTCTCGAGCTGGGTGCGGGTGTGGCCGGTCCACAGCTCCAGCGCTTCCGCCGGCGACTTCAGGCCGAACAGCTGCTGTGCGAAGTCCAGCTGGGCGCTGGTGTTGGCCTTCATGAACTCCACCAGCTTGGCGGTGTATTCGCTCGCGCCCTTGCTGGCCGAGGTGAACACGGCCTCGACGGTGCCGTTGTGGCTCTCGGCCACGTCCTTGAACTTGGCGTAGTTTTCGCGGGCCTGCGACACGCCCTTTTCGGCGAACGCACGCATCTGCTCGGGGACCTCGAACGGAATGATCGAGGCAGAAAACGGATCAGTCGCACCTGTCATGGTTGTCCCTCACGCTAATTGAAAAAAATGGAGTGAGCCTTCTGGCGCGCCCGCCGGCCCCCGGTCTGGGCCGTCACACATTGAGCGGGTACGAAAGACTGGAAACGCGAAACAAAGAGATGGCTCGCCCAGCGCCCAGCATTATGGCTGCCTATCGTGTCAACATTGTGCAGCGCAATGCGCCAACAGGGTGCGCTGCGAAATTTAATCTAGGTTAGGATGAGGTTCCGGTATGAGGGAACCGGGGGTTGAGGTGGGGTGGGTCGGGCTAGCCCGCTGTCATTCCGGGGCGCGACGAAGTCGCGAGCCCGGAATCCATTCCGCCACCGTCTCTGCGGCCCGATGGATTCCGGGTTCGCGCTGAGCGCGCCCCGGAATGACGGCGGAGAGCGCCTCGCCCCGAATCCCTTGGATGAACCGGGCGGCGGCTTGCGGGTTCGGGCGGATTAAGGTTATCGCGGCTTAGGGCCGCCGCCGGGGAGCGGGGCCGTGGACCTGCCCGCGGGCGCGGGCGATACTAACCCTTTCTTAAGGCTGTCATTCCCGGCAGCCGCCAGCTTCAAGCGTGAGACACAGCCGGTCGGATGACGAGTTCGGATTTCCAGTTGCGAGGTGTGGGCGATCCCCGGCTGGCCGTGCATGCGACCTCGCAGCTCGCGACATGGCTGTGGTCGATCGACGGGACGCGCGTGCTGTGGGCCAATCCGGTCGGCGCAAAGCTGTTCGGCGCGGCGAACGGCGCAGCGCTCGCGGACAAAATGTTCGGCCCGGCCGACCCCCATCGCCGCCAGGTCGCCCGGCTCGCCCGGCAGCTGCCGGCCAACGGCACCGTGCGGCTCGAACGTCTGCGCGGCTTCGGCGCCCGGTTCGGCACGCTAATGACCTGCGCCTGCGCCCGGCTCGACTTTGCCGATGGCGGACACGCGGTGCTCGTCACCGCGATGGACCCGACCTTGCGCGCCATGCCGCTGGTCGAGCGGCTGCATCGCCTGGTCGAAGGCGTGAAAATGCCGATGGCGGCGTTCGCGCCCGACGGCCTGTTCGTCGGCGCCAGCGAGGCCGCCCGCTCCCTGCTCGGCTTCCGCGATCTCGGCGAGGCCGGCCTCCAACAGGCGCGCAACGATGCGCTGCGCGAGGGCCGCGTCGAAACGCCGATCGGCATCGGCCAGATGGTGCTGCAACGGGTCGGGATCGGCGCCGATGTCGGCCTGATCGCGCTGATCGAGCCGGCCACCCAAGCTGCGCCCGCAGCGACCGTGCCCGAGAGCACGGCGGAAACCGCAAACGAGACGCCGGTTGAACCTGCGCAGCAGGCCGCGGCCATGCCGAGCGAGCCGCCACCGCCGCAGGACGGATCGGCCGGGATCTCGTTGTTCGATGCGTTCGCCGAGCCGATCGAGGCGCCCGCGGCAACCGAGACGATCGCGCCTGAACCGCAGGACGCGGCAAGGATCGAGGACGCGGCCGAAGAGCCTGTTCGAGAACCAGTTCGCGAAACGCCGGACCGGAGCGCCGACATCGCGCCAAAGACTCCGGTTGAAAACCCGCATCAAGCCATTGTGTCGCCGCAGGCTGCGCCGATCACATCAGCCATGGTCGAGCCGCCGTCGGGCCAGGAATCGTCTGGCCGGGATTCGTCGGGCCAAGAGCCGCCCGCACCGCGTCAGCATCCGCTGCGCTTCCTCTGGCAGATGGATGCAGAGGGCCGCTTTGTGCTTCTCTCCGACGAATTCATCCGCCTGATCGGCGCGCGCACCGCCGCCGGCTTCGGCCATCCTTGGCGCGAGATCGCCGAGCAATTCTCGCTCGATCCTGATGGCCGCGTCGCAGAGGCGCTTGCGAGCCACGACACCTGGGCCGGGATCACCGTGAACTGGCCGGCTGACGGCGGCGAGCATCTGCCGGTCGAACTCGCGGGCCTGCCGGTCTACGACCAGTCGCGCAACTTTGCCGGCTTCAAGGGCTTTGGCGTCTGCCGCGATCTCGACGGCCTCAACCGCCTGGAAGCACTCAGGCGCTTCGAGACGGTGACCGAACCGCCGGCGCAGCACGGCCCGTCTGCCGAACTGGTCGCGCCCGAGGCCGAGCCGCTCGCGGAGGCGCCGCCTCCGCCGATCGAGCCGCCCGCAGCCGAGCCCGAGCCAACACCCGAACCTGAACTGCTAGAGCCCACCAGCGACGCGAATTCACATCCAACCGATCCGGACATTTCAGTGGAAACGCCAGTCGAAACCCCTCCGAATGTCGTGCCGTTCCGCCCGCACGGCGACGTCAGATCACTCAGTGATCAGAGATCGCCGACGCTGACGCCGGTCGAGAACAGCGCGTTCAATGAGCTCGCCCGGCAATTGTCCGAGCGCCTCGAACGCGAGCGCGAGACGATCGCGGCAGAAGCTTCCGAGCCTGTGGCGGAGACCACCATAGAGCCGCCGGCGCCGGAGCCCGAACCGCCCCACGCGCCGGCCGAATGGCTGACCGAGCCCGCGCCGCCGGCGCGCGGCGCCAGCGCGCGCGACCGCACCCTGCTCGACCTGTTGCCGACGGGGATCCTGATCTACCGGCTCGACCGCCTGCTCTACGCCAACCCCGCCTTCCTCGCGCGCATGGGCTATGCCGGCATCAACGCGCTGGAGAATGCCGGCGGGCTCGATGCGCTCTATGTCGAGCCCGGCGTGTCCTCGGCCAGCAGCACCTCGCAAGCCGGCACGCCTGTCACGATCAGCGCGACGCTCGCGAACGGCGAGCAGCCGCTTGCGACCACCGAGGCGCATCTGCACACGATCGACTGGGACGGCGAAAGCGCGCATGCGCTCATCTGCGCGCTGCCGCAGGCGGCGCCCAGCGTCGCGGCGTCCGTGATCGCACAGACGATCGTCACTGAATCTGTTGTCGCCGAATCCTTCCCCTACGCGCCCGAGCTGGACTCCGCGGCCGGCGATGCCGATGCCGAGGATCTCGCCGCGATCCTCGACACCACCGCCGAGGGCATCGTCATGTTCGATGCCGAAGGCAACATCCACGCCTGCAACCGCAGCGCCGAAGCGCTGTTCGGCTATGACGGCGCCGACCTGCTCGAGCAGAATCTGGCGACGCTGTTCGCGCCGGAGAGCCGGCAGATCGTCGCCGACTATCTCGAAAGCCTCAAGAGCCAGGACATTTCGAGCCTGCTCGACCACGGCCGCGAGGTGCTCGGACGCGAGAAGAAGGGCGGCGTCATTCCGCTCGCGATGATCATGGGCCGCACGCGGCCGGACGGCCCGAACTTCTTCGCCGTGTTCCGCGATCTCTCGCAGAGCAAGAAGGGTGAGAGCGAGCTGACACAGGCGCGCCACCTCGTCCACAGCGCGGCCAACGCCAAGGCCGACATGCTGGCGCGGATCAGCCACGAGATCCGCACGCCGCTCAACGCCATCATCGGCTTTGCCGAGGTGATGATCTCCGAACGCTTCGGCACGCTCGGCAACGAGCGCTACGGCGAATACATGAAGGACATCCGTGCCTCCGGCGAGCGCGTCATCGCGATCATCGACGACCTCCTGGAGCTGTCGCGGATCGAGACCGGCAAGCTCGATCTCAACTTCGCCAACCTCAGCCTCAACGACCTCGTCGAAGCCTGCGTGACCGTGATGCAGCCGCAGGCCAATCGCGAGCGCATCATCATCCGCACCTCGCTCGCGCATGCGCTGCCGCAGGTCACGGCGGACGCGCGCGCGATGCGGCAGATCACCATGAATCTGATCTCGAACTCGATAAGGCTTGCCAGCGCCGGCGGCCAGGTCATCGTCTCCACCGCGCTGTCCGACCGCGGCGAGATTGCGCTGCGCATCCGCGATACCGGCCATGGCCTGTCCGAGCGCGAAGTCGCCGCCGCGATGGAGCCGTTCCGCACCCCGCCGCCCGGGGACGCCGCAGACAATTCGGCGCTAAGCCTGTCGCTGACCAAGGCCCTGGTCGAGGCCAACCGCGCCCGCTTCAACATCAAGAGCGCGGGGAATTCCGGCACGCTGATCGAAGTGGTGTTCGCACCGGTGGTGGCGGGGGCGTAGGCGTCGCCACAGGCGTCATGCCCGGGCTTGTCCCGGGCATCCACGTTCTAGGTACCGCAGGCAAGACGTGGATGGCCGGGACAAGCCCGGCCATGACGATGTGGAAGCATCGACGCGCTAGAACTCAGACATCACGCCGCGCGCACGGTGTCCAAGAACCTGCTCACCTCGATCTTCAGCCGGCTGCTGTCGTTCGACAGCGACTGCGCCGCGGACAGCACCTGCGAGGAGGCCGAGCCCGTCTCGGTCGCGCCCTGGCGCACGCTGCTGATGTTTGCGCTCACCTGCGTGGTGCCGGCGGCCGCGTTCTGGACGTTGCGCGAGATCTCGCCGGTCGCGGCGCCCTGCTCTTCCACGGCGGCAGCGATGGTGGAGGAGATCTCGGACAGCCGCTCGATGGTGCCGCCGATGGTCTTGATGGCGCCGACCGAATCCTCCGTCGCAACCTGGATGCTGGAAATCTGCTGACCAATGTCGCCGGTGGCCTTCGCGGTCTGCTCGGCCAGCGCCTTCACTTCCGAGGCGACCACCGCAAAGCCGCGCCCGGCTTCGCCGGCACGCGCGGCCTCGATGGTGGCGTTCAGCGCCAGCAAATTGGTCTGACCCGCGATGGCGCTGATGAGCTCGACCACGTCGCCGATGCGCGCAGCCGCTTTCGACAATTCGCTGACGCGGTCGTTGGTCTGCCCGGCCTGGCTGACGGCTTCGCCGGCCATGCGCGCGGAGGCCTGCACCTGGCGGCTGATCTCGTGGACGGAGGCGGTCAGCTCCTCCGCCGCGGAGGCCACCGACTGCACGTTGGTCGCGGCCTCTTCGGAGGCCGCCTCGACCAGCGTGGCAAGCTCGGTCGAGCGGCTGGCGGTTGTGGTCAGCGAGGTCGCCGACGCCTCGAGCTCGTTGGCGGCAGACGACACGGTCTCGACGATCTCGCCGATCGCGCCTTCGAAATCGTCGGCCATCCTGATCATGTCGGCGCGGCGGCGCTCGGCGGCAAGCTTGTCCTGCCTGATCTTCTCTTCCGCCTCTTCCTGCGCCTTCCGCTCGGCATTGACCTTGAACGTCTCGACGGCCTGCGCGATCTCGCCGATCTCGTCGGGACGGCCGAGCCCGGGCAGCACGATGGCGAAATTGCCGTTGGCGAGCTCGATCATCGCCGCGCGCATGGCCGACAGCGGCTTGGAAACCGAGCGGCCGATGAAGATGCCGAGGCCGAGCACGACGGATGCGATCAGCGCGATCGCAACGCCGATCCACCATTGGATGCTGTCGCGCTGGGCATCGTTCAGCCGGTCGGCTTCGGCGCGGATCTGGTCGACCGCTTGCGACACCTGCTCGATGACGGGCTCGACCGCGGAGAAGGCCTCCGACATCGCCTTGAGTTCGATTCCCAGAGCCAGCGCGGTCTCCATCCAGGCGAAGAAGTCACGCTGGTAATCGGCGAGCTTCTGGCGCAACTCGGCCTTCGCATCGGCGGGAATGGAGGGCTCGTCGAGGCCCGTCACAAACTCGGCCGCGCGCTTCTTCATGTCGTCGCCGTATCTGGCGTCGCGACGCAGCATGAAGTCCTTCTCGTGCCTTCGCATCATCAGCATGGTCACCTTGAGCGACGGATTCCGGAGCTCGCCGACCTTGGTCTCGATGTCGTGGACCGAGGCCCGCAAGCGGCCTTCGAGACCGGACTTTTCATCGAGTCCGAGCCGCTGTCTCTGCTCGACCACCGCGGCGAAACGGGTCTGATAGGTCTTCAGCGATGCGGTCATCGCGTCGATCCTCGCGACCAGCTCGGGCTTGCCGAGCCCTGAAATCCTGGCGCGAAGCTTCTCGATATCGAGCGAGACCTGCTGGCTGATCTCGGCCTGGCGCTGCGCCTTGGCCGGTTCGCTGCGCAAGAGGAAGTCCTTCTCGGCGCGGCGTCCCTCGAGCAGCTCGACGGCGATCCTGTTGTTCAGCTCGAAGATGGTGCGCGCCTTCTCGGCGGCGTCGCGATAGAACGCCATCGCGTTCTCGCCGTAGAGATGGATGCCGCCGATCAGGACGACACCGATGACGCCGATGACGCCGATCGCGGTGATCTTGTGGGTGAGACGAAGGGAGAGAAATCGCATCTTGGCTTCAAAAATCGGTTGTGGCTGATGCGAGTATGAAACGTCAGGGCGAGGAAACTACCGTTAATTTACCGGCACGTATGAATACGTACTTGTGCACGATACCCGTCATACGAGAGGTAACGAACTCCCCACGCCAGGTTTCTACTGGCATGTTATGCACGGTGAGATACACAGGCGCGGACAAAAAAACACGGCGCTCGTGGCGCCGTGCTGTCCTGTCTTCAAACGACGGTGGCGGTCCGGATCAGCTGTAGATCTCGAACAGGCCGGCGCCGCCCTGGCCGCCGCCGATGCACATCGTCACGACGCCCCACTTGGCCTTGCGGCGCGCGCCTTCCTGCAGCAGGTGGCCGGTGAGGCGGGCGCCGGTCATGCCGAAGGGATGGCCGATCGCGATCGAGCCGCCGTTGACGTTGTATTTGGCGGGATCGATGCCGAGCTGGTCGCGGCAGTACAGGCACTGGCTGGCGAAGGCTTCGTTGAGCTCCCACAGGTCGATGTCGTCGACCTTCAGGCCGGTGCGCTTGAGCAGCTTCGGAATTGCGAACACCGGGCCGATGCCCATTTCGTCGGGCTCGCAGCCCGCGGTCGCCCAGGCGACGAAGCGGCCGAGCGGCTTCAGGCCGCGCTTCTCGGCGTCCTTGGCTTCCATCAGCACCACGGCGGCGGCGCCGTCCGAGAGCTGGCTGGCATTGCCGGCGGTGACGAACTTGCCGGGACCCTTCACCGGCTCGAGCTTGGCGAGGCCTTCCATCGTGGTCTCGGGCCGGTTGCACTCGTCGCGATCGACGACATAGTCGACGATGCTCTCCGCCTTGGTCGCCTTGTCGACGACCTTCATCTTGGTCTTCATCGGGACGATCTCGTCCTTGTACTTGCCCGCCTGCTGCGACGCCGCCATGCGGCGCTGCGATTCCAGCGAGAACTCGTCCTGATATTCGCGGCTGAGCTTGTAGCGCTCGGCGACGATGTCGGCGGTGTCGATCATCGCCATGAAGATATCGGGCGCGACCTTGAGCAATTCAGGATCGATCGATTCCTTCGGGGTGCCGCCGCCCGGCATCGAGATGCTCTCGACCCCGCCGGCGACGATGCAGTCGGCGCCGTCCGAGCGGATCGAGTTGGCGGCCATCGCGATCGTCTGCAGTCCCGAGGAGCAGAACCGGTTCACCGAGACGCCGGCGGTGGTCTTCGGCAGGCCGGCGAGCAGCGCGGCCTGGCGGCCGATGTTGGGCGCGCCATGGGCGCAATTGCCGAGATAGCAGTCCTCGACATAATCCTTGTCGACGCCGGCGCGCTTCACCGCATGCTGGATGGCGTGGGCCGCGAGCGACATCGGCGGCGTGATGTTGAACCCGCCGCGGCCGGATTTTGCGAGGCCCGTGCGCGCATAGGAAACGATGACGGCTTCACGCATTGTTTTCTCCCTTGTCGAGCGATTTTGAACGGAGCGCTCTTTGAACGAGTTGTCCTGGCGCCATTGGTACACAAAGTTTGGCAGGCGCGGAAAATAAAAACGCCGCCTCCGGTGAGGAGGCGGCGTTGTTCCGCGGGTCGGAATTTGATGCATTCCGGGGCGGCTCGGAGAGCCGAACCCGGAATCTCGAACTTCCGGGTTCGATGCTTCGCATCTCCCCGGAATGACGGCCTCCTAGAACGTCAGCGCCTTGACCTGCTTGACCTGCGGCAGGGCCTGCACCTTGGCGAGCACCTCCGCCGGGACCGCGCCATCGACCTCGACCAGCGCGATAGCGTCGCCGCCCTGCTCGACGCGGCCGAGATGGAAGGTCGCGATGTTGATCTTGGCGTCGCCCAGCAGGCCAGCGAAACTGCCGATGAAGCCCGGCTTGTCCTCGTTGGTGACATAGATCATCGACTTGCCGAACTCGGCGTCGACGCGGATGCCCTTGATGTCGACCAGGCGCGGCTTGCCGTCGTGATAGACGGTGCCGGAGACCGAGCGCTCCTGGCGTTCGGTCGCGACCGTCACGGTGATCAGGCTCTCATAGTCGCTCTGGGCGGCACGCACGATCTCGTCCACCACCATGCCGCGCTCCTTGGCAACGACGGGCGCGGACACCACGTTGACCTCGCCCAGCATCGGCCGCAGCAGGCCCGACAGCACGGCGGAGGTGATCGCCTTGATCTTCATCTCGGCGACGTGGCCCTCATAGGTGATCTCGACCTTGAGGATGCCGGTCTCGGTGAGCTGGCCGGCGAACGAGCCGAGCTTCTCGGCGAGCGAGATGAACGGCTTCAGCTTCGGCGCTTCTTCCGCCGTGATCGAGGGGAAGTTGACCGCGTTCGAGATCGCGCCGGTGAGCAGGTAATCCGACATCTGCTCGGCGACCTGGAGCGCGACGTTCTCCTGCGCTTCGGTGGTGGAGGCGCCGAGATGCGGCGTGCAGATCACGTTGGGATGGCCGAACAGCACGTTGGCGTTCGCGGGCTCCTCGACGAAGACGTCGAACGCGGCGCCGGCAATGTGCTTGGAATTGAGTGCATCGACCACCGCCTGCTCGTCGACGAGACCGCCGCGCGCGCAGTTGATCAGGCGCACGCCCTTCTTCATCTTGGCGATTGCGGCAGCGTCGATGATGTTCTTCG
Source organism: Bradyrhizobium sp. CCBAU 11430 (assembly GCF_028128855.1). NCBI lineage: Bacteria > Pseudomonadati > Pseudomonadota > Alphaproteobacteria > Hyphomicrobiales > Nitrobacteraceae > Bradyrhizobium > Bradyrhizobium sp. CCBAU 11430. The sequence continues at coordinate 182,460 of NZ_LBJV01000071.1, forward strand.
TCTTCTCGGTCAGCGGCGTGTGCAGCGTGATGAAATCGGCGCGCTTGAGCAGGTCGTCGAGCTCGACCTTCTCGACGCCGATGTCCTTGGCGCGCTCCGGCGACAGGAACGGATCGAACGCGATCACCTTCATGCGCAGGCCGAGTGCGCGGTCGGCGACGATCGAGCCGATGTTGCCGCAGCCGACGACGCCGAGCACCTTGCCGGTGATCTCGACGCCCATGAAGCGATTCTTCTCCCACTTGCCGGCCTGGGTCGAGGCGTCGGCCTGCGGGATTTCGCGCGCGAGCGCCAGCATCAGGGTGACGGCATGCTCGGCGGTCGTGATCGAATTGCCGAACGGCGTGTTCATCACGATGATGCCCTTGGCCGTGGCGGCGGGGATCTCGACATTGTCGACGCCGATGCCGGCGCGGCCGATGACCTTGAGGTTGGTCGCCTTGTCGAGAATCTTTGCGGTCGCCTTCGTCGCGGAGCGGATCGCAAGGCCGTCGTAATTGCCGATGATCTCGGCGAGCTTGTCCTTGTCCTTGCCGAGATTGGGCTGGAAGTCGACCTCGACGCCGCGGTCTTTGAAGATCTGCACGGCAGCGGGCGAGAGCGCGTCGGAAATGAGAACTTTGGGTTTGGTCATGGGATGTGTCCTTCACACCCTCCCCTGGAGGGGGAGGGTCGGCGCGAAGCGCCGGGGTGGGGTGAAGCTGCGAATTCGAAATTCGCCAGTGCGCCGTGTGGAGAGATCACCCCACCCCGCCGCACCTGACGGTGCGTCGACCCTCCCCCTCCAGGGGAGGGTCAGAACTCAGGCCGCCTTGGCGAGCGTGGCCTTGGTCTCGGCAAAAGCCCAGTCGATCCACTGCGTCAGCAGCTCGACGTCCTTGGCCTCGACGGTGGCGCCGCACCAGATGCGCAGGCCGGCCGGCGCATCGCGATAATACGCGAAGTCGTAGCCGGCGCCTTCCTTCTCCACCAGCGCCACCAGCTTCTTGGAGAAGTCGGCTTGCGCATCCTCGGACAGCGAGGTGATGGCGGGATCGGTGAACTTCAGGCACACCGAGGTGTTGGAGCGGATCGAAGCGTCCTTGGCCAGGAAGTCGATCCAGGGCGTCTTCGCCTTCCAGTCGGCGAGCACCTTGGTGTTGGCGTCGGCACGCGCGATCAGCGCCTTGAGGCCGCCGATCGACTTGGCCCAGTTCAGCGCGTCGAGATAATCCTCGACGCAGAGCATCGACGGCGTATTGATGGTCTCGCCGACGAAGATGCCTTCATTGATCTTGCCGCCCTTGGTCATGCGGAAGATCTTCGGCAGCGGCCAGGCCGGCTTGTAGGTTTCCAGCCGTTCCACCGCACGGGGCGACAGGATCAGCATGCCGTGCGCGGCTTCGCCGCCGAGCGCCTTCTGCCAGGAGAAGGTGACGACATCGAGCTTGGCCCAGTCCAGCGGCTGCGCAAACGCGGCCGAGGTCGCATCGCAGATGGTCAGGCCTTCGCGGGCAGAGCTGATCCAGTCGGCGTTCGGCACGCGCACGCCCGACGTGGTGCCGTTCCAGGTGAAGACGACGTCGCTCTTGGGATCGACCTTGGCGAGGTCGGGGATCTCACCATAGGCTGCGTTGAGCTTGGTGACGTCCTTGAGCTTCAATTCCTTGACGATGTCGCTGACCCAGCCCTCGCCGAAGGATTCCCAGGCGAGCGTGGTGACGGGGCGCGCACCGAGCAGCGACCACAGCGCCATCTCGACCGCGCCGGTATCGGAGGCCGGCACGATGCCGATGCGATAATCGGCGGGCACCTCGAGCACTTCGCGCGTCAGATCGATCGCGAGCTTGAGCTTGGTCTTGCCGACCTTCGCGCGATGCGACCGGCCGAGTGCTGCGTCCTTGAGATTTTGGGCGTTCCAGCCGGGGCGCTTGGCGCAGGGGCCGGAGGAGAAATGCGGCACGTTCGGCCGCGAAGCGGGCTTCGCTACAGTCATAATATCTACCCTTCCAGATAGTCAGCCTCCCGTTGGGGGGAGGTGTCCCGCCGCGGCTGATACGGGAAACAGGAAGAGTCGTCAAGGAAGTTCCGGCGTCTCACGGCGGCGTGATGGTGCTTCCGGTGCGATATCAGGGGATTCGACGACCGCGAGCGCATTCAGCAAGTCCGTGGCCTCGCTGATCAATTGCGCGGCTCTGCGACGGCTGCCGACTTTCAAAATGCACTTGTCATTGGCCTGCACGACGTAATCGTTGCCGACCTTGATCATTGAATAGCTTGTCATCGAAATCCCCGAACCGACAGAGCCCGGTGTCTGACGCTGCCTAGCACCGTTCGTTCCCGGATCAACGTGAACGACGGCTGGGTAGTTTATCAGCTGTTAATATGAACAAGCGCGCGATCCGAATTCGCTGATCGCGCAAGGCTCGCGAGGAGCTGCCTCAAAAGCGGACAGTCATACCGAGGTGGCTCGCCGCGAATCCGAGCCGCTTGTAGAAGCGCTGCGCATCGACGCGGCTCGCATGCGTCAGCAACTCGACCAGACTGCAGCCGCGCGCTTTCGCTTCCGCGATCGCCCATTGCACCAACCGCTCGCCGATGCCGCGGCTGCGACAATCCGAAGCAACGCGAACGTCTTCGAGCAGGCCGCGCACGCCGCCTTGCGAGCTGATGCCCGGCAGGATCGCGAGTTGCAGGCAGCCGACCACCCTGCCCTCGCTCTCGGCAACCACGAGCGTGAGGTTCGGATCGCGCTCGACCCGCGCGAAGGCCTCGTAATAGGCGGCAGGCAACGGATCCTCGACGCGCTCGCGCGCGCGGCCCAGATGATCGTCGGCGAGCATCGCCACGATCGCTGGAACGTCGTCGCGGCGCGCGCGGCGAATGGAGACGGATTCGGCGTTCATGTCAGGCAACTCCAACCTCAGCGCGCCGGCGGGAGGCCGAGAAGCGCTTCGACCTCGCCGATCCAGCGGCGGAGAGCGGCATAGCGGCCGAGATCGAAGCCGCCTTCATGCGCCACGCGGGTATAGGCGAGCAGCGAGACGTCGGCGAGCGAAACCTCTTCACCGGCGAAGAAGCGGGAGGCCAAAAGATGCTGCTCCATGCGGTCGAGCGCCGCATAGCCGCGCTTGACCTTTTCGGGGTCGAGCTCGGATGCGTCCTTGCCGAGATAAACGAGGAGGAAGCGGCACACCGCGATATAGGGCTCGTGGCTGTACTGTTCCCAGAACAGCCATTCGTCCATCTTGGCCGCCATGAAGGCGTCGCGCGGGACGAGCGCGCTGTCGCGGGCGAGATAGCGGATGATGGCATTGGACTGCGCCAGCGTGCGGCCGTCGTCGAATGCGACGGTGGGCACCTGGCCGGCGCCGTTCATCTCAAGGAATTGCGGCGTGCGCGTCTCGCCCTTGCGCGTGTCGATCTCGATCCATTGGTAGGGCAATGCGAGCTTGTCGCAGACCCACTTCACCTTCAGACAATTGCCGGAATTGCTGTCGCCGTAGATCTTCATCGCTGCCGCCCCGCGTTGGAACGACAGAGCATCAGGACGGCGCGGAGCTGTCAACCGCGGCGTGCGCGGCTGCGTCAGAACTTGTAGCCGAGGCCGGCGCGGACGGTGTTGATACTGGTGTCGACCTGGGAAGTGAAGCGAATGTATTCCCACTCGGCGCGCATGAAGAGACCGCCGACGAGGTTGACGTCCACGCCCAGCCCCCCGCTGTAGCCGTAGATCAGATGATTGTGCTGCGCCTCGCTCGCGGAAACCGGCCCCAGAAGAACGCCGGCAGGCGTCACGAAATCCTGAGCGCTCACCGTGCGGACGATATCGGCATTGCCGAGCGCGAGCCCGCCGAACACGTAGGGCAGGAAGCATCCCCATGCATAACCGGCCCGGCCGCGAAACGTTGCCATGTCCTTGATCGCGATCGAAGCCGTCGAGCTCGCCGTCACCGTGTGCACGTTGCCGTCGGACAGCGTATTGCTGCGAGCTTCGCTGGCAGTGGTCGATCCGCCGAACTTACCGTGCAGGTAACTGGCCTCCAGGCCGATCACGACATCGTCCCATTGGGCATTGTAGCCCACGAAAGCACCATATCCGCTGCTGCGCTGAGAGGCCTTTCCGAGGCCGAGATTCCATTGCGAGACCTGCATCTCCTGCTCGATCAGGGTGTCTGCGAGCAGCGCCGCCATCATATTGCTGGTCGACCCGTTGAAATTCTCATCGGACGAGCCGTAGCCACCCTGCCCGCCGACATAGAAGCCTTGCCAGTTGACGCTGGACCTGGTGAGACCGTCGGTGAAGCTGCCGCGCAGGATGGGAAGATCGGGCATATCGGCCGCATGCGCGGCAGACACCGTCCCCAACATCGCCGCCGCCAACAAAAGGCCACGCATCGCAACGCTCCATCGAACTCGAACTTTCATCCGTGATCATGGCTCGTTAACCTTAACCAATGGTTGCGCCGGCCGCCTTCATCGCTACTCGCCATGAAAAATACGCAAAGCAAAACGGCGCGGGATGATCCCGCGCCGTTAAGAAGTCCTAACCGATCGAAGTGTCGATCAGCCCTTGGTGACAAGCGGCGGCGGCGGCATGTAGGCCGGCGCGCTGTCGAGATTCCAGCGCACGCCGAGCTTCAGGTCGTGCGAGGTGATATCCTTGAACTTGAAGACGTTGCCCGTGGTCCCACCGGTGTAGTCCGACAGGACACCGGTTTGTCCGGGGCCCAGGTCGACATAGCTGTAGGCGAGTTCGAGGACGAGATTGGGATTGACCTTATAGGCAAGACCGGCATGGGCCGCCCAGGCGAAATTCCACTTCGAGCCGGACGGCGCGCTCGCGAAGCTGGTATTTCCGACGGCGAGGTTGTTGATGCCCGTGTCGGTGAAGTTCGCGATCGAAACGCGTGCACCGCCGACGCCGGCGCCGATGAACGGCGTGATGCACCACCAGGTGCCCAGATCAACGTACGCGTTGGCCAAAACCAGCCATTCGGACTTGCTTGCGCTGTAATTGTCGATGCCGCTGTACGGCACGCCGCCCGCGGTCCCGGTGAAACGATCGGTGCCCTTGAAATTTGAATTGCCGCGATACTGCCCGGTCACGTCGGCACGGAACCAATTGTTGAACCGGTAGCCAACGCCCACGCCGTAGATGCCGGCCGCGTCGAACGAAGTCTGCTGATCGAACGAGGTGAGCTGCGAATAAGCCGACTCGCGACCGTAGCGCAGATCCTTCGTCTTCTGATTGCTGAAGCCGATGTCGCCGCGCAGATACCAGCCGCCGAAATCGGCGGGCGGGGCCGGCGGCGCGTACATGGGAGGGGGCGCCGCGATCGGCATATCGGCGGCGAATGCCATCGACGAGATCAGGGTTGCCGCACCCGCGGCAAGGAGAGACTTAACGCTACGCATTGGCTTCGTCCTTTTGGCCGGTGAGGCAAATACGCAGGCCTCACGTTCTGGAAACTCACGGAGCGGACGATGCCAGCAAATGTTTAAGCGCCACTTAACCCTAATTTTTAAGGTTGATTTTTCCTGACTGCTCGCGCGCATGGACGAGAAGCGTTGCAAAATTGCAGCGCCTCACGCCGCAATTGCTAACGATGTGTAAAGCCGCAGTGCAGCGGGAGAGAATCCGTTAACGCGCGTGCCGCGGCAGCTTGGGCAGGAACACCGCAAGCAGGCCGATCGCCGGCAGGTAGGCGCAGACCTGGTAGACGAACTCGATCGAGGTGTGGTCGGCGAGCTTGCCGAGCACGGCGGCGCCCAGGCCCCCGATGCCGAAGGCAACGCCGAAGAACACGCCGGAGATCATGCCGAATCTGTGCGGCACCAGCTCCTGCGCAAATACGATGATCGACGACGTCGTCGAGGAGATGATCAGGCCGATGATGACTGACAGCACCGCGCTGCCGATGAGCCCGGCATAGGGCAGCGCCAGCGTGAACGGCAGCGCGCCCAGGATAGAGATCCAGATCACGATCTTGCGGCCGAAGCGATCGCCCAGGGGACCGCCCAGAAACGCGCCGACCGCATTCGCCGCGAGGAAGATGAAGAGATAGATCTGCGCTGCCTGCGTCGACACGCCGAACCGGTCGATCAGGTAGAAGATGTAATAGCTCGACAGGCTCGAGACATAGAGCTGTTTTGAAAACAGCAGCGCGACCAGCACGAGCAGCGCAACGGCGACGCGGCGCGAGCTCGGCGCGTCGGGATGCGCCTGAACGGCCGCCGTCTTCTTCGCCTTGATCTGCGGCGCATACCAGCGGCCGATGCGCCAGAGGATGAGGATTGCGAGGAATGCGATCGAGGAGAACCAGGCGATGCTGCCCTGCCCGAACGGCACCACGATCAACGCTGCCAGCACCGGCCCCATCGAGGTGCCGAAGCTGCCGCCGAGCTGGAACACCGATTGCGCAAAACCGTAGCGGCCGCCGGAGGCGAGCCGCGCGATGCGCGCGGATTCGGGGTGAAACACCGCCGAGCCGAGACCGACCAGCGCGGCGGCGACGAGGATGACGAGATATTGGTGCGCGGCACTGAGCAGCAAGAGGCCGAAGAAGGTCGAGGCCATGCCGATCGCCAGCGAATAGGGCTGTGCCTTCTTGTCGGTGTAATGCCCGACCACCGGCTGCAGCAGCGAGGCCGTGAACTGAAAGGCGAGCGTGATCATGCCGATCTGCGCGAAGTCGAGCGCGTAGGTGTCCTTCAGGATCGGATACACCGAGGCGATCAGCGACTGCATGGTGTCGTTGAGGAAGTGCGAGAAGCTGATGCCGGCGAGCACGACATAGGCCGGCCCTGCCGTTTTGGCGGCGGGTGCCACGTCGACGACGACGGGCTCGGTCAGCGTTTCCTCTGAGACGACGACAGGCTTGTTCAATGCAGCGGTCCCGGCCGGCGCGGCGAACCGCCGCATCGGCTCATTACGATGCAAGCGGCGATGGAACCACCGTCAATCGCAAATGGCTGGAATGCGCGGGTCTTACCCTCCCCGCGAGTCCGATATCGGAGGGTGGGCAAAGGCGCCCTTGCGCCGTGCCCACCATCTTTCCGATACGGCGCCAGAATCGTGGGCACGCTGTCGCTTTGCCCACCCTACGATACTGCCCGTGGGGTGAGATCACCCTACCCGCTAGTGCTTGAAAGACCTCAGGCCGCCGCCTGGCCGAGTGCGAAGACGATGGTGTCGACGACGTCCTCGACCAGGATGCGGTCTTCGCCCTCGCCCATGACGCGGATCACCGGCTCGGTGCCGGAGGAGCGGATCAGGAGGCGGCCGTGGCCGTTGAGCCGTTTCTCGCCGTCGGAGATCGCCGACTTGACGTCGGAATCGTCGAGCGGCTTGCCGCCCTTGTGGCGGACGTTCTTGAGGATCTGCGGCAGCGGATCGAAGCGGTGGCAGACTTCCGACACGGGGCGGCGCAGCTTCTGCACCACCGCCAGCACCTGCAGCGCAGCGACAAAACCGTCGCCGGTGGTGGCGTAGTCGGACAGGATGATGTGGCCCGACTGCTCGCCGCCGAGATTGTAGCCGCCGTTCAGCATCTGCTCGAGCACGTAGCGGTCGCCGACCGGCGTGCGCACCAGATCGAGCCCCTGCCCTTTCAGGAAGCGCTCGAGCCCGAGATTGGACATCACGGTGGCGACGATGCCGGGACGCGACAGGCGGCCGTCTTCCTTCCAGCTCTGCGCGATCACCGCGAGCAACTGGTCGCCGTCGACCACATGACCGCGCTCGTCGACCAGGATGACGCGATCGGCGTCGCCGTCGAGCGCGATGCCGATGTCGGCGCGCATCTCGCGCACCTTCCGCGACAGCGCTTCCGGCGAGGTCGAGCCGCAATCCTTGTTGATGTTGAAGCCGTCGGGCTCGACGCCGATCGGCACGACGTCGGCGCCCAACTCCCACAGCGCTTCGGGCACCACCTTGTAGGCGGCGCCGTTGGCGCAATCGATCACGACGCGCAGGCCGTCGAGCGAGAGGTCTCGCGGCAACGTGCGCTTGGCGAATTCGATGTAGCGGTCATGCACGCCGTCGATGCGGCGGGCGCGGCCGAGGCTCGCGCTCTGTGCCAGCCGCTTGTCGATGGGCTCGTCGAGCAGCTGCTCGATCTGCCGCTCGACGTCGTCGGAGAGCTTGAAGCCCTGCGGGCCGAACAGCTTGATGCCGTTGTCCTCGAACAGATTGTGCGAGGCCGAGATCATGACGCCGAGATCGGCGCGCATCGACTTGGTCAGCATCGCAACCGCCGGCGTCGGCATCGGGCCGACCAGCAGCACGTCCATGCCGACCGAGGTGAAGCCGGCGACCATCGCGTATTCGATCATGTAGCCGGACAAGCGGGTGTCCTTGCCGATCACGACTCGGTGGCGGTGGTCACCGCGCTGAAACGCAAGGCCTGCGGCCTGGCCGACCTTGAGGGCGAGCTCCGGCGTGATCAGTCCGTTGGCGCGGCCCCGAATCCCGTCCGTCCCGAAATATTTGCGACTCATATCGTCCCCCAAGCAACAACCAGGGGATCCCCTTGACAACCACGGGCTGCCCGAACGGGGCCCGCATCCCTGATTTGCTAGGCGTGTTATAATGCCTGTGAGGCTAACTTGGCTTCAAAAAATATGATGAATCATTACGGAACCGGGGCGCCGCCGTACCGACAACGTCTTGTTAACATTATATTTCCGGCCCATGGCCTCGAAACAGGGTGGAACCCGTTTAATCGCTGCGCTTCACGTGGCCATCGCCGCGGCTCGGCGCCGGCTGGGTGACGTTGACGGGATCGGAGCCCGGAAAGGTCTCTTCCAGACCCTCTTCCAGGGCTTCCTCGAGATCACGCTTCTCCTTGATCTCTTCCGGCGAAGGTCCAGCGTGCGGCTTCGTCATGGCGCCCTCCTGCAAAACGGTCTGCAAACGGATTTGGCTGTGCATCCAACCATGCTAGATGACCCCGAAATCTTCCGATGCAAGACTCTTGGTACAAGACGGGCCGGGGAACGATCATGAAACATATCACCTGTATCGACGATCTTCGCACGCTGCATAAGCGCCGCGTGCCGAAGGCGTTCTTCGACTATTGCGACCGCGGCTCCTATGCCGAGGAGACGCTGCGCGCCAACCGCGAGGATATGCAGGCGATCAAGTTCCGCCAGCGCATCCTGGTCGATGTCTCCAAGCGCGACACTTCGACCACGATTCTCGGCGAGCCCTCGACCATGCCGCTGATGCTCGCCCCCGTCGGGCTGCTCGGCATGCAGCATGGCGACGGCGAAATTTATGCCTGCCGCGCCGCGCAGGCCGCCGGTATCCCGTTCACGCAATCGACCATGTCGATCTGCTCGATCGAGGACATCGCCGCCAATGTCGAGAAGCCGTTCTGGTTCCAGCTCTACGTCATGAAGGACCGCGGCTTCATCAAGGAATTGATCCAGCGCGCGATCGCGGCCAAGTGCAGCGCGCTGGTGCTCACCGTGGACCTCCAGGTCATCGGCCAGCGCCACGCCGACATCAAGAACGGCATGACCGTGCCCCCCGAATGGTCGCTGTCGAAGCTGCTGGATTTCGCCAGCAAGCCCAGCTGGGTCTCCGGCGTGCTGCAGGGCAAGCGCCGCACCTTCGGCAACATCGCCGGCCACGTGAAGAACACCGAGGATCTCAATCGCCTCGCCGAATGGACGGCCTCGCAGTTCGACACCTCGCTGAACTGGAAGGACGTCGAGTGGGTCCGCAGCATCTGGCCGGGCAAGCTGGTCATCAAGGGCATCCTCGACGTCGAGGATGCCGAGGAAGCCGCCAAGACCGGCGCGCAGGCGCTCGTCGTCTCCAACCATGGCGGCCGGCAGCTCGACGGTGCACCGTCATCGATCGAGGTGCTGCCGGAGATCGCCGATGCGGTCGGTGACAGGATGGAGATCATGTTCGACGGCGGCATCCGCTCCGGCCAGGACGTGATGCGCGCGCTCGCGCTCGGCGCAAAGTCCTGCATGCTCGGCCGCGCTTATGCCTACGGCCTGGGTGCCGGCGGCCAGGCCGGCGTCGCCAAGGCGATCGACATCATCCAGAAGGAGCTGCTCACCACCATGGGCCTGTGCGGCGTCAACCGGATCGACGAGATCGACGATCATGTCATCGCGATGTGAAAGGCATGCCGGGACGCGGCAGCAACAACGGCTGTCGTCCCGGACAAGCGCAGCGCTCGACAACGCGTAGCGTTGTCGGGAGCGGAGCGCTGATCCGGGACCCATAGCCACAGGAAGGTGTGGTTACGGGACTCGGGGTTACCAATCTTCGCCAAACTCCGCCCTGTGGTTATGATCCCGGATCTGCGCTTACGCTTGTCCGGGATGACACCGAGAATGCATCGGCGACTCTAGCCTCACATCGGTGGCGTAACTCCATCGCGCCCGACATTGACGCGGTTGGCCTCCAGCGAGCCGTCGTCCTTCTTCGCCGCGCCGAAGATGATCAGCTTGGCGCCCGGCTTCACTTCCGACTTGTCCGTGGCGATGAAGGTGACGATTGGCGTGTCCGGCGGCACCACGACCTTCTTCTCGCCGTCCTTGTATTTGACCGTGATGTTCTGGCCGTCGGTGCCTTTCACCGTCTGCGCCACGGTGGCATGGTCATGGTCGAATTGGCACGCGCGTCCCAGGGACGAAAACCCTCGGCCGCGCCGCGCTGGTTCTCCGGGAAGATACGCACCGCGATCGCCTTCTGCGTGCCGTCCGGTTCAGGCATGCCGGTGACGCCGATATAGGAGCCTTCCTTGATTTCCGACAGCTCCGTCTTCACCACGGCGAAGACGGCGACGTTGTCGGTCATGCGCACCTTCACGTCGCTGCCTTCGCGCGTCTTGATGCCGAGCATGTTGCCGTCGACACTTTCGATGGTGCCGCGGATGCGGACCGTCGGCGCCTGCTGCGCCGAGGCCGCGAACGAGGCGAGAGCGAGGACCGCTGCGAGCAGGCCGGATTTCATCGTCGAAGTCAGCATGATCCGGTCCTTTCTCACATCGGCGGCGTCAGGCCGTCACGGCCGACGCTGACGCGGTTGGTCTCGAACGAGCCGTCCGGCAGTTGCTTCATGAAGGCGATGACCTTGGCGCCGGCCTTGAGGTCGGATTTGTCGCCGGGCACGAAGGTCACCACCGGCGTGTTGTCGGCGACGAACACCTTCTTCTCGCCGTCCTTGTACTTGACCAGCAGCGTATGGCCGTCATTGCCGACCACGCTCTCCGACACCGTGGCGTTGGTCATGCTCGAATTCGGCTTGAGGTCATAGGGCCGCGAGCCCTCGCCGGTGCCGCGCATGCTCTCCGGAAACACGTGGACCTCGACCGCATTCTGGCCGCCGTCCGGTCCGGGCACCGTGGTGGCGCCGACGAAGGAGCCGACCTTGATGTCGGCGAGTGAAATTTTGGTAATCCCCGATACGTTCACGTCGGGAGCGATGCGCAGCTTGACGTCCTCGCCGCTGCGCGACTTGACCTGCATCGTGTCACCATTGACGCTTTCGATCGTGCCGCGCACGCGCGTCGGCACCGGTGCCCTCTGCGCGTAGGCATAGAGGGTGGAAGCGGCCACCATCGCGACGGCGATCAGCGGACGTGTGAAAGTTGCACGTTGAACAGACATGACGGTCTCCGATTGTCCCCACGGATGGAGAACTCCGGACGACGCGCGCTATTCTCTCAAGTCTTTGTGAGATCGGCCTCGACCAGCGCCCGCAGCTCGGCCGTGACCTCCGGCCGCCGGCCGAACCACAGCTCGAAGCCGCGCACCGCCTGATGCAGCAGCATGCCGAGCCCGTCTGCCGTCTTCAGGCCGCGCGCCGTTGCGGCGGCGAGCAGCGGCGTCACCAGCGGCACATAGACGAGGTCGGCGACCACCGCCGCCTGCGGCAGGCGCGCGACATCAACATCGAGTGAGGGCTGGCCGTGCATGCCGAGCGAGGTCGTGTTCACGAGAAGTTTTGCGCGCGGCAGCACGTCGTCGATCCCGTCCCACGTCACGGGATGCACGTTCGGCCCGAACTGTCTTGCCAGCGTCTCGGCCCGCGCGATGGTGCGATTGGCCAGATGGATGCGCTTGATCCCACGCTCGAGCAGACCGAACACGACCGCCCGCGAGGAGCCGCCGGCGCCGAGCACCAGCGCCTCCTCGGCGGCATCCCAGCCGGGCGCGCTGGCGTCGAGATTGCCGATGAAACCTTCGACGTCGGTGTTGGTCGAGCGCAGCTCGCCGTCGGCAAACCACAGCGTGTTCGCCGCGCCGACGGCCTTGGCGCGGGCATCGGGCGCCGACAGCGCCAGCACGCCCTCCTTGTGCGGGATCGTGACGTTGGCCCCGACGAAGCCGCGCAGCGACAGCCGCAGCACGAAATCCCTGAGATCCTCGGGCGGAACCGCTTCGATGACATAGCCGCCGGCAATGCCGAGCGTGCGCAGCCAGTAATGATGGATCAGCGGCGAGCGCGAATGCGCGGCCGGCCATCCGATCAGACAGGCTGCAGGAGCTTTGGGCGCGGTCATCTTTTCCTCGGGGTCGTATTCCCGAGGCGATCCATTTCGCGTCCCGTGGGGCCTGTCAAGCGTGCGGACGTCGCTAGTCCGCCGCTGCCTCCTCGCCCGCAGAGCCCTTGATGTCGGCAATCGCGCGATCGAGGCTCTGGCGATAGCGCGCCCGCGGCGGCGTCACGCCATGGGTGAGCAGCGCGCGGCGGACCGCGGGCGAGGCGCCGGTGATGAACAGCCGGATGCCCTGGCGGTGCGCCTTGGCGGCGACGCGGCCCAGCACGTTGGCCGCCGTCGAATCCAGGAACGGCACCGCGGCGAAATCGACCACGAAGGCCTTGCGCTTGTCGGCGACCTCGTCGAGCACGCCTCCGATGGCGGAGGCCGCGCCGAAGAAGAACGCGCCGGTGATGCGATAGACCAGCACGTCGCGATCGACCGCAAGCGCAGGATCGTAGCGAACGCGCTCGCCGTTGCCGTCGTCGGGACGATCGCCGGCGACCAGAGGCGAGCGTTCCTCGATGCCCGTCATCTCCGCCATGCGATGGATGAACAGCACGGCGCCGAGCGCAAAGCCGACCAGGATGCCTTCGGTCAGATCGCGGAAGATCGTCAGCAGGAAGGTCGCAAGCAGCACGACGGCGTCGCCCCACGACGAACGCAGGAGCGTGGCGAATTCGTGCTTCTCCGCCATGGTCCAGGCCACCACGACCAGCACCGAGGCGAGCGCGGCCAGCGGAATGTAGCTTGCGAGCGGCGCCGCGATCAGCATGAACAGCAGCAGGAACACGGAGTGCAGCATGCCTGCCAACGGCCCGCGCGCGCCGGCGCGGATGTTGGTCGCGGTTCGCGCGATCAGGCCGGTGACGCAGATGCCGCCGAACAGCGCCGAGCCGATATTGGCGGCGCCTTGCGCCACCAGCTCGCAATTGGAGCGGTGACGGCGCCCGGTCATGCCGTCGGCCACCACCGCCGACAGCAGCGATTCGATGGCGGCCAGCAGCGCGAATGAGATCGCATCCGGTAGCACGGCGGTCGCCTTCGCAACCGAGAACGCCGGCAGCACCGGCGAGGGCAATTCGCGCGGAATGCCGCCGAAGCGCGACCCGATGGTTTCCACCGGCAGCGACAGCACGGCACACGCAACGGCGGCGAGCACGACCGCGATCAGGATGCCGGGCCAGGACGGCCGCCAGATCCGCAAGGCCGCGATGATGGCGATGCTGATGATTGCGACCGCCACGGCGGATGGATTGATGGTGTTGAGACCGCCGGCGAGCGCGACCAGCTTTGGAACGAACTCGCTGGGCTCTTTCCCCGCAAGCGTGATGCCGCCGAGATCGCGGAGCTGGCTGGCGAAGATGATCACGGCGATGCCAGCGGTGAATCCGACCGTCACCGGATAGGGAATGAACTTGATGTAGGTGCCGACCCGGAGCAGGCCCGCGGCGATCAGGAATACGCCCGCCATCAGGGTGGCGAGGATGACGCCATCGACGCCGTGACGTTCCGCGGTCGCCGCGACCAATACGATGAAGGCGCCGGCGGGTCCGCCGATCTGGAACCGGCTGCCGCCGAGCAGCGAGGCGATGAAGCCGCCGACGACGGCGGTGTAGAGACCGCGGTCCGGCGTCACGCCCGAGGCGATCGCGATCGCCATCGACAGCGGTAGCGCCACGATCGCAACCGTCAGGCCCGCGAAGACGTCGGCGCGGAAGTCCGCGGCGCCGTAGCCTTCACGCCAGACGGTGACGAGCTTTGGCAGATACAATTCGGCAAAGGTCGGCTGACGCAGCTGGTGCAGCCGGCTTGCGTGATCGCTTGTGATGCTCATGCTCCGCTGCCCCACAATGCTCCACTGCATCGTGCGGCCGCGATTCGGACGCGACGGTGCGTTGGTTCAGTCTGCTCCGGGCATGACCCGCAAGATCACGCCCCCACCCGACGCGGCGGCCCGGGCTCCTTCAGGCGGACGCCACGCCCGCCGCTGTCGCTGCGGACCTGCTCGCCGATCAGCTCGACACCGGCCCGGTCGAACGCCTCGACCACCTTGATCAGGGTCTCGACCACGCCACGCACATTGCCGGTGCTGGCCTCCATCCGCTGGATGGTCGGCAGCGAAACGCCGGCGAGCTCGGCCAGGGTTTTCTGGTCAATGCCCAGCAGCGCGCGGGCTGCCCGCATCTGGAACGACGTGATCACCTTGGCCTCACTTACCAGAACTTATAAATGATATCTGAGACGTGTACAATGATGTAAAATACATCATCGGTGGGCAAGCGCAAGAGGGCTTGCGCCTATCGCCTCCGTCATCGCGAGGAGCTCTTGCGACGAAGCAATCCAGGCTCCCTGCGCAGAGACAGTCTGGATTGCTTCGCTACGCCCGCAATGACGAGTGGAGAGAGGGCGCGGCCTGAATGAAGCGCCGCACCCGTGGAGACAGCCCTCACCCCAACCCTCTCCCCGTAAGGACGGGGAGAGGGTGTGAGAGAGTGCGGTCCCTGACTAAGCCAGCTTGATCAAGCCGCGTGTTGATGCGCGGCGATGATCTGATCGGCGGCGCGGCCCGTGACTTCGGCCATGTGGTCGAACTGGCGGGTGAAGCTGCCGGCGCCGGCAGTGGCCGAGCGCAGCTCCACGATCAGTTCGCCGATCTCGGCTTCCGGCATCATGGCGCGAACGCAGTCCCAGCCGCCCCAGCCGTCACGCGTGTCGAAGCCGAGGATCTGGCCTCGCCGCGCCGACAGGATCGCGTTGATCTTGGCGGTGGCGTCGGTCGGACAGACGATCTCGACCACGTGGATCGGCTCCAGCAGCACTGACTGACAATGCGGCAGGCCCTCGTTGAGTCCGATCCGCGCCGCCGTGCGGAAGGCGAGATCGGAAGAGTCGACGCTGTGATAGGAGCCGTCGGTCAGCGTCACCTGCAAATCGGTGACGGGGAAACCGAGCGGACCTCGCGTCAATCCGTCGACGACGCCTTCTTCCACCGCGCCGATGTAGTTGCGCGGCACGGCGCCACCAACGACCTTCTCGGCGAACTTGAAGCCCTCGCCGCGCGGCAAGGGCCTGATGTCGAGCACGACGTCGCCGAACTGGCCGTGGCCGCCGGACTGCTTCTTGTGGCGGCCGCGCTGGACGATCGGCTTGCGGATGGTCTCCTGATAGCCGATGGCGGGTGGATGCGATGTGATCTTGACGCCGAAGCGGTCGCGCAACCGCTCGCCTGCGACGCGCAAGTGCATCTCGCCCTGCCCCCACAGCACGGTGTCGTGGGTCTGGGCGTTCATCACGATGACGAGCGACGGATCCTCCTCGTGCAGCCGCGTCAGCGCCTGGCCGAGCTTGACGTCGTCCTTGCGGTCGGTGGCCGCAACCGAGATCGCGAGCACCGGTGGCGTCGGCTCCGGGACCGCGAGCGCCGCAGGCGGGGTCTTGCCGCTCGAGACCGTGTCGCCGGTCTTGACCGGATCGAGCTTGGCGAGCGCCACCGTGTCGCCGGCTTCGGCAGCGGCACGCTTGGTGTCGTAGGCGCCGTTGACGGCGAGGATGCCGGAGATGCGGCCCGCTCCTCCGGAAGCGGATTGCAGCGTGGCGCCGTCGTCGAGATGGCCGGCGAGCAGCCGCGTCAATGACAGTTTGCCGCCATGCTGCGAATGCAGCGTCTTGAACACGAAGCCGAGCGCGTCCCTGGTCTCGGGAACGCCGAGACGTTTTGCGGTCTCCGCTATTCCCGGCGCCTCGTGACGCAGCGCCTTCATCAGGCGCAGCACGCCGTTTTCGCGCGCGGCTGCCCCTAACAGCACAGGGCAGATCACCCCTTCGCGCAATTCGCGGGCGAGATCGTCGAACACGGCATCACGCGGCGGCTGGATGTCTTCGAGCAGCTGCTCCATCAGTGCGTCGTCGTGATCGGCGAGCTTCTCCAGCATCGAGAAGCGGGCTTCCTTCTCGCGATCGAGATTGCCGCCTTCGAGCGCGACCACCTCGGAGGCCTTGTGCTCACGATAAATGAAGGCGCGTTCCAGCGCGAGATCGACGAAGCCCTCGATCAGCTCGTCCTTCCAGATCGGGATCTGGCGCAGCACCAGCGGCACGCGGGAGGCGGGCTGCAGCATTGCGAGCGACTCGCGGATGCGCTGGCTCGCGCGGTCGATCTTGTTGAGGAACAGGAAACGCGGGATCTTCAGCTCCTCCAGCTCGCGCAGGATGATCTGAAGCTGCGGCAGCTTTTTCTCGTCGGCCTCGCAGACCACGATCGCGGCATCGACCGCGGGCAGCGCGGCGCGCATGTCGTGGGCAAACTCGACGGAACCGGGACAATCGAGGAAAGTGTAGCTGTCGCCCATGAAACTCGTGGTAGCGGCAGTGAGCCCGACGGTCATCTTGTGATGACGGGCCTCGGGCGCAGCGTCGCCGACGGAAGTTCCGGCGTCGACACTGCCGGCACGCGGGATTGCGCCCGTTCGCGCCAGTATTGCTTCGAGAAGTGTGGTTTTACCGCTTTGGAAAGGGCCCACCAGCGCGATGCACCGTGGACCTCGGGGACTTCTGACGTCTTGTCCCATTCGCCGCCTCCTTGGTGTGGAGCTCGGCCCGTGATTGGGTCGGCAATCGCGGATGCTCTGCCCGTCCCCGAGATTTGGCAAGCATCAAACGTCGCTGCGGTGCGTCGTCGATTAGACCAAGTCTTAACAGTGGTGTTCCACCTCTGGGAAGAGGTGGAGCAGCACCACCCGCCCGGCGCGCGATCAACGGCCCGGACGAAGTTCCAGGCTCTCGAGGCCGGCGGCAATGTTGAGGCCAACCTGGCCCTGCACGCTGAGCGGCTGGAGCGCGATCGAATTGTTGGAGCCGCCGACCAGCACGTTACCCCCCAAGCCGACACCGACCGAGGCGCTGCCCTGCGCACCGGCATAATTGCCGGAGAGGTCGCCGGGGCCGAGCCGGTCGACCGGCGCGAACACGCCCCACGCCAAAGCCGTCTCCTGGGTGATGCCGATGTCGAGACCGACTTTGCGGATGGTTGCGACGTAACGATCGTCGGGCAGACCGTCGGCGCGCAGCACGCAGCCGAGATGGGTCACCGATCCCACGATGAAGCCGACGCTGGCGCCGCCGCGGCATTCGAGCACGCCGACCCGCGCCATCCGCTGCTGCGCACTGCCGCTCACGCTGGAGGCAACGAGGCTGGCGGCGGCGAGCCCGGCGAAGATGAACGAACGGCGCATGAAATGTCTCCGGCGATGAAGTGATGCGAGCAGAGAAGGCGCACTGCACGCTGCGCGATGGTCTATGCCACAAGTGCGTTGTGGGTGCCAGATCGCAGGCGGTTAGAATCGAGCTTGTGGAGAGAGCCCCTCACCCCACCCTCTCAGGGCGAGCTTTGCTCGTCCCGCCCCCGTGAGAACGGGGCGAGGGAGTGAGAGAGCGGCGCGCCCCTCGCCCAAAGCCAATCAAACTTCAATCGCGCGTGGCGGGCGTCCTAACCTCTCCCCGCTCTTCAGCGGGGAGAGGTCGGATCACATCGCAGATGTGATCCGGGTGAGGGGCATGGCAAAATGTCGGCCAGATCAATCGTCCATCCAACTCCACTTATCGAACACGCATAAAAAAGGCCCGCACGAAGCGGGCCTTTTCAATTCTCGTTGCGACGGTCTCAGCGCAGATTACCGCAGAAGCGCTGGATACGTTTGCAGGCATCTTCGAGGTCCGAGGTCTTGGTCGCGTAGGAGATGCGGAACGCCGGGCCGAGGCCGAAGGCCGAACCCTGCACCACCGCGACGCCTTCGGTCTCAAGGAGCTCGGTGACGAAAGTCTCGTCATTGTCGATCACCTTGCCCGACGGCGCGGTCTTGCCGATCGTGCCGGCGCAGGACGGATAGACGTAGAAGGCGCCCTCGGGACGCGGGCATTCGATGCCCTTGGCCTGGTTGAGCATTGAGACGACGAGGTCGCGCCGCTCCTTGAACACCTTGTTGTTGGCGGGGATGAAGTCCTGCGGACCGTTCAGAGCTTCCACCGCGGCCCATTGCGCGATCGAGGACGGGTTCGAGGTCGACTGCGACTGGATGGTCGACATCGCCTTGATCAGCTGCGCGGGACCGCCGGCATAGCCGATGCGCCAGCCGGTCATGCAATAGGCCTTCGACACGCCGTTCACGGTGAGTGTGCGGTCGTAGAGTTTCGGCTCGACCTGCGCGACCGTGGTGAACTGGAAGTCGTCATAGACGAGATGCTCGTACATGTCGTCGGTCATCACCCACACATGGGGATGCTTCACCAGCACGTCGGTGAGCGCCTTCAGTTCCGAACGCGTGTAGGCGGCTCCCGTCGGGTTCGACGGCGAGCACAGGATCACCCATTTCGTCTTCGGCGTGATCGCGCGCTCGAGCGCCTCGGCCTGGAGCTTGAAGCCGGTCGCGGCGGTGCAGACCACCGGCACCGGCTCGCCGCCGGCGAGTGCCACCATCTCAGGATAGCTGACCCAGTACGGCGCGGGAATGATCACCTCGTCGCCCGGATTGATGGTCGCCATCAGCGCGTTGTACAGCACCTGCTTGCCGCCGGTGCCGACGATGATCTGGTTCGGCTTGTAGGCAACGCCGTTCTCGCGCTGGAATTTCGCGATGATCGCGTCCTTCAGCTCGGGAATGCCGTCGACCGCGGTGTACTTGGTCTTGCCGGCCTCGATGGCGCGGATCGCGGCCAGCTTGATGTTGGCGGGCGTGTCGAAGTCGGGCTCGCCGGCACCGAGGCCGATGACGTTGCGGCCCGCCGCTTTCAGCGCGCGTGCTTTATCCGTGACCGCGATGGTCGCGGACGGCTTCACACGGTCGAGCGCAGCGGCAAGGAAGGACATCGTCATCTCCTGACAAGCGTCGAAAAGCCCTGGGCCTCACGACTCTGATTGTGGGAATGAGATACCCTAAAACGTGTGCCGCTGCGCCGCAAGAAACTTCGGCCCGATCTCGGAAAAACTTACGGATCTGGAGTGGTTCAAGCAACGATTCCAAGCAATTTTCCGCAACTTTACCGCGCGAATCGCTCATATCCCGGAAAGCTTGTCCTCGGAGCAATTTTGCGTGTTGCGCGCTCAAGCTCCGTCATGGCCGGGCATAGCCGCCCGAAGGACGGCGTCGCTCTCCGCTCGCCTGTGTCCCGGCCATCCACGCCTCACCGCGGCACGACGAACGTGGATGCCCGGGGACAAGCCCGGGCATGACGGCACACTGGATTGCACTGGATTGATGACAGCGCTCTTCCCCAATCGCTCGCCCTGCGCACGATCGCGCGAGCCAAGCGCTCGCATGCTGACGCAAGCGTGATCTGATTTGCATCGTCGCGCGGAAATGATCTTTCGCGGCGTTGCAGTGCGGTAGGGATTTCGAGTTTTTCTATTGGCCGGCCCTTGCGGCGGATTCGCATCGGCATCATTGTTTAGCCGCCTCGCGCGGCAACGAGCGACGCGCGTCCCCGTCTTCCGGAATCATTCTCAGAATGTACAAGCTCTATTCGATGCAACGCTCGGGCAACAGCTACAAGGTCCGCCTTGCGCTGGCGCTGCTCAACGTGCCTTACGAAGCGATCGAGGTGGACATTCTGCGCGGCGAGAGCCGCACGCCGGACTTTCTGTCCAAGAACCCGTCGGGACAGGTGCCGCTGCTCGAGGTCGGAGACGACCGCTTTCTCGCGGAGTCCAACGCCATCCTCTGGTACGTCGCCGTCGGCACGCCACTCGCGCCGCAGAACCGCATCGACCGCGCCGAGGCGCTGCAATGGATGTTCTTCGAGCAGCACGCGCTGGAGCCGAACATCGGCGCCGCCTATTTCTGGCTATCATTGGTCAAGGGCGGCCGCGACCTCCAGACCCATTCGCTGGAGGACTGGATGGAGCGCGGCTATGGCGCGCTCCAGGTGATGGAGAACCACCTCAAGACCAACGCCTATTTCGCCGCGCGCCAGCTCACGGTCGCCGACATCGCATTGTACGGCTACACCCACCTCGCCGACCGCTGCGACTTCGACCTCCAGGCCTTCCCGGCGATCCGCGACTGGCTGAAGCGGGTGGAAGCGGCGCCAGGCTTCGTGTCGATGGACTGGCGGCCGGCCGACGTCGACGACCCCGCCAGCATTGCCGCCGGCGCCTGAGCGCGCGCTCTGGCGAATAGCGGGTACAAGGGCAACATTCGCCGCAATCCCGCCATTTTCCGCGCGATAGCCGCCGCAATATTGCCGGTTGAAACTGGGAAATTGTGGAAAGTCGCGGGTGATTCGCTCGCGCGTTGAAGGATTTAGACCATGATACGGGCGTCCGGCACGGCAGGCTTTCAGGGCCATCCCGCTACCGTCGCGTCTTCCCGGCTGACCAACGCGGTCGCGGCCTCGCTCGCCGTCGCCGCGCTCTCGCTGTGCCTGATCGTCACCCTGACGGTGCTGTCGACCAAGGCGACCATGGCGATGGGCCTGCCGGTCTGATTCCCGTTTCATCCTGGTCCAGCCTTCAAGGCGCCGCGTGCCCCGCGCCTTCAGGCATCGCGACAGGACGTCGATGAAATCACCCGTGGTAGTCGTTGCAATCACACTGACTGCGGCCATTTTGGTCGCGGCGTCGCTGTTGATTGTCGTCACGCGCAAGGGCCCGGGGATTTCGACGCTGAATGCGCCGGCGCTGCAACAGCCCCTCAAGCACGCCCACTTGGTCTAAAATCATCCGAAAACCTGAAGCTTGCACGCAAGCGGGCCTTAAACACATCGCGGGAAAACGTATCGCGGTGACGCAACGATCAGTCAGTGTTGCGACGTTACCTCGTTCGGGAGTAGCGAGACGGGTCCATGCGGTTCGGATGGCGTGCGATCTCCGGTCCGGTGCTGACGGCAGCAACCCTGCTGCTGGCGATGCTTTTCGATCGCTTTCTCCCCACTACCTCGCCCGTTCCGCTGCTCGTCGGCATCGTGGCGCTCGCCGGCGCACTGTCGGGTCTCGCCTCCGCCGTCACCAGCGCGGCCGTCGCGGTGATCGGTGCGGCGCTGCTCCTCCTCGGCCGCCACGGTGTTTCCGGCTTGACCATCACCGATCTGGTCCAACTCGGCCTGCTGGCGATCACGGCTGCCGCCACCGCCGGCATCACCGGCCTGATGCGCGAGCGGCTGCTCGGCACGGTCGCGGCCGAGCGCCGGAGCCACGCCACGGCGGCACGGCTGTCGGCCGCGCTCGACCAGGTCGATATCGGCATCGTGCTGCTCGATACCGAGACGCGGGCCGAGTTCATCAACCGCGCGTTTCGCGATTATTTCGCGGTGCCGGACGAGATCGCCGACGGCAGGCCGCCCTTCATCGCCCTGATGTATCACGGCCGCGACACCGGCGCGTTCGAGCTGCCCGAAGACGAGCTCGGCACCTTCATCGCGCAGCGCATGGAGATGGTGCGCATCGGCGATGCCACGCCGATCAACATCGCCTTGCGCACCGGCGAGGTGTTGCGCTTCGTCTGCGCCGCGCTGCCCGACGGCGGACGCATGCTGAGCTACACGCCGGTGACCGACCTCGTCCGCCACACCGACGCGCCCTCACGCGCCGACTACTACCGCTCGCTGCGCGATCCCACGGGCCGCAGGCTGATCCGGCATCTGCGCGCCGCGGAGTGATGCGACTGGCGATTGATCGGCACGCCCGTCATCACGTATGAAGGACGTCCCATCGATCGCAGGAATTCCACATGTCGCTCACCATTCGCGCCGTCACCAGGCAGGACTACGATCAATGGCTGCCGCTGTGGGACGGCTATAACGCCTTCTACGGCCGCTCCGGCCCGACCGCGCTGGCGGGCGAGATCACTGCAATGACGTGGCAGCGTTTCTTCGATGCCTATGAACCGGTGCATGGGTTGGTCGCCGAGAGCGACGGCAAGCTGCTCGGCATGACGAACTACCTGTTTCATCGCAGCACCACCGCGATCGAGCCGTCCTGCTATTTGCAGGACCTGTTCACGCTGGAAGCCGCGCGCGGCAAGGGCGTCGCCTCGGCGCTGATCCACGGCGTGTATGAGCGGGCGAAACTGGCGGGATCGCCACGCGTCTATTGGCAGACGCACGAGACCAATCTCACGGCACAGCGCCTGTACGACAAGGTCGCGGAGCGTTCCGGCTTCATCGTCTATCGCAAGCTGTTCTGATCCCCGCCCGCACCCTGTGGATAACTCCGCCTGTCACCCGCCCGTAACATAGCGGGGCTACGCTGCATTTGCGTCTGATCAGGCCCCCCGTCACCGATCAAGCGCCCCAAGCGGTCCCCGTCAGTCGCCGCGTCTGACAGGGGCCGCATTTTTTTGTCCGCCTTGTCAGCATGGCAGCAGCGCGGCGCGCGCCTTGCTGCTGCGGCGCACGATGGTCACAATGAGTGGCTGCTCTCTCTGACAGGATCTCCCATGGAAATTCGCAATCTCGGCGCCTCCGGCCTTCGCGTGTCCGCGGTCGGGCTCGGCTGCAACAATTTCGGCCAGCGCACGGATCTGGAGACCTCGCGCAAGGTGATCCATCGCGCGCTCGACCTCGGCATCACGCTGTTCGACACGGCCGACATCTATTCGAACATGGGCGGCTCGGAAAACGTGCTCGGCGCCGTGCTGGGCGACCGCCGCAAGGACATCGTGCTGGCGACGAAATATTCAAAGCCGATGGCGGAGGACGGAACCAAGCAGGGCGCCTCGCGCCGCTACATCATGGACGCCGTCGAAGCGAGCCTGAAGCGGCTGAAGACCGATTACATCGATCTCTATCAGCAGCACGACTATGACCCGCTGACGCCGATCGAGGAGAGCCTGCGCGCGCTCGACGATCTCGTCCGCCAGGGCAAGGTCCGCTACATCGGCAATTCCAACTTCCCGGCCTGGCGCGTCGCTGAAGCCGAGTACGTCGCGCGCGCGATGAATGTCAGCCGCTTCGTGTCGTGCCAGGACGAATACAGCCTCCTGGTGCGGGACATCGAAAAGGACCTGCTGCCGGCAGCGCAGGAGTACAAGCTCGGCCTTCTGCCGTTCTTCCCGCTCGCCAGCGGCCTCCTGACCGGCAAGTACCGGAAGGGCGAGGCCGCGCCCGACGACACCCGCTTCGGCAAGGTGGAGCGGCTGCGCGACCGCTACGTCACACCGCGCAACGAGGACATCGTCGAGAAGCTCCAGGCCTTCGCCAAGGCCCGTGGCCACAGCATGCTAGAGCTCGCCTTCTCCTGGCTCGCCGCCCGCCCGCAGGTGTCCAGCGTGATCGCCGGCGCCACCCGCGTCGAGCAGATCGAGCAGAACGTCAAGGCGATCGCCTGGAAGCTCAGCGCGGATGAGATGGCGGAGATCGACAAGATCACGCTGGGCTGACGTTCGAGGCGCGGCGCTACTTCGCGACGGTCTGAATCACCTCAAAGCCTTCGAACTGGGGATGGCCGAGATAGAGCGGCTTGTTGTCGCCTGCCTTGTGGTGCGCGGCCCGAAACGCTTCGGACTTGGTCCAGGCGTCGAACGCGGCATGGTTTGCCCACACGGTGTGCGAGGCAAAGAGCGTGTGGTCCTCGAGCTCGGGGCCGCGCAGCAGATGGAATTCGACGAAGCCCGGCACCTTGTCCAGATGCGTATCGCGGCCGAGCCAGACCTGCTCGAAGGCGGCCTCGGAGCCCTTGACGACACGGAAGCGGTTCATGGCGATGTACATGGGGATGGTTCTCCTGATGCTGCACCATTATCTCGTCATTCCGGGATGCGCCGCAAGGCGCAGGCCCGGAATGACGGCGCGTGGGGTTAGGCGACCAATCCCTTCATCGGCCGTGCTCCCGCACTATCCGGGAACACCGTCTCGGCCAGCACGCGATCGGACAGGCCGAACTGGCCCTGCAGCACGCCCTTGATCACGGAGCGAAGATCGGTGGTCGGCTTGAGATCGCGAGCTTCATACAAGTTCGCGAGCTTGAGGCCCGGCCAGTCGGAGATGACCCGGCCGCCTTTCACGGCGCCGCCGGCGAGCAGCGCGATCGTCCCGGTGCCGTGATCGGTGCCGTCGGTGCCATTGATGCGCGCGGTGCGGCCGAATTCAGTGGCGACGATGATGACGGTGTCGCGCCAGCGCTCCCCCAAACCGCTTTGGAATTCGGCGAGTGCGCCATCGAGCCCGCCGAGCAGGAAGGCGAGACGACCGACCGGGCCGCCTTCATTGGCATGCGTGTCCCAGCCGTCGAAGGCGAGCGCGGCGATGCGCGGGCCATCGTCGGCCGCCATCAGCTTCGCAGCGCCGCGCGCGACCTGGCGCATCTGCATCACCGCATTGCCGGGTTTTGGCTTCATGTCGTCACCGCTCGCGGCCTTGTCGAGCTGAAGGCCTTGCGACAAGGCCATCGCCAGCGCGGGATCGCGATGACGGTAGAGATCGACGAGGCGCATCGCGGTGTCGTCATCCGCCTGCGGCAGCGCCACCGGCGCCCAGCCGACGGTCGGCGCGTTTCCGCGCAGCACCAGCGGCGTGGTAGGCCCGACCGCAAGAGCGCTCGATACGCGCTCGCCGCGCGGCAGCGCTTCCAGCGCGCGATTGAGCCAACCGGACTGCACGCGGCCAGGCCCGGCATAACCGCTCTCCAGCACGTCCTGGCCGTCGAAATGCGAGCGGTCGCGATAGGGGGTCGCCACCGCATGGATCACCGCAGCGTGCTTGTCGCGATACATCCGCGCGAATTCCGGCATCGCCGGATGCAGCGCGAAGAAGGAGTCCAGCATGATCGCGGGATGCGCGCCGTCCGCGGCCAGCGCGATCGAACCGTGCAGGCCGGCATAGTCAGGGTCGCCGATCGGCGCGACGGTCGAGAGACCGTCGAGCGCGCCGCGCAGGATCACCACGAGCAGCCGGGGATCGCGCCCATCGGCGGCGCGTGCGAATTTCGGCAAGTAAGCCCAGGCCGCGAAGGAGGCGCCGCCGAGCAGCAGGCCGCGGCGCGAGGTGAGGAGCCGGTTCTCGACGCAGTCGACCATCATCATCTCCTCTGCATTTCCGGCGACATCAAGAGCAGCGCCAGCGCCTGCTGGCGCGACTCCGCGCGCTCGATGGTCCGGCGCGTTTCGATCGAGGCCGCATCCGCCGCCGCGAACTCCAGCAGATCCAGCGGATCGATGTTGGGCCCGAGCCGTGCGCCCATTTGCGCGGCGATATCGAGCCTGAGCTTCATGCCCTCGGGCGCGGCCCATGCGGCGCTGGTATCGGGGAAACCATTGGGGCCGGCCGGCGACCACAGCGGCTGTCCAAGCAGATTGAGATTGTTCAGATAGGCGCCGGGATCTTCCGGGACGCGCGCGAGCAGCCGGCCGCTCGCGACGAGGAAATCGTAAGGGCTGCGCATCTTGGTCAGCGGCGCCGTCCACGCCTCGTCGGAATCGACCAGCCCCGCGGCAAGCGCCTTGAGGTCGCCGTCGGTCTTGACGAAGAGTTCGCGCAGCCGCGCCACCAGGCCCGGCGGCGGATCGTCGGCAACGAAGTGGCGAACGAACTTGGTCGCGATGAAGTTCGCGGCCGACGGATGGCGCGCGATGTCGGCGAGCGCGGCCTCGCCTTGCGCGAGACCCGTCGCCTCGTAGCTCTTGCCGAGCAGCATCTGCGCGCCGGGCTGGTGCGCATTGGTGTTGAACACGAAGGAGCCTGGTGTGCCGAGCTGCCCCTGCCGTCCGGCAAAGGTCCAGCCGGTGATGATGCGCGCGAGCGAGGTGACGTCCTCCTGCGTATAGCCGCCACCGACGCCGAGCGTATGCAGCTCCATGATCTCGCGCGCGAGATTCTCATTGAGCCCGCGCTTGCGATTCTGGCCTGCGCGCGAATCCGGCCCCAGCGATTGCTGGTTGTCGAGGAAGAACAGCATCGCCGGATGCTGCTCGACCGCTTTCAGCATGTCGGCGAAGCGCCCGAGCACGTGCGG
The DNA here is from genome assembly GCF_028128855.1 of Bradyrhizobium sp. CCBAU 11430. NCBI lineage: Bacteria > Pseudomonadati > Pseudomonadota > Alphaproteobacteria > Hyphomicrobiales > Nitrobacteraceae > Bradyrhizobium > Bradyrhizobium sp. CCBAU 11430. Next base: position 208,893 of record NZ_LBJV01000071.1, read on the forward strand.
CCTGATCGCCTCGCGCTCGAACACGCCGGCCCAGATCCGCGCCAGCTCGCCCTTCGTCGCGGAAATGCAGAAATGGTTGGACCAGAACGCGACGAGACGCTCGGTGAAGCCGCAGGTGGCCAGCGTCGCGCGCTGCAGGCGCGCCAGCGCTTCGGTACGGAAGGTCTTTTGAATTACGTTGACCGGCTGCGGGGCCGGCTTTGCCGCCGGCGGTGCAGCCGCATTGGGCTGCATCGCGTCCGGCTTTGCCGCATTGTCCGCCGGCTTGGTCTCCGTCATCTGGCCGGCGACCTCCGTTGCTGCCGCATTCAGCGAGAGATTGCGGCGGAGCCCGGGCTTCTGTTCGGTCGGCGCAGGCGACGGCGTCTCGGCGGGCGCGGCGGCCTTCGCCGCTTCGCGCGCCTGCCTGACCTGATCCTGATAGGCGAAGACGGCCTGCCCGAGTTGCTGCGTCGATTGAAGACCGGGCGCCTCCAGCAGCACCCCGCTCGCACGGACCAGCTCTGCCTTCACGAAACCGCGCGGATCGGAGGCTGCGTTGATGAGATCTCCGGACGCGCCGCCGCGGGCGCCGAAGCCAAAACGGTTGAGCGCGACGAGCGCGGCTTGCGAATCGCGGGCCATCGATTTGTCCTTCGCGTGCCGGGAGCCGCTTTCGGAGTCCGTGCGCGACGCCTAATATACCGCAACGACCGATGAACCCGACATGAAAATCACGGCGAAGCTTCGACGCAAATCATGACAAATCCGAAAGAATCCCCGCCGCCGGAACCGCGCCGCCTCGCCTGCGCGCGCTGCGGCACCGAATTCGGCTGCGACCTCTCGGGCGCCTGCTGGTGCGCGGAGGAAACCGCGAAGCTGCCGATGCCGGTCGAAGGCGAGGATTGCTTATGCCGGGAGTGTTTGCGCAAGGCAGCGGCGGAAGCGAGCGCGGCGGCTCGTTAACCGCGAGAGGATCACCGCACCCTCCCTGTCGTCCCTGCGAACGCAGGGACCCATAACCACAGGGAGAGGTTTGGCGAAGACTGGTCGTCTGGTACTTCGACCATCCGCGCTCGAATAGATCACGCGGTATGGATCCCCGCGTTCGCGGGGACGACGTCGGAGAGACGGTACCTTACACCTCATGCCCCGGCGATTTCCGCGCCATGCCGTCGAACGCATCGAGCAGTGTCTCGCGCCAGGCACACACCGGATCGTCCGCCTCGAGCAGCTTGAACGGGCTCACCACGCGCGCCCACTGGAAACCGCCGAACACGATGTAGTCGGCGTAGTTCGGCGCGGCGCCGCCGAGATAGGGCTGCTTCTTCAACGTCTGCCGCATCACTTCCAGCGACTTGCGGAAGGCGACCACGCCGATGTCGCGGCTCGCCATGACCTCTTCCAGGCTCTTGCCGCCGAAGCGCGCCTCGCGCGACTTTCGGAAATAGGCAGCGTCGACCTCGGCGAGATTCTTCGGGATGTCGGCAACGATCAGCGGAAAGATGCCACCGACCAAGGCGATGTCGCCGAAGGCGTTGATCATGCGCGCCATGGCGCGGCCGCCCTCGCCGCCGAACAGCGACGGACGGTCCGGAAAATTGTCCTCGAGATAGGTCGCGATCGTCCAGGAGTCGACGACGGGCTTGTCATCGTGCAACAGCACCGGAACCTTCTCCGACCCGTGCGGCGCGAGCGCGCTCTTCTCGGTGAAGCGCCAGGGCAGCGATTCCGCCGCGAGGCCCTTGTGCGCCAGCGCCATCCGTGTGCGCCAGCAATACGGGCTGAAGGGACGCGAGGCGTCGGTGCCGACGAGTTCGAAGAGGAAGAGTCTGAGTGACATGGCTGATCCAGCTGCTGTGATTGGCGATCAGAGTCATGCCGACGAGCGCAAGCAAGCCGTCTTGCCGCCGGTGTCGGGGTGTGACCGGCGACCGGCTGCCTCGCCCGTGCCGGATTTGGCCACGGCTTGTTGAGCCGGCACCGGATTGGACCTAAGCTTGGGCATGTCCAAGATCCGATACAGGAGGCGTTGCAATGACCAGGACCATTCAACGGCGCGATCTTCTCTTGGGCTCGGCGGCACTGGCCGGAGCTGCGGCCGCCAGCGCTTTCACCTGCGTCGAGATCGCGAGCGCTGCCCCGATTGCCGTTCCGACCGTCGACAAGCTCTCGATCCGCGTGCTGGTGGATTCGAGTTTCGACCTGTTCTTCCGTCCCAAGCAGATCAACGGGGTCTCCATCACTCCGGCTGCACGCGGCGGTGATTTCCGCAAATCGCTGCACAATGAATGGGGCCTGTCGCTTTGGCTGGAATCCGAGGGCGGCGGCAATCAGCGCACGCTGATGCTCGACTACGGCTACACGCCCGACGTGCTGCTCAACAACATGGCGTTGATCGGCGTCGATCCGGCCAAGCTCAACGCGCTGATCGTGAGCCACGGCCATTACGATCATTTCGGCGGCTTGAACGGCTTCCTCGACAAGTTCCGCGACAGGCTGCCCGCCGACCTCAAGCTCTATGCGGGCGGCGAGGACAATTTCTGCCATCGCGTCACCCCGACGCCGACGCAGGGGCAATTCGCCGATTTCGGCACCCTCGACCGCCGGCAGCTTGCGGCGCAGAAAGTCACGACCGTGCTGTGCGAAACGCCGACCGTGATTGCGGATCATGCCTTCACCACCGGCAAGATCACCCGGCGCAGCGGCGAACGCGTACTGCCGAACACGCTCGTCGAGTTCGGCATCAAGGACGGGCTGGGCTGCAATGTCGGCCACTATTTGCCCGCGGAAATGGAGGGCAAGATCGTGCCGGACGAGCACATTCACGAGCACGCCACCTGCTTCAACGTGCGGGATCTCGGTCTCGTCGTGATCTCGTCCTGCGGCCATGTCGGCATCGTCAATTCGGTAAAGCAGGCGCAGGAAGTGTCGGGCGTCCAGAAGGTGCACGCCGTCGTCGGCGGCTTCCATCTCGGCCCGGCGCCCAGGAACTACCTCACGCAGGTCGTGAGCGAGATCAAGGCGCTCAATCCCGACGTCGTGGTGCCCATGCATTGCAGCGGGCTCAACTTCGCACAGGAAGCCAATGCCCAGATGGAGGGCAAGGTGGTGGTGACGACGACAGGCAGCCGTCTCACCTTCGGGCTGTGATGCGGCTCGCCAGCGCCTGGCTGTACGTGATGCTGACGCTCGCCTGCGCGGCAGCGGCGCAGGCGCGCTCGGCCGCCGAGACGATGGACATCCTGATGTGGAATCGGGAGCCGGTCGGCGGACCGTTCCAGTTGATCGACCAGACCGGCAAGCCGCGCAGCGAGGGCGACTTCCGCGGGCGGCTGATGCTGGTCTATTTCGGCTTCACCTATTGCCCCGACGTCTGTCCGACCGACCTGATGGCGATCGGACAGGCGCTCGAGCAACTCGGACCGGACGCAGAGGCCGTGCAGCCCGTCTTCATCACGCTCGACCCCGAGCGCGACACGGCCGAGCATCTTGCCGAATATGTGCCGCTGTTTCATCCGCGGCTGCTCGGGCTCACCGGCAGCCCCGAAGCGATCGGAGCAGCGGCAGAGGCCTACAAGGTCTATTTTGCCAGGATTCCGATCGGCAAGGGGGCCAACGACTACACGGTCGACCACACGTCCTTCATTTATCTCATGGACCGCGACGGAAAATATCTCGGCTTCTTTCCCCCGGGCACCTCGGCCGAGCGCATGGTCGAGATCATCCGGCCACGGCTTGCGGTGCCTTCGCGATAGCACTCCGGCGAGAGCCGTCGAAAGCGACGCGCTCACCGCCCGTTCGCGCGCAAGAACCTTTCGCCACCTTCCGTCACCGCGATGACGAGGCCAAGGCCTGCAATGGTCTCGCGCGCGACGTAGCCGCGATCGGCGGCGTCTTCCCAGATGGTGAGGCGCGGGCACGAGGTCTTCCAGGTCGCGATCACCTCGGCATAGGCGCGCGGCTCGCGCGCGACCCATTCGACGAAGTCCAGCACCAGCGGATCGGCGTTACTGCTCATTGCAAACCTCCCTTGTCGAAGGCGGCCAGCACCGGTGTGCGAACCATCAGCCAGCCGCCATAGGCGATGTAGTAGCAGGCAATCGTGGTGATCAGCTTGTTCGACCAGGCCACGAACTGCTGGTCGGTCATGGCTTCGAGGATGCGCCGCGCCAGCGTGGTGCCGAGCATCGAGGCAAGGATGGCGACGCCGGCGAGCACGGGATCGAGGCTCGCGGCCTGGTCGATGATGCCGCCGAAATAGACGAGCTTGGTGAAATGGCTGACGAGCTGGCACATCGCCTTGGTCGCGACCTTCTCGCGCCGGCCGAAATCGCCGCCGAGGAAGAAGGTGTCGAGCAGCGGACCCGACACACCGGTCATCAGCATCAAGCCCATGCAGATCGTGCCATAGACGGTGCCCTGCCAGAGACGATCGGGGTCCGGCTTGATGTTCGACGGCAACAGCCGCGCCATGAACGGGGTGATGCCGAGCAGCAGCAGGGCCATCGGCTTGTCCGGCACGTAGCGCGTGATCGACCAGGCCGCGAGCGCGACGGCAGCGCCGACCATATAGTTCGCGACCGGCCGCCAGCGGATATGCGCGCGCCATAGAAGCGCGCGCCAGCCGTTCGAGGCCATCTGCGTGATCGCATGCAGCACCATCGCGGTCGGCAGCGGCATCAGTGCCAAGAGCACGCCGATCAGGATCAGCCCGCCCGCCATGCCGAACAGTCCCGACAGGAACGCGGTGGCGACCATCATCCGAGGGCAGCGATCATGATGGGCGTCACGTGGGGAATCTCCGGTGGTGGGGCCGTTGAGCAGGGCACGCAGGCTGCTTCACTCCCTCGCCCCGTTCCTACGGGGAGAGGGGGGTGAGGGACCGCTTCCGCAGTCACGCTGCCCCGCGGAGACTCCCCCTCACCCGCCGCGCTCTGCGCGTCGGCCTCCCCCCGCAAGCGGGGAGCGGCGAAGGGAACGTGCCTCGCTTGCCCCTTCCGCGCAAACTGAGTTATCTTGGCCTGGCATCAGTTTTCCTGAGGGTCTTGCATAAGGGTCCTGCCTTTGCGGCGTCTGCTGTTTCTCAACGGCATCAAGGCATTCGAGGCGGCGGCGCGGACCGGCAGCTTTGCCGCCGCCGGGCTCGAGCTCAGCGTATCGGCGGCCGCCGTCAGCCGCATGGTGCATCTGCTGGAAGAGCGGCTCGGCGTCGCGCTGTTCGAGCGCAAGGCCAATCGCCTGGTGCTGACGCAGGCCGGCCGCGCCTATCAGAGCGGGCTGACGCCGATCTTCGACGCGCTCGCCAGCCTCACCGCTCAGGTGACGGCGCCGGCAAGCGTCCGCGTGCTCACGATCGGCGTCGGCCACACCTTTGCGATGCGCTGGCTGATCCCGCGCCTGTCGGAGTTTCGCAGCGAAGAGCCCGACATCGAGGTGCGCTTCACCACCGGCGGCGCGTCGGTACCGTTCGGCGAGGACTGGAGCTGCGGCATCAAGCTCGGCACCGGCGACTGGCCTGGTCTCGTCGCCGAGCCCCTGTTCGCCGGCGATCTCACGCCCGTCTGCGTGCCCCGCCTCGCGAGCGGCCTGAAGCGCCCGGCCGACCTGAAGGGACCGAGCCTGATCCGCGTCGAACATTCGCCGGAGGACTGGCCGATCTGGCTGAAAGCCGCGAACCTCACCCGCATCAATCCGCGCGGGCCGGAGTTCCAGTTTTACGGCCAGGCGCTGCAGGCCGCCGCCGACGGGCTCGGCATCGCCATGGGCATCCGCCCCTATATCGACGACGATCTCGCCGCCGGCCGGCTGGTCGCCCCGTTCGACCTCTCGGTGCCCAAGGGCATGCGCTGGTACCTGCTCTATCGCAGCTTTCAAACCGAGCACCGCGACTTTGCCGCGTTCCGCCGCTGGATCATGCGCGCGGCCTCGGAACCCGCCGCCCGCCCGGTCAAGCGGACGGGCCGTGTCGCCGCGCGGAACTGACGCCCGAGGCAAAAAAGCCTGCCGCTTGTGAACGGCTTCACATTCCGGAATCCGCAAACGTGGTCCCCTGACCCTCCGAAAAGAAACGTGGGACCGACAAGAATGACGACCCTCTACGACGGCTTTGACATTGAATCCTTCGAGGCTGGCAAAGGCCTCTGGCACGCCCGCATCCGCCGCGCCGATCTCAGCCCCGTCGCCATCGACGGCGTGCTGTTTCCGGCGATGGAAGTCGGTTTCGCCTGGCCCGATCAGAACGCCGCGATCGCCGACGCCAAGCACCACATCGACCGCTTCCGCCGGCGGGCCGACAGCGACGACGAATAAGCGAGCCGGACGGCAAGCGAACCAGGGCAACAGCATAAAGGGGGGAACCGGGTCATGTCAGTCATCGAAATCGAAGACGCGCCGCGGCCGAGAATTTATGCCCGCAATGTGCTGTCCAACTGCCCGGAATGCGACGGCGATCTCACGGTGCTCCGCGTCATCGGCGGCCGCGCAGGACGCGAGTACTGGACCATGCGCTGCACCGATTGCGGCGGCATCCATCTCGACATCCTCAAGCCGCATCAGGCGGGCGAGGACGACGAGGGTCCGCTGCCGACCGCGTAGGGCCGAGGCTGCTGCCAACCTGCTGTCAGCAGGCTGCATGAGGACGGTCATTCACCCTTTATCGGGAGGCGGACTCATCCCATATTCGGCTCATGGCGAAGAAACCTGCTCCCCCAAAATCCCCTAAATCCAAAGCTCCGAACTCCAAGGCACATCGGCCCGACGTGCAGCCGATCGGGCCGGCCCTGGCCGAGCTGCTCAATCCCGCGATCAATCGCGGCGACGCCGGACTTGGCTCGGGCACCGGCCTGCAGCCGCCGCCGGACAATTCCCGCGACCGCCGCTCCGGCGGCGAGGCCGCGGCCCATCGCGCGCGGGCCTCGACGCCCAAAGACCTTCAAAAGCAGTTTCCGCAGGATAGTGCGCGGCCGATGCCGCTGCGGCCCAACCCGCAGCCGCCGGGCGCCCGGCAATCCACCGAGGTTGGTGGGCTGGAAGAAGCGCCGCAGGCCAATTACGGAACCGCGGCCACGATCCCGACGCTCGATCCGGAACTGGCGCGGCAGCTCGGCCTGCCCACCGAGGAGGACGATGCCGAGGCGCTGGCGCGTCCGCCGCGCAACAAGATGGAGGCGCTCGGCGTCAAGGCGACCGCGGAGGCGCTGGAGTCGCTGATCCGCGAGGGCCGGCCGGAGTTCCGCAAGAACGACGGCTCCACCAAGGTATGGACGCCGCACCGGCCGCCACGTCCGGAGAAGTCCGAAGGCGGCGTGCGCTTCGAGATCAAATCGGAATACCAGCCCAAGGGCGACCAGCCGACCGCGATCGCCGAGCTGGTCGAAGGCGTCCAGCGCAACGACCGCACCCAAGTGCTGCTCGGCGTCACCGGCTCGGGCAAGACCTACACGATGGCGCAGGTGATCGAGAAGACGCAGCGCCCCGCGCTGATCCTGGCGCCGAACAAGACGCTCGCCGCCCAGCTCTATGGCGAGTTCAAGAACTTCTTCCCCGACAACGCGGTCGAGTATTTCGTCTCCTATTACGACTACTACCAGCCGGAAGCCTACGTCCCGCGCACCGACACCTATATCGAGAAGGACTCCTCGATCAACGAGCAGATCGACCGCATGCGCCACTCGGCGACGCGCGCGCTGCTCGAACGCGATGACGTCATCATCGTCGCCTCGGTGTCCTGCATCTACGGTATCGGCTCGGTCGAAACCTACACCGCGATGACCTTTGCGCTGAAGAAGGGCGAGCGCATCGACCAGCGCCAGCTCATCGCCGACCTCGTCGCGCTCCAGTACAAGCGCACCCAGGCCGATTTCACCCGCGGCACGTTTCGCGTGCGCGGCGACGTCATCGACATTTTCCCGGCGCACTATGAAGACCGTGCCTGGCGCGTGAATTTGTTCGGCGACACCATCGAAAACATCGAGGAGTTCGATCCACTCACCGGCCACAAGCAGGACGAGCTCGAATTCATCAAGATGTACGCCAACTCGCACTATGTGACGCCGCGCCCGACGCTGGTGCAGGCGATCAAGTCGATCAAGTTCGAATTGAAGCAGCGGCTCGATCAGTTGAACGACCAGGGGCGCCTGCTGGAAGCGCAGCGGCTGGAGCAGCGCACCACCTTCGACCTCGAGATGATGGAGGCGACGGGAAGCTGCGCCGGCATCGAGAACTATTCGCGCTACCTCACCGGACGCCGCCCCGGCGAGCCGCCGCCGACGCTGTTCGAATACGTCCCCGACAACGCGCTGGTGTTCGCCGACGAGAGCCACGTCACCGTGCCGCAAATTGGCGCCATGTTCAAAGGCGACTTCCGCCGCAAGGCGACGCTGGCCGAATACGGCTTCCGCCTGCCGTCCTGCATGGACAACCGCCCGCTGCGCTTCGAGGAGTGGGACATGATGCGGCCGCAGACCGTCGCGGTGTCGGCGACGCCGAGCGGCTGGGAGCTGAACGAGAGCGGCGGCGTGTTCGTCGAGCAGGTCATCCGCCCCACGGGGCTGATTGATCCGCCCGTCGACATTCGCCCGGCCCGCACCCAGGTCGACGACCTCGTCGGCGAGGTCCGCGCCACCGCGCAGGCCGGCTATCGCTCGCTGATCACCGTGCTGACCAAACGCATGGCGGAGGACCTCACCGAATATCTGCACGAGCAGGGCATCCGCGTCCGCTACATGCATTCCGACATCGACACCATCGAGCGCATCGAGATCATCCGCGACTTGCGTCTCGGCGCGTTCGACGCGCTGGTCGGCATCAACCTCTTGCGCGAAGGCCTCGACATTCCCGAATGCGCGCTGGTCGCGATTCTGGATGCCGACAAGGAAGGCTTTTTGCGCAGCGAGACCTCGCTGATCCAGACCATCGGCCGCGCCGCGCGCAACGTCGATGGCAAGGTGATCCTCTACGCCGACCAGATGACGGGCTCGATGGAGCGCGCCATCGCCGAAACCAACCGCCGCCGCGAGAAGCAGGTCGAATACAACACCGCCAACGGCATCACGCCGGAGAGCGTGAAGAAGCAGATCGGCGACATCCTCAACTCCGTCTACGAGCGCGACCACGTGCTGATCGAGGTCGGCGGCCACGACATGACCGACGACGTCATCTCGATCGGCCACAACTTCGAAGCCGTGCTCGGCGACCTGGAAACGCGGATGCGCGAGGCCGCAGCCGATCTGAACTTCGAGGAAGCCGCGCGCCTGCGCGACGAGGTCAAGCGCCTGCGCGCCACCGAGCTTGCCGTCGTCGACGATCCCACCGCCAAGCAACGCACTGTGCAGGGCAAGGCCGGCGCCTATGCCGGCAGCAAGAAGTACGGCGACGCCGCGAATTTACCGGTCAGCGCCATGAAGAAGAAGACCGTGGGCTCCGCGCTGAAAGCCAGCGGCGGCGGAGGCGGCTCGAAGGTCCACAAGCCGCATCTCGACGAGATGCACGGGCCGGAATCGCTGCCCTATCGCGAAAAGCCGACGCTGCCGGCAAAGCCGTTCGGTAGCACGAGCCGGATCATCCAGCCGACGGACTCACGGCAGTCGGGACCGGAGTTCGGGCCTGCGCCGAAGTCGACGGGCGGGATGCCTGGGCGGCGGGGTGGGTGGAAGAAGAGGTGATTGTCCGACACTGCGGCAGGGGTTGATCGTCGGCAAGCGAGACTCGCTCGGCGTTCCCCTCACCCCACACTCGCCGTCACCACCGCCATCACCGACAGCAGCAGCACGATGGTCACCAACTGCAGCGAGGCGACGGGCTGGGTGCGCCAGGCCGTGATCTTGTCGGACAGCGACAGATGGGCCTCGAAGAACTTTGGTTCGTAGACGGTCTTGAACAGGTGCGGGAAGCTCGGGCCGAGGGTCACGGCGAGCATGGCGTGGGCGAGCGAGGCGATGGCGACGAAGATGGCGACGCCGGGATCGCCGACGAGATCGTGGTTGCCGCAGAGCTTGAGCAGGAAGGCGGCAGCGGCGAAGGTCGGGAAGCTCTGCAGGATCGTGGTCAGCGCGAGGCCTTCGAGCGCGTTGTGCAGGCGGGACTTTCTGACGGTGGCGAGGGCAGCCATGGCACGTCTCCCTGATGACATGCCGATGACGTTAGCTGCGATGGGATGGGCGTGATGTGAGATGGATCACGCGCCCTTCTTCACCTCGCCCGCTTGCGCGGAGAGGAAGCAGACTGCCGCTGCGGATCGAGGTCGCCCCTACAGCTTGCCCTGGCCGTTCACCTGACCCTGCTGCTGCCGCTGCTTGTCCTGTTCCTTGGCGTGATGCCTGCCGTAGAGGCAGCCGGCGGCGGCGCCGAGGACGCCGTGGTGGCCGGCGTAGTGACCGGCGACGCCGCCGACGACGGCGCCCTTGATGCAGCCCTTGGCGCTGGCGGCTGAGGTCGCGCCAAGCATCAGAAGCGCGGCGGCGATGGCGAAAAGCGGGGCCTTCATGGATCGATGTCTCCGGATGCGGTATCGGCGTCTCAACGGGCGCCGATGGGTCCGGGTTCCAACGCCCGGCGCATGGCAGGAGGCGACCGCGATGTGCCCGCGGCGTCACGCAGGACGCAAAGCGCCGAGCGAATTCTTGCATGCGGAAACGCACGCAACCCGCAATTGCACCCCATGAACCGGGCATTGTGCTCGCGCGTCATACCCTGCAATCACTCTGTGATTTTGCGGATTGATGGACCCGCGAGCCGCACGATAGCGTTTGCAAAGCACGGCCGGTGAGGGCAGGAGCAGCATGACGGTTGAGAAGCTGAACAGGCAACGCGTGCTGCATCTGCTCGACGCCTTCGCGCGCGGCGATCTCGAGGCCGCGCTGGCGTGCTGCACCGACGACGTCGACTTCCTCACCCATGCGCCCATCGACGTGCTGCCGCACATGGTGCCGCGCCACGGCAAGCAAGAGCTGCGCGAGCTCTGGCAGACGGTCTGGTCGCGCTATTCGGAAATCCGCTACAAGGCACCGCACATCCTGGCCGAAGGCGAGGCGGTCGCGACCTACATGCAGGCCTATTTCCGGAAGCGCAGCAACGACCGCATCGTGCAGTTCGACATGGCCGTGTTCTACACCTTCCGCGGCGGGCTGGTGGCGGAGATCCGCGAGATCATCGATTCCTACGATCTGGTGCAGCAGGTGCTGGAGCGCGAGATCGGGCCGCTGATCGTGGGTGCACGGGTGGACTGAGCCTGCTCCTCCCCTGGAACCCGCACGCGATCCGCCGGGACCCGGGAGATTACGGGGTTCTGTTGCAAATCTCACATATCGCCATCAATTGTGCATTGCGAAAACGTGAATTGCGTCTTGGCCGAAATCGGGTATTTTATTCGTATACAAATGAGTTGAGCCCCACTGCCTGACTGCGCTGGGGTCGTTTTCCGTTTTTCTTTCGCAAAGCCAGCTTCAGGACTGCCCAAAATGACAGAGCACAGCCTCTGGCGTTTCTCGCGCGCGTTGCACCGCGCGATCAACGACCGGCATTTCGAGGACATCGAGGCCCTGATCGACGAGGACGTCGAATGGGCGCTCTACGGCCCGATCGACATGTTTCCGTTCCTCGGCGCGCGCCAGGGCAAGGACGCCGTGCTCGACGTCATCCGCCAGCTCGCCGACAATTTCCAGGTTCGCCGCTTCGACCGCGAGAGCATCATGCTGGGCGTCGATTCCGCCGCCTCGATGCTGCGCTATTCGCTGACGGCACTGGATTCCAACAACCCGATCAGCTTGCGGGTCGCGCAGTTCGCCCAGTTCAGGGCGGGCAAGCTCACCAGCATGCGCGTCCTGATCGACACCTTCGACCTGGTCGAGCAGGCACTCGGCCGCGCCATTCATCTGCCGAAGATGACCAGCGTCGGCTGAGGGGGACGCCAACGGGCCCCGCGGTTCGGGACCGATGACAATGCCTGACGCGACGTCCTGGCCTCCAGCCCCGCCGGATGCCGTCGTGCCGGAAGCTCGTCGTCGGGCGCGCGCCTCTCGCGCGGCCCGTTGGTTCGCGTCCCCACGCGAGTTGCCACAATTTCGCAACGATAAATCCGCATTGATGCGAGCAGACCGAATGGCGCATGGTCATCACCAAGCACCGCCTTATATTGGCGGACAACATGCGCTGGGGTTGGCGGGCAGGACGATGGAATTCTCGACAGGTTGTGGCTGGACCAGGCTGCCGGTGCTGGCGGCCGCGTTCATCTTGGGCTCTGTGCTGACGGTTTCGGCGCAGATCATTCCCCCCTTCTCCCCACCCGCGGGCGCGTCCGACGAGGCCGAGACCGAGACGGCAGAGGCCCCCGACGTCAACGACCCCGACGTGCTCAAGGGCATCGACGTCGACAAGCTCGACTGGAGTCAGCTCGCGGTCGACGCCGGCACCGGCATCGACCCGATCGCCGCCAAGAAGCGCGCCCAGGCCGCCGCCAAGGACGGCCTCGACTGGTCGTCGAATGCCAATGCGAACGGCTCCTCGGCGGTGACGGTGAAACAGTCCGTGTTCTCGTTCTGGGATACGCGGATCGGCGCCGACATGACGGTGACCAGCGAGCCGCGGACGATGTCCGAGCTGCTGGCGCAAAAGGCCACCAATGGCGGCAACCTGCCGCAATCCTCCGGCAGCGCCTGGGCGACGGCGACCGCGCCCGGCGCCGGAGTCATCTGGGACAAGACCGCGGTGGAAGCCCGCGTCGATCCCGGCTCGGAACAGAGCAAGCTCGGGGCCTCGCTGACCAAATCGGTGCCGCTGTCCGGCGACACCTCGCTGACGCTGCAGAACGGCTATAGCGTCAACCAGCAAGGCACGAGTGCGGTCCCCGGCATCGGCGGCCACATCACCCGCAATTACGAGACCGACCAGTCCGCCAAGGTCACCCTCACCGACACCGGCACCAGCGTCACCGCCGGCCAGACGCTGTCGACCACGGACGACAAATGGCTGCGCAAGGTCGGCGCCGAGCAAAAGCTGTTCGACAACGTCACCGTCTCCGGCTCGGTCGGCGAGACCTCGCAGGGCGCGATCAACAAGAGCGTGACGGCGGGTTTCAAGAAGAGCTGGTAGGCCAAGCCTATACTCTTGCCCTCATCCTGAGGGCGCTCCAAAGCAGCGCGTCTCGAAGGATCGAGGCCGCGCTGCGAGAGCGGGGCCGGCATGGTTCGAGACGCGCGCGAAGGGGCGTGCTCCTCACCATGAGGGGATGGGTTCCGACGCGGTTACCGCCATTCAGACTCTCGTAACCATACGCCACGGCAAAACCCCCGAATGGTCCGCCCTTGCCGCATCTCGGCCCATTTGCGGCCCAATTCCGGCGCCCTGATGCAGCCTGCCTCACAGACGTCGTCGTGCGGGGGACACTCGCGCTGCGCTCAACGCGAACAGGGGAATAACGATGAACGCCATGCGTCCGGAAAAGACCGAAGCCGCCGAGACCGAGACGGTCGACACCAACCTCGCTGCAGTTACGGAAGTCGAAGCCGGCATCCGCGACTTCGTCCGCAACGACATCGCCTATCTCCGCCGTCCGGCGGCGACGACCACGGATGCGCCCCCGCTCGATCCGAGCGCGGAGGCCACCGTCACCAACGTCAACTCGCTGATCCAGCGCGTCGCCGGCACCTCGCTCGCCGAGATCGAGAATCTGATCTCGGAGCTCGAGAGCCTGCGTGACCTGCTCCATGCCGAGGGCCAGCGCGTTCAGCGCGAGATCTCCGGCTATGCCCAGCTCAGCCAGGCCGCGATGAAGTCGACCCGCATGATCGCCGACAACGTCGCGCAGTGGAAGCGCGCCGCCGACGGCCTGCGCAATAGCTGATCGTATTGAGCATCACCGAACCGCCGCGTTCCGAAAGGAACGCGGCGATTTTGATTCTGGGGGGTCTGTGCCCCGGCTCTGCGGCTCGCAGTGACGCGCCGCAGAGCCGGGGCCCATGGTCAGGATTCATGCGCGGCGCAATGGGTCCCGGCTCTGCGCCGCAGCGTTACACTCTGCGGCGCGTCCGGGACACGAGAGTGCACATTTGAACCCCCCGCGCCTTCCCGGCGACCAATGCCAAGCGCCCGCTTCTCTTGCGGCCGGGCCGGGGGACATTTCATGGAAAGCATTCGGCCCGACAACACGGACCCGATCTCGCTGCGGCCCGCGCCCAATCAGCTCGGCACGATCATGCTGCGCTTCGTCGGATTGCTGGTGGTTGCGATCGCGGTGCTGGCGTTCGTCTACAGCCGCTGATGCGGGGCCGTTTTCCGGCCCCGAGAACTTAACAGATTCCTACCGGCTCGCGTCGACAGCCGAGGCTTCCAGGGTGTAGGCGCCATCGGCATAGCCCTTCACCACCATGCCGGCGACCAACATCACTGCCAGCGTCGCGGTAGCGAAGAGAAATCCGACAAGCTTGAGTGCGCCGCGATCTGCCATGGTCCTCGTCCCCTGTACTCTGCCCAATTCGTTTCAATTAGACAGCGACAGGTTCATAATTAGTTAGCAACTCACTGGTTCCGCCAAACTGCTTCGCGGTAACCATGTTGCGCAGGCTTATGGCAGCCGCCCGGAATCGCGTCCATAGCGCGCGGGCAACACTCGCGCACTCATTTGCCCGTTCATCTTGGAACAGATCTAACCGCTCTTCCGCATCGGCACGAAGGCGCTGGCGGTGATGGAATAGACGTCCTCGCCGCGCTGGTTGGTGCCGGTGGTGCGGGCGGTCAGGATGCCCCAGCCCGGGCGCGAGGCCGAAGTGCGCTTGTCGGTGACGACGTTGACGTAGGCGACGGTGTCGCCGGCGAGCACCGGCCTGATCCAGCGCAGATCGCGAAAGCCCGGCGAAGGTCCCCACACCGCAACCTCCTCACCGCGCGATACGGCCTCGCGCGCCAGGCGCTGGCCGTCGGCGACAAGCAGGCTCATGCAGGCCGAGCCGACATGCCAGCCCGAGGCGGCAAGCCCGCCGAACAGCGAGCTCTTGCCCTCCTCCTCGTCGAGATGAAAACGCTGCGGATCGAACTTCGCGGCGAAATTCTTGATGGCCTCGGCCGTGAACGTATAGGTGCCGATCTCGCGGCGCTGGCCGATCTCGATGTCGTCGAAGAACCGCATCAGACCGCCCCCTCGCGCCGCTTGATCAGGATCGGCGAGGTCATCTCGCCCAGCGGCTCACCCTTGGCGTTGCGCACGGTGCATTTGAACTTGACGATGCCGAGCTCGGGGCGGCTCTTCGAGGGGCGCGCCTCCAACACGTCGACGTCGAGCATGAGATCGTCGCCGGGCCGGAGCGGCGAGAGCCAACGCACCTCGTCGACGCCGGGAGACCCCAGCGACGCGGCGCGGGTAATAAAACCGTCGGCCATCATCCGCATCATCAGCGAGCAGAGGTGCCAGCCCGAGCCGGACAGGCCACGCAGCATGCTCTTGCTGGCAGCCTCCTCGTCCAGATGCATCGGCTGCGGATCGAACTCGGCCGCGAAGGCCAAAATCTCGTCGCGGGTGACGTTGCGCGGGCCGAATGTTCCGAACCGGCCGGGCGGGAAATCTTCGAAGGTCAGGGTCATCTTGGGATTGGCTAGCGGAAATGACAGATTGTGGCCGCACTTTGCGGCAATCTCAACCCGCCGGCCCGCATGGCTCGTGCTACATACGGGGTGGCGGCGTTGGTCTTGAGTCGGATCAACCGAGGGCCAAGATCCATTTTACCAAGGCCCGATGCCCTGGGGAGAGCAATGTTTTCATTCAGCGATCTGTTTCAGTGGGACCGCTTCATCACGCCGACGATCATCAAGACCTTCTATTGGCTGGTGATCGCGTTGATCTGCCTGTTCGGCCTCTCCGGCATCTTCTCCGGCCTGGCTGCGATGGCGATCAGTCCCTTCGGCGGCTTCCTGGTGCTGCTGTCGTCGATCGCCAGCGTCGTCGTCGGAATCGTATTCTCGCGCATCGCCGCGGAGCTGATCCTGATCGTCTTCCGCATCAACGAGCATCTCGGCGCCATAAGGGATCAGGGCGGCGGGTTGCGGTGAGGCAGACGCAGGTGGCGTAGTCACCGGCCTCGTAGGGTGGGCAAAGCGAAGCGTGCCCACGTCTTCCGTCGCAATATTGGTTAGATGGTGGGTCGATGCGACTTTGCCCACCCTACGGCACCGATGTCAGCGTCTTACGTATTAAACCGGAAATGCATCACGTCGCCGTCGGCGACGACGTATTCCTTACCTTCGAGGCGCAGCTTGCCGGCATCGCGGGCGCCGGCCTCGCCGCCCAGCGCCACGTAATCCTCGAACGCAATCGTCTCTGCGCGGATAAAACCCTTCTCGAAATCGGTATGGATCACGCCGGCCGCGCCCGGTGCCTTGGTGCCGCGGTAGATGGTCCAGGCGCGTGCTTCCTTCGGGCCCACCGTGAAGTAGGTGATGAGGTCGAGCAGCGTGTAGCCGGCGCGGATCAGGCGATCGAGGCCGGCTTCCTCTAGACCCAGCGTTTCCAGGAAGTCGGCGCGTTCCTCACGCGAAATGGTGGCGATCTCGGATTCGATCTTGGCGGAGATGACGACGGCAACCGCGCCTTCCTTGGCGGCCTGCTCCTGCACCGCCTGGGAGAACGAATTGCCTGTCGCGGCCGAGCCTTCCTCGACGTTGCAGACATAGAGCACGGGCTTGGACGACAGCAGGCCGAGCATGCCGAAGGCGCGCTCCTCCTCCGCCTTGCGCTCGACGAGGCGCGCGGGCTTGCCTTCACGCAGCAGCACCAGGGTGCGGTTGACGAGGTCGAGCTGCTCCTTGGCGTCCTTGTCGTTGCCCTTGGCCTTCTTGGTGAGGTTGTCGACGCGCTTCTCGAGGCTGTCGAGGTCGGCGAGCATCAGCTCGGTCTCGATGGTCTCGATGTCGGCGAGCGGGGCGATCTTGCCCTCGACATGGGTGATGTCGGAATCTTCGAAGCAGCGCACGACATGCGCGATGGCATCGACCTCGCGGATGTTGGCGAGGAACTGGTTGCCGAGGCCTTCACCCTTGGACGCACCGCGCACGAGGCCGGCGATGTCGACAAAGGTCAGCCGGGTCGGGATGATCTGGCCGGACTTGGCGATCGCCGCGAGCTTGTCGAGCCTGGGATCGGGCACCGCGACCTCGCCGACATTCGGCTCGATGGTGCAGAACGGATAGTTCGCCGCCTGCGCCGCGGCCGTCTCGGTCAGCGCATTGAACAAGGTCGACTTGCCGACATTGGGCAATCCGACGATTCCGCATTTAAATCCCACGAGTGTTATTCCTTGCCGTTCTCGTCCTTGGTCAAAAATCCCTCCGCCTGCATGGCGAGATGCACCCTGTTGGCGAAGGTCGCGTCCGTGCCCTTGGCGACCAGGCCTGCGTGCTCGGCCACCGCTTCGCACAGCGCCGTCACCCAGTCGTTGTCGGCCTTGGCGAAGTCCGACAGCACGTGGCCGTGCACCAGTTCCTTGACGCCGGGATGACCGATGCCGAGTCGCACCCGGCGATAGTCGTTGCCGATATGCGCCGAGATCGAGCGCAGGCCGTTATGGCCGGCGATGCCGCCGCCGATCTTCACCCGCACCTTGCCCGGCGGCAGCTCGAGTTCATCGTGAAACACGGTGACGTCGCCCATGGCGATCTTGAAGAAGCTCGCCGCCTCCTGAACGCTGCGGCCGGAATCGTTCATGTAGGTCGTGGGCTTGAGCAGGATCACGCGCTCAGTGCCGAGCGTGCCTTCCGAGGTCTCGCCCTGAAAACGACGGCGCCATGGTGCGAAACCATGACGCCGCGCGATCTCGTCGACGGCCATGAAGCCGATATTGTGCCGGTTACGTGCGTATTTCGCGCCGGGATTGCCGAGCCCAACAAAGAGTCGCATGACGCGGCGCGCCCCTCGCTCGGCGCGCGATCAGGGACCGCGCGCCAGCTTTGAGAGATTACTTCTTCTTGTCGCCGCCGGCGGGAGCCTTGGCAGCCGCGGCAGGTGCAGCAGCAGCCGGAGCCGCAGCGCCAGCCGCCGGAGCAGCCGCAGCAGCGCCAGGAGCTGCAGCCGCAGCCGCGGCCTTCTGCTCTTCGGCGTAGCCGGACGGCGGCACGATGGTGACGAGGGTTGCGTCCTCGCGGGTCAGCGCCTTCACGCCGTTCGGCAGCTTGACGTCCGACAGATGCAAGGAGTGACCGATTTCCAGCGAGCCGACATCGGCCTCGATGTACTGCGGAATGCTCTCGACGCCGCATTCGAGCTCGATCGCATGGGCGACGATGTTGACCGTGCCGCCGCGCTTCACGCCCGGGGAGGCTTCCGACTTCACCACGTGCAAGGGCACGCTGATGCGGATGGTGGCGCCTTCGCCGAGCCGCATGAAGTCGACATGGATCGGGAAGTCCTTGACCGGATCGAGGTGGTAGTCGCGCGGAATCACGCGGTGCTTCTTGCCCTCGAGATCGATGTCGACCAGCGTGGTCAGGAACCGGCCGGCGAGGATGCGCTGGCGCAGTTCGCGATCTTCGATCGAGATCGTGACGGGGGGCTGGTTGTTGCCATAGATCACTCCGGGCACTCGCCCGGCGCGACGCTCAGCCCGGGCGGCCCCCTTGCCGCTCTTCGGACGTGCGGTCGCCTTCAATTCCTTGACGGTCGTCGCCATGTCGTTAAGTCCTTGTTTTTGCAAAAGTTAATGGGCCGCAGCGCGGCCCATGGCATCGTTCGCAGCAAGCCTCCAGGGGTGCGGGGGCCACGAACTGGCGGGCTTTTACCCGGAAGATGCGGAAATGACAAGGAAATGCGAGGATTTTTTGTGCGGCCGGTATCCCGGGGAACACCGTCATCGCCGGGCTTGTCCCGGCCATCCACGTGTTGCCGGGCACCAGGTTAGACGTGGATGCCCGGGACAAGCCCGGGCATGACGACCTCAGCTCGGCGCCCCGCCGAGCTTGGCCTCCACAGCCGCGAGTCGCGCCTTCAGCGCCTCGTTCTCCTCGCGGGCCAGGCGGGCCATGTCCTTGACCGCCTCGAACTCCTCGCGCTTGACCAGATCCATGTCGCGCAGGAATTTTTCGGCCTGGGTGCGCAGCACCGTGTCGAACTCGCGCTTGACGCCCTGGGCGGCACCGGCGGCATCGTTCATCAGGCGGCCGATCTCGTCGAAAAACCGGTTGTTGGTCTGGGTCATTTCGGTCTCCTGGCGGCCTCTACTTTGCGCGAACTCTCGAAAAGACAATGGCAATCCGAGCGGAACGGTTCAAGGCCCGATCGGCGGTATCCTTGTCATGCCCCGGTTTCCTTGCAATCGTATTCATCGTCCCTGCATAAGAAGAATCACAAGGCGCATGAGATGATCGACCAGCAGATCGCGATCCCCACCAGGGACGGCCACACCGCAACCTTCATCAGCCATCCCGAACGTGGCGGGCCGTTTCCGGTCATCCTGTTCTACATGGACGCGCCGGCGATCCGCGAAGAGCTGCGCGACATGGCGCGCCGGCTCGCGACCTCGGGCTATTACGTGATGCTGCCGAACCTCTATTATCGCTCCGGCGTGATGGAGCTCGGCGCGCTTCCGGCCGACCCGAACGCGCCGGAGCGCAAGCGCATGTTCCAGCTGATGGAGTCGCTCACCATCCCCATGATCATGGACGACACCCGGGCGCTGCTCACCTATGCCGAGGGCCAGGCGGCCGCGAACACCAAGCTGGTCGGCACCGTTGGCTACTGCATGAGCGGCCGCTACGCCATCAACGCCGCCACGCATTTTCCTGACAGCGTCAAGGCAGCCGCCTCGGTCTACGGCGTGCAGCTGGCAACGGATCAGACCGACAGCCCGCACCTGGCTGCGGCTAAGACCAAGGCCGAGCTCTATTTCGCCTGCGCCGAGACCGATGTCTACGCGCCGCCGGAGATTATCGAGAAAGTCAAAGAAGGCATGAACGGCGCCAAGGCCGAGGTCGAGATCTATCCCGGCACGCATCACGGCTTCGCCTTCCCCAAGCGCCCGGTCTATGACCGCGACGCCGCCGAGCGGCATTGGGAGCGCCTGCTGGCGCTCTATCGCCGCAATCTCGTCCAGATATAGAAGGCGAGATGCAGCTTCTTCTCATCGACTTCCCCGCCTTCAAGCCGATTGCGCTCGAGATCGGCCCGTTCGCGATCCGCTGGTATGCGCTGGCCTATATCTGCGGCATCGTGTTCGGCTGGCTCTATGCGCGCTCGCTTCTGAAGAAGGAGCGCCTGTGGGGCGGCCCCGCGCCGATGTCGCTGCTGCAGATTGACGACTTCATCCTCTGGGTCACGCTCGGCATCATTCTCGGCGGCCGCACCGGCTACGTGCTGTTCTACAATCTGCCCTTCTTCATCGATCATCCTGCCGCGATCTTCCGGTTGTGGGAGGGCGGCATGTCCTTCCATGGCGGCTTCCTCGGCTGCGTCGTCGCGGTGATGTGGTTCGCCTTTCGCAATGGCATCTCGATCCTGTCGCTCGGTGACATCACCACCGCGGTCGCCCCGGTCGGGCTGCTGCTCGGGCGCATCGCCAATTTCATCAACGGCGAATTGTGGGGCCGCGCCACCGATGCGAGCCTGCCCTGGGCGATGATCTTCCCCAACGATCCGACGCAGCTGCCGCGTCATCCGAGCCAGCTCTACGAGGCCGGCATGGAAGGCATCCTGCTGTTCACCGTGCTCGCGGTGATGATCCGGCTCGGCGCGCTGAAGCGGCCGGGCATGATCCTCGGCGCCTTCATCCTGATCTACGGTCTGACCCGGATCGCCGGCGAGCACTTCCGCGAACCGGACGCCCAGCTCGGTTTCCTCTGGGGCGGATTAACCATGGGCATGCTGCTGTCGATTCCGATGCTTATCGTGGGCGGCATACTTATTGTATTGGCAGTCCGGCGCGGTGCGCCGAAGCCCGCAGGGGCCGTTCGTTAATTCATTTCGAGAAGATAGCCGTGACCGAACAGCCGCTACTCAACGAGATCAAGGCGCTGATCAAGTCCTCAGGTCCCATGCCGGTCTGGCGGTACATGGAACTGTGCCTGATGCATCCGCGCCATGGCTATTACGTCTCGCGCGATCCGCTCGGGCGTGAGGGCGACTTCACAACCTCACCCGAAGTCAGCCAGATGTTCGGCGAGCTCCTGGGGTTGTGGACCGCCTCGGTGTGGAAGCAGATGGGCTCGCCGCAGTTCCTGCGGCTGATCGAGCTCGGCCCCGGCCGCGGCACCATGATGGCGGACGCGTTGCGCGCCCTTCGCGTGCTGCCGCCGCTCTACCAGGCGCTTCACATCCACATGGTCGAGGTCAATCCCGTCTTGCGCGAGCGGCAGAATGCGACGCTGTCGGGCGTGCGCAACATCGCCTGGCACGACAGCATCGACGACGTGCCTGAGGGACCGAGCATCATCCTCGCCAACGAATATTTCGACGTGCTGCCGGTCCACCAGATGGTCCGCCACGAGAACGGCTGGCACGAGCGCGTCATCGAGATCGATCCCAACGGCAAGCTTCAATTCGGCGCAGCGCCCGAGCCGACGCCGCGCTTCGACGTGCTCCTGCCGCCGCTCGTGCGCGCCGCACCCGTCGGCGCCGTGTTCGAATGGCGCCCCGACGGCGAGATCATGAAGCTCGCCACGCGCGTCCGCGACCAGGACGGCGCGGCGCTGATCATCGACTATGGCCATTTGCGCAGCGATGCCGGCGACACGTTCCAGGCGATCGCGCGCCACACCTTCGCCGATCCCTTGAAGGCGCCGGGCCAGGCCGACGTCACCGCTCATGTCGACTTCCAGGCGCTGGCGCGCGCGGCCGAAGATGTCGGCGCGCGCGTGCACGGGCCGGTGACGCAAGGCGACTTCCTCAAGCGGATCGGCATCGACACAAGGGCCGCCGCCTTGATGCAGAAGGCAACGCCGGAGGTCGCCACCGACATTTCGATCGCCCTCAAGCGGCTGACGGATACCGGGCGCGGCGGCATGGGCTCGATGTTCAAGGTGCTCGGCATCTCCGAGCCGCGGTTGACAGGCATTGCCGGCCTCAGCGATCTCGAACAGGCCGGAGAAGCCTCATGACGCTCGCTTCGTCGCTGCTGTCGGCTGTGCCCGGCCTGCGCCACTCGTTCTTCACCCGCGAAGGCGGCGTCTCCAGTGGCATCTACTCCGCGCTGAACGGCGGCCTCGGCTCCAATGACGATCAGGCCCTTGTCGCGGAGAACCGCCGCCGCATGGCCGAGCATGTCGGCGTTGCGCCGGAACGCTTCCTCAGCCTGCACCAGATCCATTCGCCCGACGTGCTCGTCGCAGAAGCGCCGTGGCCGAACGGGCCGCGGCCGAAGGGCGATGCGCTGGTGACGAACACGCCCGGCATCGCGCTCGGCGTCTCCACAGCCGATTGCGGGCCGGTGCTGTTCGTCGATCCCAACGCGCGCGTGATCGGTGGCGCCCATGCGGGATGGAAGGGCGCGCTGACGGGCGTGCTGGAGGCGACGATTCTAGCGATGGAAAAACTCGGCGCGACGCGCAGCGGCATCATCGCCGCGATCGGCCCCTTGATCCGCCAGGACAGCTACGAGGTCGGCAACGAGTTCGTGGCGCGCTTCATCGAGGCCGATGCCGACAACGCGATGTTCTTCATCCCCTCGGTGCGGGAGGGACACGCGATGTTCGATCTCGCCGGCTTCATCCGCAAGCGGCTGGAGGCCGCCGGCATCCTGATGATCGACGATCTCGGCGTCGACACCTACGCCGACGAGCGCTTCTTCAGCTATCGCCGCTCGGTGCATCGCAAGGAGCCGGATTACGGCCGCCACGTTCACGCAATCGCACTGGAAGGGTGAACACAAGGGCAACACTGTGTGTCATTCCGAGGCTCGCGAAGCGAGAACCCGGAATCCATCGTGCAGCATTCACGCGGCGAAATGGATTCCGGGCTCGCGCCAAGTGGCGCGCCCCGGAATGACCGTGTGTTGTGTCGCTCCCGCCCTAGACCTTAATCGATTTTAACGATATCGCTGCCCTCCATAATGAGGGACGCGTCATTCATCCTGGGCCGTGCGGGTTCGCGCGTGCTGGCGGTCATGCTGCTCGCGGCAGCGACCGCGCTTGGCGGCTGCGCCGGCGGCGGTGGGGCCGCCAACTCCTATGCGATGGCGCCGAGCGCCGGCTCCGGGGCAACGGTCGCCTTCGAATCGATCGACGGGCCGCCGCCGCAGGTGTTCGACCGCATGGTCGGCGTGATCGACAGCGAATCCAAGCTGCGCAGCCTGTCCGTCGTCTCCCGCGAAGGGACCGCCGCCTACCGCGTGCGCAGCTATCTCTCCGCCCAGGTGGTGCGCGGCAAGACGGTGATCGCCTGGGTCTGGGACGTCTACGACGCCAACCAGCAGCGGGCGCTGCGCCTCTCCGGCGAGGAACCGACCTCGGCCAAAGGCGGCCGCGATCCGTGGGGAGCAGCTGACGACCTCGTGCTGCGGAAGATCGCCCAGGCCGGATTCAGCGGACTTTCCAACATGATCAACGGAACGCCGGATGCCCCGGGCACGGCTCCTGGCTTGCGGGGCCCGGCGGTGGCGAGCGTGATCCCGCAGGGCCCAGTAGCGGAGATGCCGGCCACGGCACTCGGCTACGCCGACCGATAACCCCCGCTAAACCACGGCCTCAAGTTGCGGCCAAGCCGTTGGCCCGACTCAGGATTTCGAAGGGAAAACGTAGCATCCCGGGTTGCCATTGCAGCCTCCGGCCTGATATTTCCTCGCCCGTCGTAACCGTGCTTCCAGTGGGATCTGAGATGTTGAACGTCGTATCCAGCAAAGCGCGGGAGGAAGCGTCCATGTCGGCCAAAAACGGCTCCATCAAGCTCGTCGCCGGCAACTCCAATCCGGCCCTCGCGCAGGCGATCGCGCAGGGCCTGGACCTGCCGCTGACCAAGGCGGTGGTGCGGCGCTTCGCCGACATGGAGATCTTCGTCGAGATCCAGGAGAACGTGCGCGGCTCGGATGCCTTCATCATCCAGTCGACCTCGTTCCCGGCGAACGACCATCTGATGGAATTGCTGATCATCACCGACGCGCTGCGCCGCTCCTCGGCGCGCCGCATCACGGCGGTGCTGCCCTATTTCGGCTACGCCCGGCAGGACCGTAAGTCGGGTTCGCGCACGCCGATCTCGGCCAAGCTGGTCGCCAACCTGATCACGCAGGCCGGCGTCGACCGCGTCATGACGCTCGATCTGCACGCCGGCCAGATCCAGGGCTTCTTCGACATCCCGACCGACAACCTTTACGCGGCGCCACTGATGGTGCGCGACATCAAGGAGAGGTTCGACCTCTCCAAGACCATGGTGATCTCGCCCGACGTCGGCGGCGTGGCCCGCGCGCGCGGCCTCGCCAAGCGCATCAACACTCCGCTCGCGATCGTCGACAAGCGCCGCGAACGGGCGGGCGAATCCGAGGTCATGAACGTGATCGGCGACGTCGCCGGCTACACCTGTATCCTGATCGACGACATCGTGGACTCCGGCGGCACGCTGGTGAACGCGGCCGACGCGCTGATCGCCAAGGGTGCCAAGGACGTCTACGCCTACATCACCCACGGCGTGCTCTCCGGCGGCGCGGCCGCCCGCATCGCGGGCTCGAGGCTGAAGGAGCTCGTGATCACCGACTCGATCCTGCCGACGGACGCGGTGACCAAGGCGCCGAACATCCGCACGCTGCCGATCGCCAGCCTGATCTCCGACGCGATCGCGCGCACGGCGGCGGAAGAGTCGGTGTCGAGCCTGTTCGACTGACACCGTCATTCCGGGGCGGCGCGAGAGCGCCGAACCCGGAATCCATCTTGCAGCAATCCGTGTCGATCTATGGATTCCGGGCTCGCGCTTCGCGCGCCCCGAAATGACCATGCCTACCCCACGATCCCCGCCGCGACCTGGCCGCGCAGGCGCTCCAGGCCGAGCAACGTCTCTGCACAAGCGGCCGCGACCTCGACGCCCTTGATCGCAAAATGCTTGCGGAAGAAGTCGTAGTGCACCTCGGTCTCGTGGAATTGCTGCGGCGTCAGCACCGCGGAGAACACCGGCACTTCGGTGCGCAGCTGCACGTCCATCAACGCCTTGATCACGGTGTCGGCGACGAATTCGTGGCGATAGATGCCACCATCGACGACCAGGCCGGCCGCGACGATGGCGGTATAGCGCCGCGTCTTGGCGAGGACCTGCGCGTGCAGCGGGATCTCGAACGAGCCAGGTACCTCGAACACGTCTACATGGGTGAGATGGCGCGCCTCGGCCTCCTTGATGAAGGCGATACGCGCCTCCTCGACCACGTCGCGGTGCCAGCAGGCCTGCACGAAAGCCACCCGCTGCGGTTTGGCAAAGCGCGGGTGGTCGGGCGCCGGGTCTTGCGGAACCGGCGGTTGGCTGACTTCGGAAGTTTCGGTTTTGGGGTCTTGCAGCATCTGATTCATGGCTTTCCTTCTCAAGGACCAGAATCAGGGCACACGGAACGACAAACAGCCGCATCTTGCGATGCGTCTGCCTCCGACCGTTCTCTTTCATCCGGACTTTAACCGTCGGCTTCGGAGTTGCACCGAATCTGCTGACCCTTCCCCTCGGCAAGAAGACCTTAGGCAAGGCGCTCGCGGGCTTAGGCCTTTCGGCCCTTACCGCCGGTGGGGACTTTCACCCCGCCCTGAGAACATCGGCCGTCCGGGATGAACGGCCTGGCTGGAAATATGACGCCAGCCGGCGGCCGCAGCAAGCGTGTTCCGCATGGGGAAAGCGCATGGTCCCATGCCGTCATGGCGGCCCGGCCCTCGCGCGGCGGAATTAACGAATGGCGCCCTCCCCCGCGAATCCGATTCCGGTTTGTTCTCATCCATCCGGATCGAGGACTTCCCTCCGTTAAGAATTGTGGCGGAGATGAGCTGTGGACGAACGAGTCCTGACTTGTGGACGGACTCGGGACCCCGTTGCGCAGATTCCGCAAATCACATCACTTGATCCGCGACAGGCCCGCGCTGATCCGAGGGATCGCACCAGCGACGTTGAGGGAGCGTGCCGGGCCGACCGCGTGCGTATCAAGGACAACAAGAAGGCAAGAGGTCGAGACGGCATGTCCCTGCTCGAAAGCACTATCGATTCCAAAAGCCATCCGCTCGCGGTGGTCGAGGATATCGCTGCCAGCAACAACTGGCCGTTCGAACGCTCCGGCGAGGACGAACTCACCATTGTCTCCAAGGGACAATGGACCGACTACCAGCTCTCCTTCACCTGGATGGGCGAGATCGAGGCGCTGCATCTGGCCTGCGGGTTCGACATGAAGATTCCGGTTGCGCGCCGCGGCGAGGTGCAGCGGCTCGTCGCCGCCGTGAACGAGCAGTTGTGGGTCGGTCATTTCGATTTGTGGACCAACACCGGCATGGTCATGCACCGCCAGGCCCTGGTGCTGCCCGGCGGCCTGACCGCCTCGACCGCGCAATGCGAGGCCATGCTCGCCGGCGCCATCCACGCCTGCGAGCGCTATTTCCCGGCGTTCCAGTTCGTGGTGTGGGCGGGCAAGACCACGACCGAAGCGATGGACGCGGCGATGTTCGACACGGTGGGAGAGGCGTAAGTCTCGCCCAGCGCTGCGCCGTCGTCCCGGACAAGCGAAGCGAAGATCCGGGACCCATACCGCGTGATGCCTCTTGTGGCGCGCGGCTTGTTGCTC
Source organism: Bradyrhizobium sp. CCBAU 11430 (assembly GCF_028128855.1). Taxonomy (NCBI): domain Bacteria; kingdom Pseudomonadati; phylum Pseudomonadota; class Alphaproteobacteria; order Hyphomicrobiales; family Nitrobacteraceae; genus Bradyrhizobium; species Bradyrhizobium sp. CCBAU 11430. Next base: position 235,568 of record NZ_LBJV01000071.1, read on the forward strand.
TGCTCTCTATCCACTAGAACCGCCGGTGGTTATGGGTCCCTGCGTTCGCAGGGACGACACCGTTTGCAAGGTGATCGCAGTGGCAGATAGCAGCACCCTCAAAAACATCACCGGCACCATCCTCCTCGCCGGCGCCGGCAAGATGGGCGGCGCGATGCTGACCGGATGGCTGTCGGGCGGACTCGACCCGCGCCGTGTCGCGGTGGTCGATCCGCACATCTCGCCCGAGATCACCGGGCTTGCCGCCAAGGGCGTCGCGCTCAATCCTGATGTGACAACGGTCGGCACGGTCGAGACGCTGGTCGTCGCGGTGAAACCGCAGATGTTCCGCGAGGCCGGCGCGAAGCTGAAATCGTTCGTCTCGGACAAGACCTCGGTGGTCTCGATCATGGCGGGAACCACAATCGCATCGCTTGCCGAGGTCTGCGGCGGCGCCGTGGTGCGCGCGATGCCGAACACGCCGGCCGCGATCGGCCGCGGCATCACCGTTGCGGTCGCCGCGAAGAACGTCAGCGCCGCGCAGCGCGCGGTGGCCGATGCGCTGCTGCGCGCCACCGGCTCAGTCGAATGGGTCGATGACGAGAGCCTGATGGACGCGGTGACCGCCGTCTCCGGCTCCGGCCCGGCCTATGTGTTTCTGCTCGCCGAGGAGCTCGCCCGCGCCGGCGTCGAGGCCGGATTGCCCGAGTCGCTCGCGACCAGGCTGGCGCGCGAGACCGTGGCCGGCTCCGGCGAGCTGCTGCACCAGTCGGAGCTGCCATCGAGCACGTTGCGTCAGAACGTCACCTCGCCCGGCGGCACCACGGCCGCCGCGCTCGGTGTGCTGATGGCCGAGCCGGGTCTGCGCGATCTCATGATCCGCGCGATCGCGGCGGCGACAAAGCGGTCGAAGGAATTGGCGAACTAGGACTGTGCCGTAGGGTGGGCAAAGCGGAGCGTGCCCACGATCTGTATCCATCGCGGAGAAAATGGTGGGCACGACGCCTCGCGCCTTTGCCCACCCTACGGCGTCGTGCCCGCGGCTAACCGCCTGTTGAACATCTCGACATTGACGAGCCCGCGCGCGTGGCGGCCCTCGCCGAGCTTGCGCGTGTCCTCGAACGCCTCGACCTCGAAGCGGATGACGCGGCGTTCGACGGCGACGACCTTCGCGGTGGTCCGCACCGTCGCGCCGACGAGCGCGGCTGCGAGATGGCGGATGTCGACCTCGGTGCCGACAGTGACCCAGCCGGGCTGAAGCGCAGCGCGGATCGAATCGCCCGCGGTCATCTCCATTTCCAGGATCATCATCGGCGTCGCGTAGACAAACGGCATGCCCGGCACGAAATGCCCGACCGTGCGCTCCGCCGGGACCACCAGCGTGCGCTCGGCATTCATGCCGACCTTGATGAAATCGCGTGCGTCCATGGTGCCTCAAACTCCGCTGTCGTCCCGGGCAAGCGAGCGTAGCGAGCGCTGATCCGGGACCCATAACCACAGGATCGAGTTTGGCGAAGATTCGGAGTTACCAGCTGGCCAGATAACCGCTCCCTGTGGTTATGGGTCCCGGATCTGCGCTGACGCTTGTCCGGGACGACAGCGGTGAATGCCGAACCGCCAGTGGCTATTTCTTCGCCGCCGCCGCGCGCTCCACGAAGGTCTTGCCGCCCTTCATCTTGTGACGGAGCGGGGCTTCGTTGATCTGGATGACGACGGCATCGGCATCGACGCCGAGATTCTTCACCAACGCCTGGGTGATGTCGCGCATCATGCCGGCCTTCTGCTCGTCGGTGCGGCCTTCGGCCATGCTGACAGTGATCTCAGGCATTGTTTTCTCCCTGTTGCTGTCGTCATGGCCGGGCTTGTCCCGGCCATTCACGTGCTTATCCATCAAACAAGACGTCGATGCCCGGGACAAGCCCGGGCATGACGGCCTGGCGGAATAGCTATCCCCACTTTACGTCATGACGGGCCAGGACCTCACGCACCTTGGCGACGAGATCGGCTTCGCTGCACGAGAATTGCGCCGGTCGGCTCTCGCGCCATTCCTGGTTGGAGGCGATCGCCGCGGCCGCCTTCGCGCCTTCGATCAGATCCTTGATCTGCAGCTCGCCGCGCGCCTTTTCATCCGAGCCCTGGATGATCACGCACGGTGAATTGCGGCGGTCGGCATATTTGAGCTGGTTGCCCATGTTCTTGGGATTGCCGAGATAGAGCTCGGCGCGGATGCCGGCGGCGCGCAAGCTAGCCACCATCTTCTGATAGTCGGCGACGCGGTCGCGGTCGAACACGGTGACGACGACGGGACCGAACTCCGGCTTGGTGTCGAGCTTGCCGAGCAGCATCAGCGCGGCCTGGAGCCGCGAGACGCCGATCGAGAAGCCGGTCGCCGGCACGGGCTCGCCGCGGAAGCGCGAGACCAGGCCATCGTAACGCCCGCCCCCGCCGACCGAGCCGAAGCGCACCGGGCGGCCCTTCTCGTCCTTGGTCTCGAGCAGCAGTTCGACCTCGTAGACGGGGCCGGTGTAGTATTCGAGGCCGCGCACGACGGAGGGATCGATCTTGATGCGGTCCGCACCGTAACCCGACGCCGTGACCAGCTTGGCAATCTCTTCCAGCTCGCTGACGCCGGCTTGACCGATCTCGCTCTTGGCGAGGTAGGTTTCGGCCGCGGCAATGGCCTCTTTCCAATCCTCGCGCGGCTTGGTGATGGCGAGCACGACGTCAGCTTCAGCGGCGCTCAGATTGGCGCCCTTGGTGAAGTCGCCCTTGCCTTCCTCGCCGCCGTCCCATCGTCCGGGACCGAGCAGCTTGCGCACCTCGTCGGCGGAAAACTTGTCGAGCTTGTCGATCGCGCGCAGCACGGTCAGCCTGCGGCCTGCGTTCTCGTCGCCACCGAGCCCGATGGCTTCCAGCACCCCGTCGAGCACTTTGCGGTTGTTGACCTTCACGACATAGGAGCCGCGCGCGATGCCGAGCGCCTCCATCGTGTCCGCGGCCATCATGCAGATCTCGGCATCCGCCGCCGGCGTTGCCGAGCCGACGGTGTCGGCGTCGAACTGCATGAACTGCCGGAATCGGCCCGGGCCGGGCTTTTCGTTGCGGAAGACATGGCCGACCCGGTAGCTGCGGTAGGGCAAGACAAGAGCGTCGGTGCCGTAGCGCTCGCCGACGTAGCGGGCGAGTGGCGCGGTCAAATCGTAGCGCAGGCTGATCCACTGCTCGTCGTCGTCCTGGAACGAGAACACGCCCTCGTTCGGACGGTCCTGGTCGGGCAGGAACTTGCCGAGCGCATCGGTGTATTCCATCGCCGGCGTTTCCACCGGCTCGAAGCCGTAGAGCTCGTAGACGGCGCGGATCTTCTCGACCATCTCGCGCGTCGCCCGGATCGCTGAGGGATCGCGATCCTCGAGCCCGCGCGGCAGGCGCGCCTTCAGTTTCTGGGGTTTTTTGGGTTTCTCGGCCATGCGCCGGCATTTACCAGCCGGGGCGCGAAGCGGCAACCGGTGCTTAGGGGACGCCGTCATTCCGGGGCGATGCGCAAGCATCGAACCCGGAATCTCGAGATTCCGGGTCTGGTCCTTCGGACCATCCCGGAATGACGGCCAACCTTTACGGCTTCTCCATCCGCGCCCTCAGGGCATCCGCGTCTGCCTTCGGCAGCGACTTCAGCGTCGGCTTGATGGTTTCGCCGCCGACGATCTTGCCGTTGCGCATGAACATCCAGTCCGAGATGTCGGCCTCGCCAAAATCCACCTCGTCGCCGGCCCGCTTGCCTGGCAGGTCACGCGGTTCGTTGGCCAGGAGACCAGAATAGGTCCCGTCAGGCCGCTTCTTCACCTCGCCGATCCAGATGTGCTCACCGCCCTTGCGGGTCGAGAAGCGCACCTTCAGGGCGTGCCCAGCCTCCGACGGCTTCGGCGTGTCATAGGAGGCCCAGAAAGTTGGAAGCGAGCCACGGGCGCGCGCGATCGCGGCATTCATCTCGGGATCGCTGGTGCGCACATCGACGATCGGCGAGCGATCTTGCGCGACCACCTCATGCATCGGGCCGATGGTCAGGATGCCGAAAACGGAAACGCCGGCGATTGCGGCGAGAACGACCCATTTCATGGGTTGGGAGAGTTTCGTTGCCATGGTTGCGAAGTCCTGATGTCCAGATGTGTCCAGACTTTGTCGCATGTCGGCAACGGCACGTTCAGTGCACGAAAAACCACAAACGATGCGCGTTTCCCCTCTCCTCACGAGAGGGGAAACGCGCATCGCCGCATCTCAAAACACCTTGCGGATCCAGTTGTGGGGATCGTTGGTGCGGCCGTACTGGATGTCGACGAGCTGCTTGCGCAGGCCCATGGCGACGGGGCCGGCGGCGCCGCCGCTGATTTCGAAATCACCGCTCACCGAGCGCACCTTGCCGATCGGCGAGATCACGGCCGCGGTGCCACAGGCAAACGCTTCCTTGAGCTTGCCGCTGGCCGCATCCTTGCGCCACTGGTCGAGCGAATACGGCTCCTCCCGCACGGTCTTGCCGGCATCCTTCGCGAGCGCGATGATGGAATCGCGGGTGATGCCGGGCAGGATGGTGCCGAGCGGCGGCGTCGAGAGCGAACCGTCATCGAACACGAAGAACACGTTCATGCCGCCGAGCTCCTCGATGTAGCGGCGCTCGACCGCGTCGAGGAAGACGACCTGATCGCAGCCATGCTGGATCGCTTCGGCCTGGGCGCGCAGGCTCGCGGCATAGTTGCCGCCGCATTTGACGGCACCGGTGCCGCCGACGGCCGCGCGCGTGTAATTCTCCGAGACCCAGATCGACACCGGCGCAGGCCCGCCCTTGAAGTAGGAGCCGACCGGCGAAGCGATGACGGCGAAGATATATTCGGACGACGGCTTGACGCCGAGGAAGGTCTCGCTCGCGATCATGAAGGGCCGCAGGTAGAGGCTGCCCTCGCCGCCCGGCATCCAGGCGCGGTCGATACGCACGACCTGCTCGACCGCCTCGATGAAGACGTCCTCGGGCAGCTGCGCCATCGCCATGCGGTCGGCGGAATCCTTGAAGCGCCGCGCATTGGCGTCGGGACGGAACAGGTTCACGCCGCCATCGTCGCGCTTGTAGGCCTTGAGGCCCTCGAAGATTTCCTGGGCGTAGTGCAGCACCGCGCCGGCCGGATCCATCTGGAAATTGGCGCGTGCCTCGATCTTCGCCTCGTACCAGCCGCCCTTGGCCTGGTTGTAGCGCACGATCGCCATGTGATCGGTGAAGACTCGTCCGAAGCCGGGGTCCACCAGCTTGGCCACGCGGTCCTTCTCGGACGTCGGATTGGATGCGGGCTGGATGTCGAATTTCATGCTCATGTCCTTGCCTCCCGCTTGCCGGTGGCGGCGCCGTTCTGGCACCGGCCTGCCCTTTTCGGGCCCGGCTGGCTTGATTGGTTTTAGGCCGGACCGCCGCCAGCCTTGTTACGGCCGGTTTCCGTGGCCAGCATATCGCCGAGGACATGCTTTTGCGGAAGGCGGAAGTCCAGTATGTTTTGCCGAAACGCCGCTCGACAATCGCACGGTAGATCTGATCCGGCCGTCGTCGCCTGTCCGGCTCTCTCCAGCCGCCTGCTTCGATGCCACCCGCGCGAAACGATCTAAAATTTCGTGCTGGTCAATCGTTTTGTAACATTGAACCCAAGATACGTCAATATGCCTGACATAAATTTCGCGACTTCCTCTCACGACGCCGCCGAGCCCAAGCCGGCCGCAGACGACGGAGGCAATTTGCGCTGGGATATCATCGAGCTACTGTTCTTCGCCTATCGCGACTTCGTCGGCGATCCCGACCAGGAGCTGGAGGCTTTCGGCTTCGGCCGCGCCCACCACCGGGTCATGCACTTCGTCTACCGCTATCCCGGCCTCAAGGTCGCCGATCTGCTCGACGTCCTGCGCATCACCAAGCAATCGCTCGGCCGCGTGCTCAAGCAGCTGCTGGACGAGGGCTACATCGTACAGAAGACCGGCGACAATGACCGCCGCCAGCGCCTGCTCTACGCGACGCCGAAGGGCGAGGCGCTGGTGCAGAAGCTCGCCGGTCTGCAGACCACGCGGATCACCAAGGCGCTCGCCGAAATGGGTCCGCAGGATGCGGAAACCGTCAAGCGCTTCTTGCGCGCGATGATCGATCGCGACGATCCGGACAAGGTGCTCGAGACGATCTTCGCTTCCGTCAACCACGACGCCAAGGAGTGACCGTGACGCTCGCTGCCACTCTCGCCCGCCCGCCGGCGCGCCCGGCCGATGACGCGCCGCATCTGCTGCTCGTCGACGACGACCGCCGCATCCGCGATCTGCTCTCGCGCTTCCTCGCCGCCGAGGGCTACCGCGTCACCACCGCCGCGAGCGCCGGCGATGCACGCTCGAAACTGCTGGGCCTGCATTTCGACCTCTTGATCCTCGACGTGATGATGCCCGGCGAGACCGGCTTCGATCTCGCCCGCTTCATCCGGACATCCTCCTCCGTGCCGATCGTGATGTTGACGGCACGACATGAGGCGGAAGCGCGCATCGAGGGCCTGCAGATCGGCGCCGACGACTACGTGGCGAAACCGTTCGAGCCGCGCGAGCTGGCGCTGCGCATCAACAACATCCTCAAGCGCGCCGCGCCGCCGCCGCAGGCCACGGCGGTGGAGAAGATCGCGTTCGGTCCCTACGTCTATCATCTCGATCGCGGTGAACTGCGCCAGGGCGAGGAGGTCATCCACCTCACCGACCGCGAGCGCGAGATGTTGCGCATCCTCTCGGAGACGCCGGGCGAGACCGTGCCGCGCAGTGCGCTGACCGGCAACGGCAGCGTCAACGAGCGCGCCGTCGACGTGCAGATCAACCGCCTCAGGCGCAAGATCGAGACAGACCCCGCCAATCCGCTGTTCCTCCAGGCGGTGCGCGGCATCGGCTACCGGCTGGTAGCCTCGCCATAAATCAGTGAAGCGCGACCGATGAGCACGATCGATACCGGCCTGACGCTGCTCCGAAGCGCCGCCGGCCGCGTCTCCGCCGTCAACGGCTGGATGGGCAACGCGTTCAAGGGGTGGATGCCGACCGGCCTCTACGCCCGCGCGCTGCTCATCATGATCGTGCCGATGGTGGTGCTGCAATCGGTCGTGGCCTTCGTGTTCATGGAGCGGCACTGGAATACGGTGACGCGCCGACTGTCGGCCGCCGTGGTGCAGGACATCGCCGCGCTGATCGACGTCTACAAGGGGTATCCGCAAGACCGGGATCGCGAGCAGATCCGCCGCATCGCCCAGCAACGGCTCGGCCTCGTCGTCGATTTCCTGCCCGCCGGCGACATGCCGCCGCCGGGACCAAAGCCGTTCTTCTCGCTGCTCGACCAGACGCTGTCGGTGCAGCTCGGCCGCCAGATCGGGCGCTCGTTCTGGATTGACACGGTCGGCCGCTCCAATCTCGTCGAGATCCGCATCCAGCTCGACGATGCCGTGATGCGCGTGTTCGCGCAGCGCAGCGCCGCCTATGCCTCCAACTCGGAGATATTCCTGTTCTGGATGGTCGGCACCTCCTCGATCCTGCTGATCGTGGCCGTGCTGTTCCTGCGCAACCAGATCAAGCCGATCCTGCGTCTTGCCGACGCCGCCGAAAGCTTCGGCAAGGGCCGTGAAGCGCCGAACTTCCGCCCCAGGGGCGCGCGCGAGGTGCGGCGCGCGGCGGTCGCCTTCCTCGAGATGAAATCGCGCATCGAGCGCACCATGGAGCAGCGCACCGCGATGCTCGCCGGCGTCAGTCACGATCTGCGCACCATCCTGACCCGCTTCAAGCTGGAGCTGGCGCTGATCGGCGACAGCCCCGAGCTCGAGGGCATGCGCAAGGACGTCGACGAAATGTCGATGATGCTGGAGGATTACCTCGCCTTCGCCCGCGGCGATTCCGGCGAGCAGTCGCAGCCGACCGACATGGCGCAGGCGCTCGAGGAGCTGCGCGGCGACGCCGAGCGCCACGGTCACACCGCGACCGTCGCCTTCCACGGCCTGCCCGTCGTGACGGTGAAGCCGGCCTCGTTCAAACGCTGCCTCGCCAATCTCGTCACCAACGCGGCGCGCTACGGCAAGGCCATCGCCATCACCGGCCAGCGCGATCACCGTTATTTGACCGTGACGATCGACGACGACGGCCCCGGCATTCCCGCGCATTTGCGCGAAGAAGTGTTCAAGCCGTTCCTGCGGCTCGACAACGCCCGCAACCAGGATGAAGGCGGCACGGGCCTTGGCCTTGCCATCGCCCGCGACATCGCCCGCTCGCATGGCGGCGACATCACCCTCGGCGACAGTCCGATGGGGGGACTGCGGGCCAGCGTGCGGATACCGGTGTAGCTGTAGCTGTAGCTGCAGCCTCACCTCTCCCCGTAAGAACGGGGCGAGGGAGCGCACCGGTTTCGGGGCAACGCTTACCTACTTCGGCAGCAGCGCCTTCAGCTTATCCATGTCGCGCACGTTCATCTTGAAGCCGCCGGGCATCACGATGTCGCCGGGCTTCTGGTCCGGTTTGCAGGCCCCAAGCCATTTGGCTTGCAGCGTCATGGTGGTATCGCGTCCCGCAGCGCCGGCGACACCGCCTTGTGCGTGCGAGGAGGTCTTCACCGTATAGGCCGAGTTGAAATCGCCCGTGATCTCGGCATGCGAGGTCGTGCTGACGCCGGCGACGCTGCACTCGGAATCGCTGACATAGCCGGTCGCGGTCTTCTTGATCTCCTGCTTGGCGCAGATCTGCTTGGCCATCGGGGAGACGTTGTTGCTCATCTCCTTGTCGACGGTCTCGTCGGTGCAGTGCTGCATGGTCATCTCGGGCACGGGCGAGCCGCTCGTGACCAGCTTCATCTCCCAAAGACCGGCCTTGCGCACCGGCAGGTCGTCGGCAAAGGCACCGCCTGCCGAAACCACGAGGCAAAGGGCCGAGCCGAGCAAAGCGAGTTTGCGCGTCATGTGAAAAGGCTCCCGGCTGAGAGAGTGCGGCGTTACGACAGCGCCTCAGTAGAGCGTGCGGATCGGCTGGTCGGCGGCGCCATAAGGCACCCAGCGGCAGGAGAACGAGATGTAACCGCCCTCATAGGCCTGCACCGCCAGGAATTTCACGACCTTGCCGTAGCGCGCGCAGTGATCGACCGCGGCCTGCCGGGCGTCGACCTGGGTGGCCATCGAATAGGCGATGATGCCGCCGGTGTCGTTGCCCTTGAACGGCGGCACATAGTCGGCGCGCGCCGACTGGCTCGCCATCAGACCCGAGACAACCAGGCTGGCGAGAAGACCCGCGGCCGCAATGATTCGCATTCCCGTCACTCCAATTGGCTGGTCGCCAGTTTACGGTGCCGGAAGGAAAGTGGAAAGAACCCAAGCCCTGCCAACCACGAAGTTGTGGTCAACTCCTGGCGAAGTGTTGCCGCGCTGCACTTGACCTCCCCCGGCCTTCGCGGCACCGTCCAACCTTCGCAAGACTTTAGCTGTCCGGATTGACCATGCGCGCCCCCCTCCTGAAATTGCTCCGCTATGCCGCTGTGCTCGGCCTCATGTTCGGAGCGATGTCGCTCGGTGAGGCCAGGGCCGCCAATCCGCTGGAGCTGAACTTCTGGCTGAGCGGACCGCGCTATGACGGCGCCGTCGCCGATTGCGACAGGGCGCTACCGACCATCGCTACCCAGTTCTGGGAAAAGGAAAGCACGTTCTGGAATTCCTCGTTGAGGATCACCGGCTTCTCCGCCGTTCGCGAGACCGCATTCCGGCCCTGGCAGTCCGACAACATTCCGCGCCGCTATTGCACCGGCGAGGCCATGCTCAATGACGGCAAGGTGCGCAAGGTGCACTTCTCGATCATCGAGGATGGCGGCTTCGCCGGCTATGGCAACGGCGTCGAATGGTGCGTGGTCGGGCTCGACCGCAACTGGGCCTACAATCCGGCCTGCCGCGCCGCCAAGCCCTGATCAGGAAGCCCTGATTAGGAAGCCCTGATTGGTCGCTCGAGGCGCCGAACGGCGGCCGCCGGAATTTTGTTCTTGAAATGTTCCCATCGCCTGCTAGGCTTCCTCGCACAGTCTAGTTGAGGGGCGTCGCCATGTTTCATTCCAGATTGCATTTGTTTTCCCGTCTCGTGATCTCCCTGACCCTTGCCGCCGGACTGGCCTTGCTCGCCGGCAGCGCAAGCGCCCAGGACAAGCGGCAGAACGCGCCCGGCGAATTCGACTTCTATGTGCTGTCGCTATCGTGGTCGCCCTCGTTCTGCGAGGAGGCGGCCGAGCGTGGCGGCCGCTCGCAGATCCAGTGCAGCGGTCGGCCCTACGCCTTCGTGGTGCATGGGCTGTGGCCGCAATATGAGAACGGCTTCCCGGAATATTGCCAGCGGCCCGCACCGCGGCTGAACCGCAGCATCGTCTCCTCGATGCTCGATTTGATGCCGGCGCCGGGCCTGATCTTCAACGAATGGGACAAGCACGGCACCTGCTCGGGCCTCGAGGGCCGCAGTTATTTCGAGACGATCCGCAAGGCGCGCGCTGCGATCAAGATCCCGACCGAATATCTCGATTTGCCGCAGGCCAAGTCCGTGGCGCCGGCGGAGGTCGAGGAAGCCTTCATCAAGGCCAACCCGGGACTGAGCAATGCCGCCGTCTCGGTCACCTGCAACCGGACGCGGCTGTCCGAGGTCCGTATCTGCCTCAGCAAGGACCTGCAATTCCGCGCTTGCGACGAGATCGAACGCCGCACCTGCCGCCGCGATCAGGTGACCATGCCGCCGATCAGGGGCGGATAGGCCGACTTCTCAGACCGTCATTCCGGGGCCGCGAAGCGCGAAGAATCCATTGTCCCGCATAGCCGGTGGCGAAATGAATTCCGGGCTCGGTGCTGCGCACCGCCCCGGAGAATGACGGCAGTTACTTTCATCGCGCGATGTCGTAACTCTCCGCCATGAATTATCGTCACGCCTTCCACGCCGGCAACTTCGCCGATGTCATCAAGCACATCGTGCTGGCGCGCATCATCACCTATCTGCAGGACAAGCCGGGGGCGTTCCGCGTCATCGACACCCATGCCGGCGCCGGCCTCTACGATCTCGACAGCGACGAGGCGCGCCGGGGCGGCGAATGGCTGACCGGCATCGCGCGGCTGATGCAGGCACGCCTGTCGAACGAGACCCTGGCGCTGGTACAACCCTATCTCGATATCGTCCGCGCCTTCAATCCGAAGGGTGAGCTCAAAGCCTATCCGGGCTCGCCGTTGATTGCGCGCGGCCTGCTCCGGCCGCAAGACCGACTCGTCGCCTGCGAGCTCGAGCCGAAGGCGCGGAAAGCGCTGATCGCCGTGCTGCGCCGCGACGAACAGGCGCGCGTGGTCGACCTCGACGGCTGGGTGGCGCTGCCGGCCTTCGTGCCGCCGAAGGAGCGGCGCGGCCTCGTGCTGATCGATCCGCCCTTCGAGGCCAAGGACGAGTTCGAGCGGCTGGGCGAAGCCTTCTCCACCGCCTTCGCGAAATGGCCGACCGGCATCTATGTCATTTGGTATCCCGCCAAGAACCGGCGTGCCACCGACACACTGGTCCAAACGGTGGCGCGGCTCGCAGCTGCAGCAAAGCCGCCGGGAAATTGTCTGCGCCTCGAGTTCAGCGTCGCGCCTCAGCTCGATGGCGGGGCTCTCGCCTCCACCGGGCTCCTGATCGTCAATCCGCCCTACACGCTGCAGGGCGAGCTCAAGACGATCCTGCCCGAGCTGGAAATGCCGCTCGGCCAAGGTGGTGCTGCCAGATTCCGATTGGAGGTGCCCAAGCCCTAGAGCCAAGAAGCCGTAACACTCCGGCATTCTTGGGAAAAATATGCAGGAGCGGTAGTCAATCTGCAGAGAACCGTATTATGCTGTTTCCGTGACTGGCTTTACGTTCCGCTTCCGCGAATGGTTGCGGCGGAGTGAAGGCCTAAGAAAGATCCGGCCGGACCGCCAGCGGTCCGCCCAAGGATGGCCAGCTCCCGGGCTCCGTAGTGCCCGGTCATGTCGTGACGTGAGTCTGCGTCGCGGCGGAGGAGCAATGAGGGGGAGTTTCCCGATGGCCATGACGGGAACGGTCAAGTTTTTCAACGGCGAACGCGGCTACGGTTTCATCAAGCCTGACGACGGCGGCCGCGACGTATTCGTACATATTACTGCTGTGGAGCGAGCCGGACTGAAGGACCTTGCGGAAGGACAGCGTATTACTTTCGAAGTCGAACCCGACAAGAAGGGGAAGGGACCGAAGGCGGTCAATCTGGTCATCCTGTCCTAGCGGGCCTGACGCACAACATTCGGCGCAATACTTGGCGCAAAAAATACCTGGCGCAAAAAATTCCCGGCCGCGAGCGGCCGGGAGGTTGTGGTCCGGTATTTTCTTCTTCAGCTATCAGAAACGATAGTTCACGCCTGCGCGCACAACGCTGGCGCTATAGCCGTTTGACACCCCTGTAATTGCGAACTGTGTCGTCGACAGATCGATGTAGAGATATTCCAGCTTGGCGCTCCAGTTGGGGGCCAGACCGACTTCCGCACCGGCGCCGATGGTCCAGCCGGCGGTGGTGTGCGATTCCGTCCAGCCGAAGGTCTGCGCACGCAGCTCGCCGAAGGCGAGGCCGGCGGTGCCATAGAACAGCACGTTGCTGAAGGCATAGCCGGCGCGGCCGCGCAGGGTGCCGAACCACGGATTGGAGAATTTCCACGGTGCGAAGGTGTCGTCGGCACCGGCGGCCTGGATGTCGCCCTCGACGCCGAACACAAACGGGCCATTCTGGAAGTTGTAACCGGCTTGCACGCCGCCGACGAAGCCCGACGGCTTCGAGGGGTTGTTGTCCACCGAGCCCCATTCATAGCCGATGTTGCCGCCGAGATAGGGGCCTGCCCAGCTATACGCGTTGAGCGGCTGGTTGACGGTATAGGGCGCGCGCTGACCGTAATTCATGTCGGCGGCCTCCGCCGAAGCTGTCCAGCCGGCGGCAACCAACGCGGCTGCGCCCACAACGAGCCTCTTCATCACACACTCCAACGCAACTGCCGTCACCGGTGCGGCGCCCGCGCCGCCGCGCCAGGCAAACCGCATGGTTACGGAACCACGACCTTTTCGGGTAAGATTTATCGAGAGTTTTAAGTTAAAGGGCTGTTAAGCCGGGTTACCGCGCTGTTAACAGGCTTAAGCAAGCGTTACCGGGAACTGCGGCGCCATCCTGTGCGTGCCGCACGGCCGGAACTTCAAATCGGCACCCCCAGCGCCTAAATTCGCTCCATGGTTCACGATTCCACCGACAATCCGGACGACCGCGCGCCCAAACCCGTGCTTGGCACCGCGCCGGACGTCCCAGCCGAGACGCCTCCGGATCTCGATCCCGCCACCAGCGGCGGCGATGACGAGGACGATGCGCGGCTGCCCGATATCCTGGAAGAGAGCGGCGTCGTCGGCGAAGGCCCGCTGGCGTCCGGCCATGAGGCGATCGAGCGCGCGGTCCGGCTCGCCCCGACCTCGCCCGGAGTCTATCGCATGCTCAATGCGAATGCCGACGTGCTCTATGTCGGCAAGGCCAAGAACGTCAAAAAGCGCCTCTCCAACTATGCGCGCCAGAATGCGCCACAGCCGGCCCGCATCCTGCGCATGATCGCGGCCACGGTGACCGTGGAGATCGTCTCGACCAACACCGAGACCGAGGCGTTGCTGCTGGAAGCCAACCTCATCAAGCAGCTGCGGCCGCGCTTCAACGTGCAGCTGCGCGACGACAAATCGTTTCCCTACATCCTGATCACCGGTGACCATTGGGCGCCGCAGATCCTGAAACATCGCGGCGCGCAGAGCCGGCCCGGGCGCTATTTCGGTCCGTTCGCCTCCGCCGGCGCGGTCAACCGCACCATCACGGCGCTGCAGCGCGCCTTCCTGATCCGCTCCTGCACGGATTCCTTCTTCGAGAGCCGCAGCCGGCCCTGCCTGCTCTACCAGATCCGCCGCTGCGCCGGCCCCTGCACCCGCGAGATCGACTTTCCCGGCTATACGACCCTGGTGCGCGAGGCGAGCGACTTCCTGTCCGGCAAGAGCCATGCGGTGAAGCAGGAGCTTGCGGGCGAGATGGAGAAGGCGTCCGGTGAGCTCGAGTTTGAGCGCGCCGCACTCTACCGCGACCGCCTCGCCGCTTTGTCGGCGATCCAGTCGCAGCAGGGCATCAATCCGCGCACCGTCGAGGAAGCCGACGTGTTCGCCATCCATCAGGAGGGCGGCTTCTCCTGCGTCGAGGTGTTCTTCTTCCGCACCGGCCAGAACTGGGGCAACCGGGCCTATTTTCCGCGCGCGGAGAAGACGTACACCCCCGAAGAGGTGCTCGGCTCCTTCCTTGCCCAGTTCTACGACGACAAGCCGCCGCCGAGGAACATCCTGCTCTCGCACGAGATCGAGGAGAGCGAGCTGCTGGCCAATGCGCTCTCGATCAAGGCCGGCCACAAGATCGAGGTCGCCGCGCCCAAGCGCGGCGAGAAGAAGGAACTCGTCGCCCATGCGCTGACCAATGCGCGCGAGGCCCTCGGCCGCAAGCTCGCGGACACCGCCACGCAAAGCCGCCTGCTCGACGCCATCGCCACGACGCTGAGCCTGCCGCATTCGCCCAAGCGCATCGAGGTCTACGACAACAGCCACATCCAGGGCACCAATGCGGTCGGCGCCATGATCGTCGCCGGCCCCGACGGTTTCGTGAAGAACCAGTACCGCAAGTTCAACATCAAGTCGGAAGGGATCACGCCGGGCGACGACTTCGCCATGATGCGCGAGGTGCTGGAGCGGCGCTTCAAGCGCCTGATCAATCCGCCCGAGGAAGGGGCGGCCAAAGCCAAGGACGACGATTTCCCGCAATGGCCCGATCTCGTCATCATCGACGGCGGCCGCGGCCAGCTCAACGCCGTGCGCGAGATCTTTGCAAATCTCGGCCTGACCCAGGTGTCGCTGATGTCGGTCGCCAAGGGACCGGACCGGGATGCCGGCCGCGAGACCCTGTTCATGCCGGAGCGTGAGGCGATCAAGCTGGAGCCGCGCGATCCCGTGCTCTATTTCATCCAGCGGCTGCGCGACGAGGCCCACCGCTTCGTCATCGGCTCTCACCGCAAGCTGCGCAAGAAGGATATCCGCGAGGCTGGTTTGCAGGAAATTCCGGGCATCGGCCCGTCACGCAAACGTGCCTTGCTGCATCATTTCGGAACCCTGAAGGAGATCGAACGGGCCTCGATCGCCGATCTCGGCAAGGTTCCGGGGGTCAGTGCCGAGAGCGCGCGCAGGATTTTCGAGTATTTCCATCCCCAGCCGGGATGAATTAAAGGGGGACCGCAGTCATATGATCGTCGTGTCCGCACCTCATTTGGGGCGCGGGACGGTTGACGTTCAGGCAGCAGCGGTATTGGTAGGACGGATGAACATCGCCACCACACGAGGGACGACCAGCCGCGCGATGTCCCTCCCCAACATCCTGACCTATGGCCGGATCGCCGCGATCCCGGTTGTCGTCGGATGCATCTATGCGCAGTCGATTCTGGATCAGCCGCTCTGGCTGCGCTGGGTGGCGGTGGCCCTCTTCATCGCGGCCGCGGTCACCGATTACCTCGACGGCTATTACGCGCGGATCTGGAATCAGCAATCGGCGTTCGGCCGGATGCTCGACCCGATCGCCGACAAGCTGCTGGTCGCCTCGTGCCTGCTGATGCTGGCCGCCGACGGCATCATCCATGGCTGGTCGTTGTGGGCCGCCATCGTCATCCTGTGCCGCGAGATCCTGGTCTCGGGCCTGCGCGAATACCTCGCCGCGCTCAGGGTCAGCGTGCCCGTGACCAAGCTTGCGAAGTGGAAGACCACGGTCCAGCTGGTCGCCATCGGCTTCCTGCTCGCGGGACCCGCCGGCGACGAGGTGGTGCCCGTCGTCTCGATGATTGGCCTCGCGCTGCTGTGGGCCTCGGCGATCGTGACTATCTACACCGGTTACGATTATTTCCGCGCCGGCATCCATCACCTCATCAAGGAGGACGAGGGATGAAGGTGAAATATTTCGCCTGGGTGCGCGAGCGCGTCGGCAAGGCGGAGGAGACCATCGAGCCGCCGGCGACCGTGCGCACCGTCGAGGAGCTGATCGCCTGGCTGTCCGGCCAGAGTGAGGCCTATGCCTACGCGTTCGAGAAGCCGAAGGTGATCCGCACCGCGATCGACCATGCCCATGTCAAATCGGATGCCGCGATCGCGGGCGCCCGCGAGATCGCGTTCTTCCCGCCGATGACCGGCGGCTAGGCCATGACTTCCCCTGTCGCCAGCTGCCCCGTCACCATCCGTATTCAAGAAGACGATTTCGACATCGCGCGCGAGATCGCGGTCCTGACCAAGAGCCGGACCGACATCGGCGCGGTCGTGAGCTTCTCCGGCATCTGCCGCGCGGACGATGACAGCGCCAAGGTCGCCGCGCTCACGCTCGAGCACTATCCTGGCATGGCCGAGGAAGAGATCAGGCGTCATGCCGACGAGGCGACCTCGCGCTGGCCGCTGAACGGCGTCACCGTGATCCATCGCGTCGGCCGCTTCATGCCGGGCCAGAACATCGTGCTGGTGCTGACCGCCTCGCAGCACCGCCAGGCCGCATTCCATGCCGCCGAGTTCCTGATGGACTACCTCAAGACCAGTGCCCCGTTCTGGAAGAAGGAAGAGAGCGAAGCCGGCACCGGCTGGGTCGAGGCCCACGCCCGTGACGACGAGGCCGCCGCGCGCTGGACCCGATCCTGATGGCAAAAGCATCCAAAAAGACCGTCGGCGGCCGCGCCGCGCCCAAGCTCGCCAAAGTCGGCCCGGGCGAACTTCTCACGCTGCTCGATTTCGTCCGCTACGGGGTGAGCCGCTTTGTCGAAGCCGAGCTCGCCTTTGCGCACGGGACGACCGATCCGATTGCCGAAGCAGCCTTCCTGGTGAGCGAAGCGCTGCATCTCAATCCCGAGCAGTTCGAGATTTTTGCCAACGCACGGGTCACCGCGGCGGAGGGCAAGACCATCCTCGACCTCGTCCATCAACGCGTCACCACGCGCAAGCCGGCCGCCTATCTCGTCAACAAGATCTACATGCGCGGCCTGCCCTTCTATGTCGACGAGCGCGTCATCGTTCCACGCTCCTTCATCGGCGAGCTCCTCGAGTCGCATTTCGGCGGCGAAGGCAATGCTGGAGCGCTGATCGCCGACCCTACGGGCGTCGAGCGCGTGCTCGATCTCTGCACGGGATCGGGATGCCTCGCCATCCTCGCCGCGCATCATTTCCCGAACGCCGCCGTCGATGCCGTCGACATCTCCAAGGGCGCGTTCGAGGTCGCCACGCGCAATGTCGGCGAATACGGGCTCGAGGACCGGATCAGCCTGTATCGCGGCGATCTGTTCGCCCCGCTCGGCGATGCGCGTTACGACCTGATCATCACCAACCCGCCCTATGTCGACGCAGAAGGCATGGCCGCACTGCCGCCTGAGTGCCGGGCCGAACCAAAGCTCGCGTTCGACGGCGGCGCCGATGGCCTCGACGTGGTCCGCCGCATCCTGGCTGAGGCGCCCGATCACCTCACCCCGGACGGCGGACTGATCTGCGAGATCGGCCGCGGCCGGGAATTGGTCGACGAGGCCTTTCCGGAACTGCCGCTGCTCTGGCTCGACACCGAGGACTCCGAGGGCGAGGTGTTCTGGATCGCGGCCGCCGATCTCGCCTGATTCACCAAACGGACGGAGCTCCGTCGGAACAAGTCAAATTCCGCCACGTTCATCCCCCGAACGAATTTTCTCGCTCTCGGAGGATGTCCGCATGCTCGCGCCATCGGGCGAATTGCTGCGCGCCGGCATGGCGCTGAAACTCAACCACCTCAAGCGCGCCGCGCAATCCTATTTGCGTGACCGCACCAGCCAGGCCACCGGGCGCGCGACGTCCTACGCGGTCGCGGCCGGTCTGTTCGCGGTCGCCGGGCTGTTCGTGATCGCGACCTTCTTCGTCGGCCTGATCGCCCTCTACCGCTGGGTTGCAATCACCTACGGACAGTTCTGGGGCTTTGGTGCCGTCGCCGCCGTGCTGCTGGTGCTCGCCGCGGTTTGCGCCGGCGTCGCCATGGCGATGATGAAGCGGCCGACCAAGCAGATCGTACCGCTCGCCAGCCGGATGCGCGTTGCGATCGCCTCCCCTCGGATTCCGCGCGGAACGGTCAAGCAGGCGGTGAAGGAGGTCGCGACGACGATTCCCCTGGTGCCGCTCGCGCCGGGCGAGCGCGGCCATGGCAGAAGGGCCTCACCCGTTCGCACCAACCGGCCCGTGCAGCTTGGCCTGATGCTCGCGGCGATTGGGCTGGCGGGGTTTACGGCGGCGCGCCGCAGACGTCACGGTCAAAGATTGGACGCTTGAATGCTGCTGCGGCGCTCCGAACAGCTCGACTCCTGGCTGCTGGTGGCAGCGACGGCCGTCTTCGTGCTGACGGCGGAGCGCTACTTTCAGGACAGGGACCTGGTCCCATCGGGGCCGCCGCAAGACCATCGCAAAGGCGAGGCGAATTCTCCGGAGACGCACCCCGCGCACGCGGCCGTGCAGCCCGGCCATGGCCGCCGCGCGAAGAGCCCGCTTGAGATCCCCTGGAAGGGCTGGAAGGATATCTTCTGGCGGACCTATCAGCGCATCGACGAGGATCGCCTTCTGGCGACAGCGGGCGGCGTCGTGTTCTTTGGGCTGCTCGCGATCTTTCCGGCGGTTACGGCGCTGGTTTCCTCCTACGGCCTGTTCGCCGATCCTAAGACGATCAGCGCCAATCTGCAGACGCTCGCGACGATGCTCCCTGAGGGCTCGTTCCAGATCGTCGAGGAGCAGGTGGCGCGCGTGGTCTCGCATGGCAGTACCACGCTCGGTGCGACGTTCCTGTTCGGCCTTGTGCTGGCGATCTGGAGCGCCAATGCGGGCGTCAAGGCGATCTTCGATGCACTCAACGTCGCTTATGAGGAGCGCGAGAAGCGCAGCTTCATCAAGCTTAACATGGTGTCTCTGGCCTTCACGGTCGGCGGCATCGTGGCGCTGCTGGTGATGGTGGGGCTTGTCGTTGCCTTCCCGCTGGCGCTCAATCATCTCGGCATGGCGCCCGAAAGCAAGCTGATCGTGGCGCTGGCACGATGGCCGCTCATGTTCCTCGTCCTGCTGGTGGCGCTTGCGATCCTCTACCGCTTCGCGCCCAGCCGCGATGCGCCGCGCTGGCAATGGCTCAGCCTCGGCGCGGTGATTGCCGCCATTCTCTGGATCGCCGGCTCGGCGCTGCTCTCCTGGTACCTCTCGGAGTTTGCCAATTACAATGCGACCTACGGCTCCCTCGGCGCCGCAATCGGCCTGATGACCTGGATGTGGATGTCGGCGATCGTCATCATGTTCGGCGCCGAGCTGAATTCGGAGATCGAACGGCAGACGCTGAAGGACACGACCGAAGGGCCATCCAAGCCGCTCGGCACCCGCGACGCCGTCTCGGCCGACACGGTCGGAGCCGCCGCGCCAGCCTGACCGCGCCCGGGAACGGGCTGCTATCCCCTCGAATCAACAATGATGCTAAGCTCATACGGCCTAAGGGGAGCATGAGGCGTGACGGGTTCGCACAGTGACCCGTGTTTTCCCGGGTGAGGCAGTCAGCTCTTTGAGGCGTAACGCGCGGCATGATTCGCATTTCGACGATCTTCATCGCCATCTGCATGGTACTGGTCGCGGCCTCGCTCGGGCTTGTGCTCTACGCCGTCGCCGGCATCAGCGGAACCGAATCCGCCATCGTGGCCCTGACCGCGCTGACCTTCCTGATCCTCTACAACGCGGTGTCGATGCGGCTGCGCGACCGCAGCGACGTCGGCGGCCAGATCGCCGATTTGTCGCGCGGCACCGCCGATCTGGCCCGCCAGGTGGCGGAGTTCGGCCGCCGGTTAGCCGCGATCGAGGGACGCATCGCCTCGTCCAATTCGACCAGCTCCGACCGCATCCAGTCGGTGGTCGGCGAGATCAACGAGCTCGGCGGATTGGTCAGGCAGCTCGCCACCACCGTATCGACCCATGAGGATCTGTTGGCCGGCCATGCGCCAGCGCCGGCTCCCGTTCCCGCTCCGATCGCCAGGCTTGAGCCGGAGGCGCCGATCGACCTGATTGCGCCGTTCGAGGAGCGGCCGGCGGCCCCTCCCCCGTTGCCCGCACCGCCGTCACGACCGGCACCGGCGATCCAGAGCCAGGCCGCCAATCCGGTTCCGGCAGTCACCGGGCGCAACCAGACCCAGCTGCTGGCGACGCTGCGCAACGCTATCGATGAAAACCGCATCGACATCTTCCTGCAGCCGATGGTCACGCTGCCGCAACGCAAGGTGCGATTCTACGAGGCGGTGACGCGCCTGCGTGACGAGCGCGACCAGCTGATCGCCGCGGAGGAGTTCATCAGCATCGCGGAAGCGTCCGGGCTGATCGGTCGCATCGACAACATGGTGATGCTGCGCTGTGTGCAGGTGCTGCGGCGCCTGATGGTGCGCAACAAGGACGTCGGCGTGTTCTGCAACGTCGCGGCCTCCACGCTGGGCAATTCCACCACCTTCGCGCAATGCCTCGACTTTCTCGAAGCCAACCGGGCGCTGGCGCCCTCGCTGGTGCTGGAGTTCAAGCAATCGACCTTCCGCAGTCTCGGCGCGGCCGAGACCGAGAATCTCGCGGCGCTCGCTCAGCGCGGCTTCCGTTTCTCGATCGACCATGTCACCGATTTGCGCATCGAGCCGCGCGAGCTGGCCGACCGCGGGGTGCGCTTCATCAAGGTGCCGGCCACGCTGCTGCTCGACCCCAGGCAGGCCTCGGCCTCGGACATCCATCCCTCCGACCTCTCCGACCTGCTCGGCCGCTTCGGCATCGACCTGATCGCGGAGCGGATCGAAGGCGAGCGTGCGGTCGTGGACCTGCTCGACTATGACGTGCGGTTCGGCCAGGGGTTCCTGTTCGCGCCGCCCCGGCCATTGCGGCCTGAGGGGGCATCTGCTACCGGCGGGGCCTCGCCGAACCAGGCGCAGGACATTCAGGGATCCAATGGCTCCGCTCCCCCCAGCCAAGGTACGAAATCTGGCGCGACACCTGGCGCAACGTCAGCCGCTCCTCCGGCGCAACGCATCACCGGCAACGCGGCGCTCGCGCGCCGCATCTGATCGGCGCTGCGCATCATGACCACGCTGCATTTCGCCGAAAGCCTGCGCGAGCTCGTGGGCGGTGTCGATGTCGTGCTCAGCGACATCTGGGGCGTGGTCCATAACGGTCTCGAATCCTTCCCCGAGGCCTGCGAGGCGCTGCACACTTATCGCAGCCGCGGGGGTACGGTGATCCTGATCACCAACGCACCGCGCCCGGCCGATAGCGTGCAGCGGCAATTGCGCAAGCTCGGCGTCGCCGACGAGACCTATGACGCGATCGTGTCTTCGGGCGACCTGACCCGGCTCTATGTCACCGAGCATCCCGGCCGCAAGATGTTCTGGCTCGGCCCCGAGCGCGACAACTCGATCTATCGCGGCCTCGATGCGAAAACCGCGCCGCTGGAGGAAGCCGACTACATCGTCTGCACCGGCCTCTATGACGACGAGACCGAAACGGCCGAAGACTATCGCGGCATGATGCTGAAGGCGCGCGAGCGCAAGCTGACGCTGGTCTGCGCCAACCCCGACATCGTGGTGGAACGCGGCGACCGGCTGATCTATTGCGCCGGCGCCATCGCGGAGCTCTATCGCGAGCTCGGCGGCGAGGTGATCTTCTACGGCAAGCCGCACCGACCGATCTACGAGCGCGCGATGGCACTCGCCGGCGAACGCCAGGGCCATCCGATCGACCGGAAGAAAGTGCTGGCGATCGGCGATTCCGTCCGCACCGACTTAACCGGCGCGCGCGAATTCGGCATCGACTGCCTGTTCGTGACCCGCGGCATCCATGCCGAGGAGTTCGAGGGTCTCGACCAGCTCGACCCGGCATCGGTGATGGAATTGTTCGGCCACCCGCCGAAGGCGCTGATGCGCGAACTGAAGTGGTGATTTTCTAGCTCCGTCATTCCGGGGCAGTGCGCAGCACTGAACCCGGAATCTCGAGGTTCTCAGGTGCAATCGCGCACCATAGTTCGCCCCTTCGGGCGCCCCGGAACGACGGTAACGCCAAATGCCCGGGACAAGCCCGGGCATGACGATCTCTTTTGAAAGCTGTGTTTGGATCAGGCGGCGCTTTACGCGCTCGCCATGTCCGGGAAGACCGCCTCGATCTTGGTCTTCAGCGTCGCCGCGTTGAACGGCTTGACGATGTAGTTGTTCACGCCGGCCTTCTTGGCTGCGATCACGTTCTCGGTCTTGGATTCCGCGGTGATCATGATGAAGGGCGTGGTGGCGAGGTTCGGATCCGCGCGCACTTCGCGCAGCAGGTCGTAACCCGTCATCGGCTCCATGTTCCAGTCGGAGATCACGAGCCCGTATTTCTTGCCGCGCATCTTGTTCAGTGCTGCCGAACCGTCGCTGGCATCATCGATGTTCTCGAAGCCAAGCTGCTTCAGCAGATTCCTGATGATACGGATCATGGTGCTGTAGTCATCCACCACCAGAACCGGCATCGACAAATCAACCGCCATCTCGACTCCCCCAACACAAACGCAGGAATATTACGATCGGACCTGCCCAAGCCGGAGCCCGGCAGTTCCACGCTCAAGGACTAGCACCAAGGCGTTAAACAGCGCGTTAATTGGGGACGCCTCCCAAGAACTGAAATCGCGTTCGATGCGGCCGCCCCCTCCCGCTTGACTTCATCCGGCCGCTCGCGCCACGGTCCCGGCCGGTCCTGCCGGTTTGAGAATTCCCCTGATGGCTCCGCATTTTACCATTATCCGCGACACCACGCCGGTCTCCGCTATTCCAAGGGGTGCCGTGGTTGCCATGGGCAATTTCGACGGGGTTCATCTCGGCCACCGCGCCGTGATCGCCGCAGCCCTGGAAATGGGCCGGGCGCAGGGCCGCCCTGCGCTGGCATTGACCTTCGAGCCGCATCCGCGGCGTTTTTTCAGCCCCAACACCCCTCAATTCCGTCTGACGGACGAGCGGGCCAAGTTGCGGCTTCTGGCCGGCACCGGGCTTGCCGGCGCCGTGGTCATGACCTTCGACAAGGCCCGTGCCGGAACCAGCGCGCAAGACTTCATTCACCATGACCTGATCGGGCGGCTCGGCGTCAGCGGGATCGCGGTCGGCTATGACTTCCATTTCGGCAAAGGCCGCGTCGGCTCGCCGAGCCTTCTGGTCAACGAAGCGCCCCGGCTCGGCATCGAGGTCGACGTGCAGCCCCATGTCGATATCGACGAGCGGCCGGTGTCCTCCAGCGCGATCCGGATCGCACTCGCCGAAGGCCAGCTGGACGAGGCCACCACCATGCTGAGCGCACCCTGGTTCGTCACTGGCGAGGTGATCCACGGCGAGAAGCGCGGCCGCGATCTCGGCTACCCCACCGCCAACATCCGCCTCGACGCCAATTGCGGACTGAAGCACGGCATCTATGCGGTGCGCGTCGGCCGCGGGCCTGAGCGGCTGGACGGGGTGGCGAGCTTCGGCCGCCGCCCGACCTTTGATAATGGCGCTCCCCTCCTCGAGATCTTCCTGTTCGACTTCAAGGGCGACCTCTACGGGCAGGCTCTGGACTGCGCCTTCGTCGGCTTCATTCGCGAGGAGCTGAAATTCGACAGTCTGGAGGCCTTGATCCGGCAGATGGACGACGATTCCGCCCGTGCCCGCGCCATCCTGGCGGCCGTCCCGGACGCGTTTCCGCGGCTCGGCACCATCGATTGAGCCCGAACCCGGCTTCCCCGAACCTTTGCGCTTCCCTTGGCCCCCTGCTATGGAGAGCCCATGTTTGCGCGGCGCATCATAGGGATTAGCGGCCCGGCTTCCGCCTGAGCCTGAGGGCTCCGCGCAAGACCGGGATTTTGTCGTTTCACCCCGCGATTCCGCATCGCCATCCGTTCCCGCGCCCTTCCGAGCCAGTCAGCCTCATGTCCGAAAAGCCGCAAAAGTCCCCAAAGTCTGAAGCCAAAGACTATTCGAAGACCCTGTTCCTGCCGCAGACCGAATTCCCGATGCGCGCCGGCCTGCCGCAGCGCGAGCCGGAGATCCTCAAGCGCTGGTACGAGATCGGCCTTTACGAGAGACTGCGCGAGAGCGCGAAGGGCCGCGCCAAGTTCGTGCTGCATGACGGTCCGCCCTATGCCAACGGCAACATCCATATCGGCACGGCGCTGAACAAGATCCTCAAGGATCTCGTCACCAAGAGCCAGCAGATGCTCGGCTTCGATTCCAACTACGTGCCAGGCTGGGACTGCCACGGCCTGCCGATCGAATGGAAGGTCGAGGAAGAGCACTATCGCAAGAAGGGCAAGCAGAAGCCCGATTTCCGCGACTCCACCGCGATGATCGACTTCCGCAAGGAGTGCCGCGCCTACGCCACGCATTGGCTCGGCGTGCAACGCGAGGAGTTCAAGCGCCTCGGCGTCATCGGCGATTGGGATCATCCCTACGCCACCATGAGCTATCCGGCCGAAGCCCAGATCGCGCGCGAGCTGATGAAGTTCGCCGCCAACGGCACGCTCTATCGCGGCTCCAAGCCGGTGATGTGGAGCGTGGTCGAGAAGACCGCATTGGCCGAAGCCGAGGTCGAGTACGAGGACCACACCTCCGATACGGTGTGGGTGAAATTCCCGGTTACGTCGCCCGCGCACGGCGCTCTCGCCCCCGCAAGCGTCGTGATCTGGACCACCACGCCGTGGACCCTGCCGGGCAACCGCGCCATCTCGTTCTCGCCGAAGATCGCCTACGGCCTGTACAAGGTGACGGACGCGCCCGCCGACAATTGGACCAAGACGGGCGACCTCCTGATCCTCGCCGATGCGCTCGCTGAAGAGGTCTTCAAGCAGGCCCGCGTGACGGCCTTCGAGAAGGTGCGCGATATCCCCGGCGACACCATGGACGCGATCGAATGCGCCCATCCGCTGAAGGGCCTTGCCGGCGGCTACGACTTCATCGTGCCGCTATTGCCCGGCGACCACGTCACCGACGACACCGGCACCGGCTTCGTGCACACCGCGCCTGGCCATGGTCGCGAGGACTTCGATGCCTGGATGGCGCAGGCGCGCGATCTCGATGCACGCGGCATCACCACGGCAATCCCCTATACCGTCGACGAGAACGGCGCCTACACCGATCATGCGCCGGGCTTTGCCGGCAAGCGTGTCATCAACGACAAGGGCGAGAAGGGCGACGCCAACGAGGCCGTGATCAAGGCGCTCGTCGAAAGAGGCATGCTGCTGGCGCGCGGCCGGCTCAAGCACCAATATCCGCACTCCTGGCGCTCCAAGAAGCCGGTGATCTTCCGCAATACGCCGCAATGGTTCATCGCGATGGACAAGGACGTTGCGGCGAGCGGCAAGGCGAAGAGCGGCGACACGCTGCGGGCCCGCGCGCTGCACGCGATCTCGGTGACGCAATGGGTGCCGCCTTCAGGCGAAAACCGCATCAACGGCATGATCGAGGCGCGGCCCGATTGGGTGATCTCGCGCCAGCGCGCCTGGGGCGTGCCGATCGCCGTGTTCGTGCGCGAGAAGGGCGACGGCTCCGCCGAGATCCTCCAGGACGAGGCCGTCAATACCCGTATCGGCGATGCCTTCGAGCAGGAAGGCGCCGATGCCTGGTACGCGAAAGGCGCGCGCGAGCGCTTCCTGGGAGCGCGTGCCAATGAAGACTGGCAGAAGGTCGACGACATTCTCGACGTCTGGTTCGATTCCGGCTCGACACACGCCTTCGTGCTCGAAGACCCCGTGCAGTTTCCCGGGCTCGCCGGCATCAAGCGCAAGGTCGACGGCGGCACCGACACGGTGATGTATCTGGAAGGCTCGGACCAGCATCGCGGCTGGTTCCACTCCTCGCTGCTGGAGAGCTGCGGCACGCGCGGTCGGGCTCCTTACGACATCGTGTTGACCCACGGCTTCACCCAGGCCGAGGACGGCCGCAAGATGTCGAAGTCACTCGGCAACACCATCGAGCCGCAGGCCGTCATCAAGGAATCCGGCGCCGACATCTTGAGGCTCTGGGTCGCGTCTTGCGACTACACCGACGACCAGCGCATCGGTCCCGAGATCCTGAAGAACACGGTCGAGACCTACCGCAAGCTGCGCAACACCGTGCGCTGGATGCTCGGCACGCTGCATCATTACAAGCCGACTGAGGCGGTCGCGCCCGCCGAGATGCCCGAGCTCGAACGGCTGATGCTGCACGAGCTCGCGATCCGCGCCGCCGCCATCGGCAAGGCCTATCAGGAGTTCGACTTCAAGTCGGTGGTCGCGATCCTGTCCGCTTTCCTGAACAGCGAACTCTCGGCGTTCTATTTCGACATCCGCAAGGACACGCTTTATTGCGATCCGCCGTCGTCGCCGACGCGCAAGGCGGCGCTGACGACGATCGACCTGTTGTGCGCCTCGGTCCTGAAATGGCTGGCGCCGATCCTCAGCTTCACCGCGGAGGAAGGCTGGCGCATGTATCGCCCCAACGCCGAACCGTCGGTGCATCTGACCCAGTTCCCGAACGATCTCGAAGCCTTGCGCGACGACAAGCTCGCCGCGAAATGGGAAGCGATCCGTAACGTCCGCCGTGTCGTCACGGGCGCGCTCGAGCTCGAACGCGCCGCCAAGAACATCGGCTCGTCGCTGGAAGCCTCGCCGGTGATTTATGTCGCCGACCGGGACATGCTGATGACGCTGTTCGACGTCGACCTGGCCGAAATCTGCATCACCTCGAACTACGAGGTGCGTGAGGGCGAGGCTCCCGCCGATGCATTCCGGCTCGATGCCGTGCCCGGTGTCGCGGTCGTGGTGGAGAAGGCGGTCGGCACCAAATGCGCCCGCTCCTGGAAGATCTCCCCGACGGTCGGCGAAGACGCTGAATACCCCGACGTCACCCCGCGCGACGCACAAGCACTGCGCGAGTGGAAGGCGTTGGGCGTGAGCGTCTGATCGGCACCCCATGACCCCGCTCCGCGCCGGCATCCTCGCGGCCCTGGTCACGCTTGTGGCCGACCAGGCCTCGAAGCTCTGGCTGCTGAACGGGTTCGACCTCGCCCGTCGCGGCGTGGTGAAGGTGACGCCGTTCTTCGACCTGGTGCTGGCCTGGAATATCGGCATCAGCTTTGGCTGGCTCCAGAACGACAGCCAGGCCGCGCAGCTCGCGCTGATGGCCGTCAAGGCCATCGCCGTGGTCGCGCTGGCGATCTGGATGGCCCGCTCGCACACCCGGCTTGCCACGGTCGCGCTGGGGCTGATCATCGGCGGCGCCATCGGCAACGGCATCGACCGCCTGGCCTATGGCGCGGTGGTCGATTTCGCCCTGCTCCACATCGAGATCGGCGGAAATACCTATAATTGGTATGTGTTTAACCTCGCCGACGTGGCCATCGTTGCTGGGGTGGCGGGGCTATTGTATGATTCCTTCCTGGGGGTACCCGCCGCAAAAGCGCCCTGATCCCGGTCGATACGGACCGGCAGGTGGAACCCGGCCTTTGCGAGGGTTTGCCGCGTGCGAGCGGCGATCTGACACAATATGGAACAGGTACAGTAATGCGCAGCTCGAAGACCAGCTTTTCGATGGTTCGAGACCCCCGATCGGGGCATTGGCGGGCGTTGAAATTGTCCGCCGTCGCGCTCTGCATCGGTCTCGTCATGTCGGTCGGCGCAGCGCGTGCCGGTGATGACGACGATGATGATGACGGGATGACCTTCGAAGAGAAGATCATCGACAATCTGATGTCCGGCATCGGCGCCAAGAGCATGGAAAAGCCCGGCATCGAATACCGCGAGCGCTCGCCGCTGGTGGTGCCGCCCAAGCTCGACCTGCCGCCTCCCGCGACCCAGGCCAAGGCCGCTCCGAACTGGCCCAAGGACCCCGAGGAGAAGCGCCGCAAGGAAGCCATCGCCGCGCGCAAGAAGGCAACCAAGGAAACGGAAAACTGGCAGGCCGCCCGACAGCTGACGCCTGCCGAGATGAAGGCCGGCCAGGTCGCCGCAGCCCCCCGGACAAGCAATGACCCGATCCAGCCGGGCACCAACGGCAATCCGTCACTCAGCCCCGCCGAACTCGGCTTCTCCGGCGGCCTGTGGAATATGATGAAGGGCGGCAACGCCACCGAAGAAAAGAAATTCACCGAGGAGCCGCCGCGCCAGTCGCTGGTCGAGCCGCCGCCGGGCTATCAGACGCCGTCTCCGAACTACTCCTATGGCGCCGGACCGGACAAGTCGCGGCGGACCTATTTCGACATCATGTCCGGCAAGGACAAGGAACAATAGCGTTCCTGTTCCACAGACCCGAAACCCCGCGCCGGCGCTTCATGTACGCCGGCCGAGGCGCATAAATTGCTGATCAGTAACTTGCCACCGCGTTGGGTTCTCTGCTTCGTGACGCGAAGCCTCAGCCGCACGGTGTAGCATGCCGTGCCGTCCGAGCCGGACATCCGGACCTCGGCCTTTCAAAAGGATCATGATGTCCTCTTACCGATCGGCTGCCTGCCTCTTTGCCGCGCTGCTTTCGACGAGCATTCTCTCGGCCGGCGCGGCCCTTGCCCAGACCACGGTAACATCGGCCCCGCCCGCCAGCTTCACGCTCAGCAACGGCATGCAGGTCGTGGTGATCCCCGACCACCGCACGCCCGTCGTCACCGAGATGATCTGGTACAAGGTCGGCTCGGCCGACGAGACGCCGGGCAAGTCCGGCCTCGCCCACTTCCTCGAGCACCTGATGTTCAAGGGCACCTCGAAGCATCCCGTCGGCGAATTCTCCCAGACCGTGCTTCGCGTCGGCGGCAACGAGAACGCCTCGACCTCGGTCGACTACACCAACTATTACCAGCGCGTGCCGAAAGAGCAGCTGCCGACCATGATGGAGTTCGAGGCCGATCGCATGACGGGCCTCATCCTGAAGGACGAGAACGTGCTGCCCGAGCGCGACGTCGTGCTCGAAGAGTACAACATGCGCGTCGCCAACAATCCGGACGCGCGGCTGAACGAGCAGATCATGGCCGCGCTCTATCTCAATCATCCCTACGGCCGTCCCGTGATCGGCTGGCATCAGGAGATCGAGAAGCTCGACCGCGAGGACGCACTCGCCTTCTACCGCCGCTTCTATGCGCCGAACAACGCGATCCTGGTGATCGCCGGCGACGTCGAGGCCGCCGACATACGCCCGCTGGTGGAGCGCAATTTCGGCTCCATCCCGGCGCAATCAGCGATTCCGGCGCGGCGCGTCCGTCCGCAGGAGCCGGAGCCCGCCGCCCCGCGCACCGTCACGCTGGCCGACCCGCGCGTCGAGCAGCCGAGCATGCGGCGCTATTATCTGGTGCCCTCGGCAACCACGGCCGCGGCCGGTGAAAGCGCGGCCCTCGACGTGTTGGCGCAGCTGATGGGCAGCGGCAGCAATTCCTATCTCTACCGCGCCCTCGTCGTCGACAAGCCGCTCGCGGTCTCCGCCAACGCCAGCTATTCGAGCATCTCACTCGACCCGACCCAGTTCGCGATCTCGGCCTCACCGAAACCCGGCGTCAGCTTTGCCGAGGTCGAGCAGGCGGTCGACGGCGTCATCGCCAATGTCGCGCAGAACCCGATCCGCGCCGAGGATCTGGAGCGGGTCAAGACCCAGCTCATCGCGGAGGCGATCTACGCCCAGGACAATCAGGCGGTGCTGGCACGCTGGTATGGCGGCGCGCTGACCACGGGCCTGTCGATCGAGGACATCAGGAGCTGGCCCGACCGCATCCGCGCGGTCACCGCCGAGCAGGTCCGCGCCGTTGCGCAGAAATGGCTCGAGAAGAAGCGCTCGGTGACGGGCTATCTGATCAAGGACACTGCCGCCACCAAGCGCGAGGAGAAGCGTTCGTGACCTATCCCTTCCTTCGACGCGCTGCATTCTCTTTTGCCACCGGCGCTGCGCTCGCGCTCGCTGCGGTCTCGCCGTCACAGGCGGCCGCAAAGATCCAGCACCTGATCTCGCCGGGCGGTATCGAAGCCTGGTTCGTGCAGGACGCAACCGTGCCGCTGATCGCCATGGAATATTCCTTTGCCGGCGGCTCGGCGCAGGATCCCAAGGACAAGCCGGGCGTCGCCAACCTGGTCGGCGACCTGCTCGACGAAGGCTCCGGCGATCTCGACTCCAAGACCTTCCACGAGCGGCTCGACCGCCGCGCCATCGAGCTCTCCTTCAGCGCCACCCGCGACACCTTCCGCGGCAGCCTGCGCATGTTGCGCGACAACAAGGACGAGGCCTTCGACCTGCTCAGGAGCGCGTTGACCTCGCCGCATTTCGACACCGCCGATGTCGAACGCATCCGCTCGCAGGTCGTCTCGGGCCTGCGCCGCGAGACCACCAATCCGACCTCGCTGGCGAGCCGCAAGTTCCTGGAGGTCGCCTTCGGCGATCATCCCTATGGCCGGCAGACCAACGGCAACCTCGACAGCGTGCCGACCATCACCGTCCCCGACATGAAAGACTATGTCGGCCGCGTGCTTGCAAAGGATGGGCTGAAGATCGCTGTCGTCGGCGACGTCGATCCGGCGACCCTCGGCAAGCTGCTCGACCATACCTTCGGCAGCCTGCCCGCCAAGGCCAACCTCACGCCGGTTCCGGACGTCGAGGCCGCAAAGCCGCCGCAGCGCGCCTTCGTGACGCTCGACGTGCCGCAGACCGTGATAACCTTCGGTGGCCCAGGGGTGAAGCGCAGCGATCCGAACTTCATGGCGGCCTATGTCGTCAATCACATCCTCGGCGGCGGTGGCTTATCCTCCAGGCTCTATCGCGAGGTCCGCGAGAAGCGAGGCCTCGCCTATTCGGTGTTCGAATCGCTGATCTGGATGGAGCATTCGGCGGTGTTCATCGGCAATACCGGCACGCGCGCCGACCGCGCCGGCGACACCATCGACGCCATCGAAAAGGAAGTGCGCCGGATCGCTGAGGAAGGCCCGACGCAGAAGGAGCTCGACGAAGCCAAGTCCTACCTCAAGGGCTCGCAGATGCTGGCGCTCGACACCTCCTCCAAGCTGGCGCAAGCGCTGCTGCAGTACCAGCAGGACAAGCTGCCGATCGACTACATCGAGAAGCGCAATGCCATCGTCGACGCCGTGACGCTGGACGACGCCAAGGCCGCCGCCAAGCGCCTTTGGGGCCAGGGTCTCCTGACCGTCGTCGTCGGCCGCGCCCCGCAGGCCGCGGCGCAGCCCTCCGCGGCTCCGGCGACGAAGTCGAACTGACGTCCCTCTCGGATGTCCTGAAATGGCCGGGCTCGCCCGGCCATTTGCGTTTCCACCAAGCACCATTGCCCAATGCAGACGTCCGCGATATGTCCGGACATCACGAATGGTGCCATCATGCTGCGGATATCCCGCGATCTCGTCATCGACGAGGACGACATCGAGATCGGCTTTGTCCGTGCTTCCGGCCCGGGGGGCCAGAACGTCAACAAGGTCGCGACCTCGGCGCAGCTGCGCTTCGACGCGCGCAAGCTGACCCTGCCGGAGGATGCGGCGATTCGGCTCGCCCGCCTCGCCGGTCAGCGCATGACCAAGGACGGCGTGATCGTGATCCAGGCGCAGCGCTTCCGTACCCAGGAGCGCAACCGCCAGGATGCGATCGACCGCCTCACGGAGATGCTGCGCGAGGCCATGGTGCGGCCAAAGCCGCGTCGGGCGACAAAGCCGACTTTTGGCTCAAAGCAACGCCGGCTCGAGGGCAAGAAGCGCCGCAGCGACGTCAAGGCCGGACGCGGCGGGCGCTTCGACGACTAATTAGCGCGGCAAAAAACTCCGGCCGCGAGGCGACCGGAGTTGTGCCGTCTTACGCGGCTGGACTAGTAACGCTTGGAAGGGGCTGCGCCGCCCGTCGCCGCATCGTCGGCCGTTCCCTTGTGCGCAGCGCTGCCCGTGGTGCCGACCGTACCTCTGGTGCCCTTGGTCGATTTCATGCCGGCCTTCTCGCCCGCCGCGCCCGGCTGAGCATTCATCTCCTCGTCGCCGCTGCCCATCGTGCTGCCTTGCATGGGTTTGCTCTGCACGGTGCCGCCCGGCTTGGCGGTGGGGGGCGCGCTTTGCGCGAGAACGGGCGTCGCAATGAGAGCCGACAGAGCGCATGCGATCATCGAGGTCTTGACCAACTTCATCCATTTCTCCTGGATTTTTTCGCGATGAATGGCCCGGCGGCTTTCACGCCGCTCGTCTGTACCGGGCCATTGCATCGCGTCGAGAATTCGAGCGGCGCAATCGTCATGCAATGCGCATGGTGTGGTGATCGTTTAGGGATTTGACGGCGGTTTCGCGGAATTGTGCTCCGCATATAAGGCGGCGCGGAACAGTGCGCATCACGAGCATCTCCGCGCGCAGCGAAACAGCCCGCTACTACCACCGCCCATCTGACGCCGCCTAGAGTTTGCGCAGATTGATGTGGATGGGCGGCTCTTGACGATGCGCGCGTTCGTGCTGGGATTGTGCACTGCAATGGTGCTGGTGGTGCGGGTTGCCGACGCGCAAATGCCTTTGCCGGCCGCAAAGCCGCCGGATGGCGCGACACTCTTCAAGCAACAATGTGCGGTGTGCCACACGTTGAGCCTGTCGGAGCCGGCGCGCCCGGGACCGCCGCTGCTCAAGGTCTTGGGCCGTCCCGCCGGCAAGGTCGAGGGCTTCAGGTATTCGCAAGGCCTCGCGAACGCGGATTTCACCTGGGACGAAGCCCGGCTCGACGCGTGGCTGACCAATCCGCAGGCCGTCATTCCCGGCGTCGTCATGGCCTACCGGCAAGGCAAGCCGGAGACGCGCGCCGCCATCATCGCTTACCTGAAGGAGCAGCACTGAATGGCAAAGCCGGTGCATTCCATGATCCGCGTGCTTGATGAAGCGCGCTCGCTCGACTTCTACCGGCGTGCCTTCGGCCTCGAAGTCGCCGACCATCTGAAATTCGCGGACTTTGCCCTGATCTATCTGCGTCACCCCTCCTCACCTTTCGAGGTCGAGCTGACGGTGAATTTCGATCGCAAGGAGCCGTACCAGCCCGGCGACGGCTACGGCCATCTCGCCGTCGTGGTCGAGGATCTCGAGACCGAGCATGCCCGCTTCGAGCGCGAGAAGCTCGCGCCAGGGCCCTTACGCGATTTCAAGCACGACGGCAGGACGCTGGCGCGCTTCTT
The DNA here is from genome assembly GCF_028128855.1 of Bradyrhizobium sp. CCBAU 11430. Classification (NCBI taxonomy): domain Bacteria; kingdom Pseudomonadati; phylum Pseudomonadota; class Alphaproteobacteria; order Hyphomicrobiales; family Nitrobacteraceae; genus Bradyrhizobium; species Bradyrhizobium sp. CCBAU 11430. The sequence goes on from NZ_LBJV01000071.1 coordinate 268,820, forward strand.
CTTCGTCAGCGATCCCGATGGCTACAAGATCGAGGTGATCCAGCGGGGCGGACGTTTCAACTGATCCAATCATAAAATCAAAATTGACGGAGGAATGCCATGAGAGAAGTCGATCGTCGAAGCAAGCACAGCCGCCGCGTCTTTCTCAAGGGCGCAGCGACCGCCGTGCCGGTCGTGGCCGTCGCGACCAGCGTCGCTGTGAGCATCGAGGATGCGTGGGCCGATGATTCCAGCGCGCTCTCGCCCGCAACGATGAAGACATTGCTGAAAGTCGCGCGCGACATCTACCCGCACGACGTGCTCGGCGACAACTACTACGTCACCGCGATCAAGCCGTGGGACGGCAAGGCGGCGAAGGATCCCGCCGTCAAGTCGCTGATCAGCGACGGCATCACGCGGCTCGATCAGAATGCGCGGGATCGCCACAAGGTGCCCTATGTCGAAGTGCCATGGGAAGCCGACCGGGTCGTGCTCTTGAAGGAGATCGAGGGAAGCGACTTCTTCCAGAAGGTGCGCGGCGACCTCGTCGTGTCGCTCTACAACCAGAAGGAGGTCTGGCCACGCTTCGGCTACGAGGGCTCCTCGGCCGAGCACGGCGGCTACATCAACCGTGGCTTCGCCGACATCGACTGGCTGCCGAAGGCTTGAGACCCACCCCAACGGTTCAGGAGAACGCATATGGCAAAATTCGATCTGAACGACTCCAGCGTTGTGGTGATCGTCGGCTCCGGTGCCGGCGGCGGCACGCTGGGCAACGAGCTCGCGCAGAAGGGCGTCAAGGTGGTCATTCTCGAAGCGGGTCCCCGCATCGAGAACCACGACTTCGTCAACGACGAATGGGAGAGTTTTTCCCAGCTCGCCTGGACCGATGCACGCACCACGTCGGGCACGTGGCGCGTCGCCAAGGATTTTTCCGGCCTTCCCGCCTGGATCGTCAAGGCGGTCGGCGGCTCGACGACCCATTGGGCCGGCGCCTCGCTGCGCTTCGACGAGCACGAGTTCAGGGTGAAAAGCACCTACGGCAACCTTCCCGGCGCAAACCTCCTCGACTGGCCGGTTACCCTCGCCGAAATGGAGCCGTGGTACGCCAAGGCCGAGAACAAGATGGGCGTGACCCGCACCAACGGCATTCCCGGCCTTCCCGGCAACAATAATTTCAAGGTGCTGGAAGCCGGCGCCAGGAAGCTCGGCTACAAGACGGTGCACACCGGCAACATGGCGATCAACAGCCAGCCGCGCGACGGCCGCGGCGCCTGCCAGCAGATCGGCTTCTGCTTCCAGGGCTGCAAATCCGGCGCGAAATGGTCGACGCTCTATACCGAGATCCCCAAGGGCGAGGCGACCGGAAATCTCGAAGTGCGACCGAGCAGCATGGCGATCAAGATCGAGCATGACGCTGGGGGCAAGGTCACCGGCGTCGTCTACGCCGACGAGAGCGGCGCGATGCAACGGCAGAAGGCGCGCATCGTCGCGGTCGCCGGCAATTCGATCGAGAGCCCGCGGCTGCTGCTCAACAGCGCCTCGACCATGTTCCCCGACGGCCTTGGCAATTCATCGGGCCAGGTCGGCCGCAACTACATGCGGCACATGACCGGCAGCGTCTATGCCGTATTCGAGAAGTCCGTGCACATGTATCGCGGCACCACCATGGCCGGGATCATCCGCGATGAAGCCGCCAACAATCCGAAGCGCGGCTTCGTCGGCGGCTACGAGATGGAGACGCTGTCGATCGGGCTGCCGTTCATGGCGGCGTTCCTCAATCCCGGCGCCTGGGGCCGTCCATTCACCGCAGCGCTCGACGGTTATCCCAGGATGGCCGGCATGTGGCTGGTCGGCGAGGACATGCCGCAGGAGACCAACCGCATCACGCTCGACCCTCGCGTGAAGGACAAGTTCGGGCAGCCGGTCGCGAGCGTACATTTCGACGATCATCCCAACGATCTCGCGATGCGCGCGCACGCCTACAAGCAGGGCGCTGCGGTCTACGACGCCGTCGGCGCCACCGTGACCTATCCGACGCCGCCCTATCCGAGCACCCACAATCTCGGCACCAACCGCATGAGCGAGAAGCCGCGCGACGGCGTGGTCAACAAGTTCGGACAGAGCCACGACGTCAAGAACCTGTTCGTCTCGGACGGCAGCCAGTTCACCAGCGGGGCGGCCTGCAACCCGACGCTGACCATCGTCGCGCTGGCGATCCGGCAGGCGGATTACATTGCGGGGGCGATGCAGAAGAAGGAGATTTGAGGAGGGGGTGTTGTCACCGCGCCAGCGATGGCGACGTTGAAGGATTGCGTATCCACACCCAAGGTGTCGTCCCGGCGAACGCCGGGACCCATAACCACAGGCAGACATTCGGCGAAGATTGATCGTTCGGTACACCGACCTTCTGCAACAGCGAGATCACGCGGTATGGGTCCCGGCGTTCGCCGGGACGACATTGTGGAAGCGTGCTCGCGCCCGATTGCTACTCCGCCGCATCGAGAATCGGCGCCACCGTCGCCTTGAACTCCGGCACCGTCGCCATGCTCTTCGAGCGATAGATCAGACACGAGCAGCGCAGCAGCGAGGCGAAATTGTTGACCTCGCCGTGATGGTCGAGGACCTCGTTGTAGAGCGTGGTCAGGAACTTGCCGACGCTCATATGCTCCCTGGCAGCGATCTCCTCCAGCGTATCCCAGAACGCCATTTCCAGCCGGATCGAGGTGCAATGACCGTCGATCCGCAAGGAGCGGGTCTGGGATTCGGAGTCGCCCTGGGGCTGATGCGCAAAGAGATGGCACATGGCGTCCTCCCGTCCTGTTGCCGTTTTTTCACGATGCTACACCGCTGCCCGGCGCCTCACAATCCGGACCGTCGTCGGATGTCGGTCGGTCCCGGTTGCGCAATTTTCTCGAACGCTCAATGTCTTCAATGTGATAGGTAGCCCTCTTCCCCAGGCGGCTGCACGGCTGTTGCCCAACACATGCTTTTGACGCAACACGGCCTAGAATAGCGCTGTCCGCGAATCCAGATTCGTAAGCCTAAACTCAGAACCTCATGCCCGTCCGCCAATTGCCAGAACAGGTCGTCAACCGCATCGCCGCTGGCGAGGTGGTCGAACGACCGGCGAGCGTGGTCAAGGAGCTGGTCGAGAACGCCATCGATGCCGGCGCGAGCCGGATCGACGTCTTCACCGACGGCGGCGGGCGGCGGCGGATCGGCATCACCGATGACGGCGGCGGCATGACCGCGAAAGACCTCGCGCTCGCGGTCGAGCGCCACGCCACGTCCAAGCTCGACGACGAGGATCTGCTGCAGATCCGCACGCTCGGGTTCCGCGGCGAGGCGCTGCCCTCGATCGGCTCGGTGGCACGACTGTCCATCACCACCCGGCATGCCGGTGAGCCGCACGCCTGGGCGCTCACGGTCGAGGGCGGCGAGAAGTCCGAGATCATGCCGGCGGCGCTGGCGCATGGCACCCGTGTCGAGGTTGGCGACCTCTTCTATGCGACGCCGGCCCGGCTGAAATTTTTGAAGACCGACCGCACCGAGGCCGAGGCGATCCGCGAAGTGGTCAGGCGCCTCGCGATGGCGCGGCCCGATATCGCCTTCACGCTCGCGGGCGAAGAGCGCGCACCGGTGACTTGGGCTGCCGCGCTGCCCGGCGCGGCCGGACGGCTGACGCGGCTCGGCGACATTCTGGGCGCTGAGTTTCGCAGCCATGCCTTCGAGGTCCATGCCGAACGCGAGGGCGTGGTGGTCAGCGGCTATGCCGCAGCTCCCGCACTGACCAAAGCCAATGCGCTCGGGCAATATCTCTTCGTCAACGGCCGCCCGGTCCGCGACAAGCTGATCCTGGGCGCGGTGCGCGGCGCCTATGCCGACTATCTGCCACGCGACCGGCATCCCGTGCTGGCGCTGTTCGTCACGCTGGATCCGCGCGAGGTTGACGCCAACGTCCATCCGGCCAAGACCGAGGTGCGCTTCCGCAACGCCGGCCTCGTCCGCGCGCTGATCGTGCACGGGCTGAAGGAAGGCCTCGCGCGGGAGGGCCGACGCACGGCCGCCAACAGCGGTGAGAGCGCGTTGTCCTCGTTCCGGCCGGCCTTCACGCCCCCGCGCCCCGCAAGCTGGGACTGGCGGGCTTCGCCGTCCGCGCCCGTTGCGCCGATGCCGTCATTTGAAGGTGCCGCCGCACCCGCTTTCGCAGAGCGCACGCAGGCCGCCTTCGACGTCGGCACGCCCAGTGCGGACGTGAGGATCGAGTCGCAGCCCGTCAGCAACCTCGTCGACCGCCCGCTCGGCGCGGCGCGCACGCAGATCCACGAGACCTACATCGTCTCGCAGACCCGCGACGGATTGATCATCGTCGACCAGCACGCCGCGCATGAGCGCATCGTCTATGAGCGGTTGAAGGCCTCGCTGGCCGCGAACGGCGTGCAGCGGCAGATCCTCTTGATCCCCGAGATCGTCGAGATGGACGAGGCGACGGTCGAGCGCCTCCTGGAGCGCAGCGAGGAGCTCGCATCGTTCGGCCTCGCCATCGAATCCTTCGGCCCCGGCGCGGTCGCGGTGCGCGAGACACCCTCGCTGCTCGGCAAGACCAATGCGGGCGGCCTCTTGCGCGATCTCTCCGAGCACATGGCCGAATGGGACGAGGCGCTGCCGCTGGAGCGCCGCCTGATGCACGTCGCGGCGACCATGGCCTGCCACGGCTCGGTGCGCGCCGGCCGCAGGCTGCGGCCGGAAGAGATGAACGCCCTGCTCCGCGAGATGGAGGACACCCCGAACTCCGGGCAGTGTAACCACGGCCGGCCGACCTATGTCGAGCTGAAGCTGAGCGATGTGGAGAAACTGTTCGGGCGAAGGTGACGGTGCGTAGGGTGGATTAGCCGAAGGCGTAATCCACCTCTTCTGCTTCCGCGGAAAGAGACCTTGGTGGGTTACGCCTTCGGCTAACCCACCCTACGGCAGCGCAGCTACGGCCTCTTCAAAAACACGAACTCCGTGTCGTCATACGCCCGCCGCTCCAATTCCTCGAAACCTTCCGGCGTCGCGAACTGCGCGGCCTTCGCCTCCTCCACCACCAGCAGCGCGCCGGGCGTGAGCCAGCCGCCATCGCGCAAGCTTGCCAGCGCCTTCTCCGCAAAGCCCTTGCCATAGGGCGGATCGAGGAACGCCAGCGAGAACGGCTCGACGGGATGCGCGGGGCCGAGATCGGTCGCATCGCGGCGATAGACTTTCGTCACGCCGCCGAGGCCGAGCGACTCGACGTTATTGCGCAGCAGCGCCCGCGCTTCCGCGCCATTATCGACGAACAGCGTGAACTTCGCCCCGCGCGACGACGCCTCGATGCCGAGCGCGCCGGTGCCGGCGAAGAGATCGAGCACGCGCGCGTCTTCAATCGGATCGTCATAGGCGTGCACGAGGATGTTGAACACGGACTCGCGCAGGCGGTCCGCCGTGGGGCGGATGTCGCGCGAGGACGGTGAGGCGAGATTGCGCCCCTTCAAACGACCGCCGACGACGCGCATTATACGACTCCGTCATGCCCGGGCTCGTCCCGGGCATCCACGTTCTTCAGTCGGGGACGCGAGCAAGACGTGGATGGCCGGGTCAAGCCCGGCCATGACGACCTCTTGCGCGGTATCGACCTCGTCCCAACCATTGAAACTTACTCGCCATCCTTCGGCGTCAGATCGCGCTTGCCGTGATAGCCGCGCTTGGGACGGCGCGGCGGGCCGTAACCATTGGCTTCCTCCTCGTTGCGCTCGCGCGCCTCCTCGCTGCCGGTGCGCTGCACCAGCACGCGGCGGCCCTTGCGGTCGTTGATGACGGCACGCTTGCTGGCGGGCTTCGTCTCGCGCGGCGCATCGTCGACGCGCGACGAAGATTTCGAGGGCACGTCGAACTGCGCCCCCGACTTCTCGATCACCTTGTCGCCGAGCTGGTCGCGCAGCACGCGCGACTTGATCTCCTCGACCTGACCTTCGGGCACCTCGCCGAGCTGGAACGGGCCGTAGGAGACCCGGATCAGCCGGTTCACCTCGAGCCCGAGATGGGCGCAGACATTGCGCACCTCGCGGTTCTTGCCTTCGCGGATAGCGAACACCAGCCAGACGTTGGCGCCCTGGTCGCGCTCCAGCGTCGCTTCGATCGGACCGTATTTGACGCCCTCGACCTCGATGCCGTTCTTGAGCTCGTCGAGCTGCGCCTGGGTGACGTCGCCATGGGCGCGGACGCGGTAGCGGCGCAGCCAGCCGGTGTCCGGCAGCTCGAGCGTCCGCGCGAGGCCGCCGTCATTGGTGAGCAGCAGCAGGCCCTCGGTATTGAAATCGAGCCGGCCGATCGAGATCAGCCGCGGCAGGCCTTCGGGCAGATTGTCGAACACGGTCGGACGACCCTCGGGATCGTCATGCGTGGTCATCAGCCCGCGCGGCTTGTGATAGAGGAACAGCCGCGTGCGCTCGCGCTCCGGCAACGGCTTGCCGTCGACCAGAACGACGTCGTTCTTTGTAATGTCGAGCGCCGGCGAGTTGATGACGCGGCCGTTGACGGTGACGCGGCCCTGCGTGACCATCTCCTCGGCATCGCGGCGCGAGGCAAGCCCCGCGCGGGCCAGCGCCTTGGCGATGCGCTCGCCGGCCTTCTTCGGCTTCGGCTCTTCTTCCCGGCGCGGCCGCCGGTCGAAATCACGGTCGCGCTCGCGATAGGCGCCGCGGCCGCCGAAGGCGGGGCGTTTCTCGAAAATCCTGCTATCGTCTTCGTTTTCACGGCGCGGGCGATCACCGAAACGGCCTTCGCTGCGCGGATGCTCGTGCCAATCGGAACGGCCTTCCGACCGCTCGCGCGGACGATTGAATTTCGGCCGGTCACCGCCACGCCCGCCGCGGTCGCCATCGCCATCGCGACGGGGCCGATCGAATTTCGGACGGTCCTCGCGCGGCCGATCGAATTTGGGCCGCTCGCGGAACGGACGATCGCCCGATGTGCGATCGTCGCGCGAGCGCGAGAACCGCGGACGGTCCTCGCCGCCTTCGCGCTTTTGCCAGGGCTTGTCCCCGCCGCGGTCGCGGCCGCCAAAATCCTTGCGCGGGCCGCGATCAGGTGCGCCTCGCGAAAACTTTCGCTCGCCGTCGAACTTGCGCTCCGGACGGTCGCCACGCGGCGCACGATCACCGCGATCGAAATTCGGGCGGTCTCCACGCGGCTTAAAACTGCGCTCGCCACGATCTTCGCGCGGCCCGCGATCGGGTGCGCCCCGCGAGAACTTCCGCTCGCCGTCGAACTTGCGTTCCGGGCGGTCGCCACGCGGCGCGTAGGGCTTCTTGTCGCCAAACTTTCTGTCACCGGTCCGGCCGGCCGGGCGGGAATCGTCGCGATCCCTGCGCGGCGGACGGTCGTCGCGGCCATAGGAGGGGCGATCGCCACGCGGCTTGAAGGGACGCTTCTCGCCATCACGCGAGGAGCGATCGGAAAACGGACGGTCGCCACGCGGCTTGAAGCTGCGCTCGCCGCGACCCTCGCTGCCGCGGTCATCGCGCTTGAAGCGGGGACGGTCGGAAAAATCGCGGCGCGGGGCATCGCCCTCCTCGCGGCGGCGGAAGGGTTGACCCTCGCGGGGCGCGCGGCTGTCGCGGTCGCCACGGGGCGGGCGGCTGTCGCGATCGCCCCTCCCTTCGCTCTTGCCCTCAAAACCGCGCTTGGCGAACTTCTTCTCGGGGCCGCGCGCCTTGCCGGAACGGCCGCCTTTGGCCGGGCCTCGCCGGCCGCGGGAATCGTTGTCTTTGTCGCTGTCGCGAGGCATGAATGATCTCACTCAAGGGGGTGGCCGTTAGGCATTGTGCGCGCTCGTTCGGAGCCGCATGCCCAGGCAAAACCGGTAAGCACTTCTGCTGAAGGCGCAGCTACTAGCAGGTTTCTGGCGATGATACGAGGCTTGAAAGCCCCCTCCTTCATGGATTTGGCGCTCAGAACGGCCGAAAATGCCGGAAAAGCGGGCGAAGTTCCGATCGGGTGCGTGGTGGTCCGCAATTACGAGGTGATCGCCACCGCGGCGAACCGGACGCTGACCGATTATGACCCCACCGCCCATGCCGAGATCGTCGCGCTGCGCGAGGCCGCGAAAAAGATCGGCAGCGAGCGCCTGGTCGACTGCGACCTCTACGTGACGCTGGAGCCCTGCACCATGTGTGCGGGCGCGATCTCGTTTGCAAGGGTGAGGCGCCTCTATTACGGCGCCGCCGATCCCAAGGGGGGCGCGGTCGAGTCCGGCGTGCGGTTCTTCGCCTCCCCGACCTGCCACCACGCGCCGGACGTCTATTCCGGAGTCGGCGAGAGCGAGGCGGCGCGGCTGCTCAAGGAGTTCTTTCGCGAGCGGCGCTAGCTGCCTGCGAAAAACTCGCGCAGCGCCTGTGCTGTCACATCCGGGTTCTCCTCGGTGAGGAAGTGACCGGAATCCACCGGCATGCCCACAACGTTCGTCGCCCATTGCTGCCAGGTGTCGAGCGGCGTCGCCGCGGCCTGTGCCACGCCGGCGTTGCCCCACAGCGCCAGCATGGGAATGGTGATCTTCTTGCCGGCTTCGAAATCGGCCTTGTCGAGGTCGTAGTCGAAATAGGCGCCGGCGCGATAGTCCTCGCACATCGCGTGCACGCGGGCGGGATCGCGGAACGGGGCGATGTAGTGCTCGAGCGCGCGCGGGTCGATGGCATCCAGCGTCCTCGACCTGGTCTGGCTCGCCATCTTGAAGCGCAGGAAGAACTCGCCATTGCTCGAGATCAGCGTCTCCGGCAGCGGATAGGGCTGCGCCAGGAAGGTCCAGTGATAGATCTTCAGCGCGTAGGCGCGGTTCATCCGCTCCCAGTAATTATAGGTCGGCAGGATATCGAGCACCGCGAGCTTCGACAGCCGGCCGGGATGGTCGAGCGCGAGGCGATAGGAGACGCGGCCGCCGCGGTCGTGGCCGGCCAGCGCGAAGTGCACGTGACCGAGCCGCTCCATCACCTCCACCATCGCCTTGGCCATCGCGCGCTTGCTGTAGGGGATGTGCAGCGCATCGCTCTCGGGCATGTCGGACCAGCCATAGCCCGGCAGATCGGCGATGATCAGCGTGAAGTGCTTGGCCAGCTCAGGCGCGACCTGGTGCCACATCACATGGGTCTCGGAGAAGCCGTGCAGGAGCAGCAGCGGCGGCCCGCTGCCGCCGACGCGGGCGAAGATCCGGCCGAAGGAGGTGTTGATCCATTCGGAGGCAAAATCCGGATAAAGGTCGGCGAGATCGGACATCTTGTTGCATCCTTGAGAGGTCAGTCGGGGCCTGCCCCCGACACCTAAAATTGCGAAAACAACCCCATGCACAGTACCGGTATCATCATCGGGGTCAGTAAGCCCCGCGACTGATTACACATTGTGGGTGCACATGTGGCCATCCGGTGACGACGACCGCGCCAAGCTAGCTCTGGACGAGCCCTCGCTCAGCCCTTGGCCTTCTCCGCCTCCACCGCCTGCCAGCCGATGTCGCGGCGGCAGAAGCCCTCGGGCCAGCTGATGCGGTCGACGGCCTGATAGGCGCGGGCCTGGGCCTCCGTCACGGTCTTGCCGAGCGCGCAGACATTGAGCACACGGCCGCCATTGGCGAGGATCGCGCCGTCCTTCTCGACCGTGCCGGCGTGGAAGATCTCGACGGTGTCCACCTTCGCCGCGTCATCAAGTCCGTCGATCCGCGTACCCTTCTGGTAGTCGCCGGGATAACCCTTCGCCGCCATCACCACCGTGAGCGCGGAGTCCGGATGCCAGCGCAGATCGAAATTCTTCAGCTGGCCGTCGCAGGCGGCGAGGAAGGCCGGCACGATGTCCGACATCATGCGCAGCATCAGCACCTGGCACTCGGGATCGCCGAAGCGGACGTTGAACTCGAACAGTTTTGGCCCCTGCGTCGTCAGCATGATCCCGGCATAGAGGATGCCGCGGAACGGCGTGCCGCGCTGCTTCATGCCTGATACCGTCGGCAGGATGATCTTGGCCATGATCGCGTCGTGGATCGCGGGCGTGACCAAAGGCGTCGGCGAATAGGCGCCCATGCCGCCGGTGTTCGGCCCGACGTCGTGGTCGAACACGCGCTTGTGGTCCTGGGCGGAGGCCAGCGGAATCGCCGTCTCGCCGTCGCACAGCGCAAAGAAGCTGATCTCGCGGCCCGGCAAGAACTCCTCGATCACGACTTCAGTGCCGGCCTCGCCGAAAGCGCCCTCGAACATCATGGCGATGGCGTCCTCGGCCTCGCGCACGGTCTTGGCGACGACGACGCCCTTGCCGGCGGCGAGCCCGTCGGCCTTCACGACGATCGGCGCGCCCGTGCTCTGCACGTAGGCACGCGCGTCATCGGCGTTGGTGAAGCGCTTGTAGGCGCCTGTGGGAATACCGAACTCGGTGCAGAGCGCCTTGGTAAAACCCTTGGAGCTTTCGAGCTGGGCGGGGATCTTGCTCGGGCCGAACGCCTTGATGCCGGCAGCGGCGAGATCGTCGACGATGCCGGCCGCCAGCGGCGTCTCCGGCCCGACCACCACGAGCTCGACCTTGTTCGTCTTGCAGAAGTCGATCACCGCGGCATGGTCGGCGATATCGAGCGCCACGCATTCCGCCTCCCGCGCGATGCCGGCATTGCCGGGCGCGCACCAGAACCTGGTCACCAGGGGGGAAGCCGCGATCTTCCACGCCAGGGCATGTTCGCGGCCGCCGGAACCGAGCAGGAGAATGTGCATCGAAGGCTCAGAATGAAGGATTTGCTGGGGGCGGAGGTCGCACGAATCGGCTCGCGTCTCAAGGGGCTTGTCCCGAACTCCCCGCCATTCAATCTGCCCGTCATTCAGGGTACGCCCGCTCGGACCACGACTTTTCGCCGTGCGCACGATCAGGTACACGGTCTGCCGTCCCACAGCGCGCTTGCCGGGGCGGATCGTACAAGGGCTGATGGATGAACCCTGAGAAGCTGCAGCCGGGCGCTCCGGCCCTGGAGAAGGGACTGGACCTGTTGGAAGCGCTGGCGGGCGCGTCGCGCGGGCTCAGCCAGAAGCAGCTCGCCGAGTGCGTCGGCCGCTCCGTCAGCGAGATTTTCCGGATGCTGGTGGCGCTGGAGCGCCGCGGCTATGTCGCGCGGGACCCGGCGACCGGCGAATACACGTTGACGCTGAAACTGTTCCGGATCGCCTCGCAATTCCCGCCGACCGAGCGGCTGCTGAAGGCGGCGCTGCCGGTGATGGAGCAGCTCGCTTCCCGCGTGCAGTTGTCTTGCCACCTCACGGTGTTGCACGGCGAGCAGTTCATGGTGATTGCCCGCATCGAGCCGGAATGGTTGATGGGCTGGTCGGTCAAGGTGGGAGCAGTATTTCCCCTCACCCAGCAATACGCTTCTGCGAAGGTCCTGGCCGCATTTCAGCTCGAAGGCCGGCGCCAGGAGCTTGCCCATGTCATCGCTGAACACGATCGCATCAGCGCCAAGAAGGCGCTGGCAGCGCTCGACCGCATTTCCTCGGAGGGAGGAAACTTCTCCAATGACGACGGCTACACGCGCATCCTGGCCTATAGCTGCCCGATCATCGAAGCCTCCGGCCGCGCGGCCGCCGCATTGACCGTTCCACTGGTGAGGCAGGATCGGATTCCCGCGAACGAAGCCGACACCATTGCGGCCGAGCTGCGCAGCGCCGCCAGGATCGTTTCCGAGAAGATCGGCGGCGTCGCTTAAGCGACCGTGGTACCGCCGTCGACGACCCAGGCCGCACCGTTGACATGCGCGGCCTCGTCGGAGGCCAGAAACGCCACGATATTGGCGACATCCCGCGGCCGGCCATGAACAACCGCGCCGTTTCGGCGCAACGAAACGGCGTTATCGCGCGCCTGTCCCTCCAATTCCCGGATCATGCGCGACTCGATCGGTCCGGGGAGAACGGCATTGACCCTAATGCCGGTCCCGCTCACCTCGAGCGCCGCCGTCCGCGTCAGTCCAAGCACCGCGTGCTTGGACGCGACATAGCCGGCGAGCCCCGCACGCCCGCGGATCGCCGACGTCGACGCCGTATTGATGATCGCGCCCGCGCCACGTTGCGTCATTCGTGCAAGCACATGCTTGAGGCCGAGAAAGACCCCCTTCACGTTGACCTGCAGCAGCCGATCAAATGTCTCGTCGGGATATTCGTGGAGAGGAGCGACAACGCCCTCGATGCCTGCATTGTTGACGAATATGCCGATCGGCCCCAACTCTGCTTCGACCGTTTCGACGAAGGCCGCCGTATCGAGGGCACTGGAGACATCGGCGCGGATGGCAAGCGCCCTCACGCCGGCGTCCTCGACAAGGCGCGCACTGGCGTTTGCCGCCACTTCATCGCGGTCGACGATCGCGACCGCAGCGCTCATCTGCGTCAACCTCAGCGCAATGGCCCGACCAATATCGCCCCCGCCGCCGGTGACGAGCGCCACCGGCCGCCGGTCATTTGCGGTCATGATTTCAGGAACTCGCAGCCGCCCTCCTCCAGAGGCCGCCAGGCCTCGGACGGTGCAATGGTCTTGACCAGCTTGTAGTAATCCCAGGGCTGCTTGGATTCCGCGGGCGTCTTCACCTCGAACAGATACATGTTGTGCAGCTTGCGACCGTCAGCCCGCACGCTGCCCTTGCCGAACAGGGGATCATCGGTCGGCAGCTTCTTCATTTGTTCGACGACGGCCTTGCCGTCGCTGGAAGCGCCGAGCGCATCGACCGCCTTCAGGTAATGCAGGGTCGTCGCGTAGGCACCGGCATGCAAAGCGGTCGGGTAGCGGCCGTTGTTGCGCGGTGCAAACCGTTTGGTCCAGGCGCGGGTATCCTCGTTCAGGTCCCAGTAGAAGGATTCGGTGAACTGCAGCCCCTGCGCGATCTTGAGGCCGAGCGAATGCACATCGCTCAGATAGAGCACCGTCGCAACCACGCGCTCGCCCTGCGGAATACCGAACTCCACCGCCTGCTTGATGGAATTGATGGTGTCGCCGCCGGCATTGACCAACGCGATGATTTCCGCCTTCGAAGCCTGGGCCTGCAGCAGGAAGGAGGAGAAGTCCTGTGTATTGATCGGCGTACGCACCCCGCCGAGGATCTTTCCGCCGAATTTCTGCACGACATTCTTGATGTCGCCTTCCATGGCGTGGCCGAACGCGTAGTCCGCAGTCAGCAGGAACCAGCTCTTGCCGCCACTCTCGACCACCGCGCGCGCAACGCCCGACGAGAGCGCATAGGTATCGTACGTCCAGTGCACGAGATTGGGCGAGCAGGACTTGCCGGTCAGATCGGACGAGGAGGCGCCCGATACCAGGAGCGTCTTGTTGTTCTGCTGCACGACGCTGCGCACCGCGAGTGCGACGGCTGAATTCGGCGCATCGACAATGACGTCGACACTCTGGCGATCGATCCACTCGCGCGCGATGTTGGCGCCGAGATCGGCCTTGTTCATGTGGTCGCCGCTGATGACTTCGATCGGTCGGGCCATCTTGTGAGCCGAGGCCTGAAAATCCTCGACCGCCATTTTGGCTGCCAGCAGCGAGCCCGGGCCGGTGACATCGGCATAGAGGCTGGACATGTCCGTCAACACGCCGATCCGAAGCGGCTTTGCCTCCTGCGCCTGCGCACCGAGGCCCGTCATGCCCAACGCAAGGCCGCCGGCGCCGGCCAACAGTCGGCGGCGGCTTACACGATATTGTCCTGCCATGTCCGAACCCTCCCTTGCTTTGCCCGCGCTTTCCGCGCGCTATTAGCCGCCCGCACGTACATCGCGCGCAGGCTGATCTTTTGTTTACGGGGTAAGCCGCTCGATGAGCCGCCGGTCCTCGACCTCGAACCCGCCGCCATAGACGTCCGACACCATGAAATGCGCGCCGAGGATTTCCGGATTCAGTTCGGCGATGGGATCGTACGCGCTGGCGTGCAGGGTCATGGAGGCGCGGCCCGGCACCGGCTTGGAGTATTTCAATGGCGTGCGGCGATAGACGATGTCGGCATAGGCCGTGCCGAGCCGCTCGGGATGCGGCAAGCGGCGCACGTGGATTTCACCGGCCGGCAGCTCATCGCCGTCGACGATCCTGACGACCGGTGCGGACGCGTCAGGCGTGAAGGAGAAATCGGCAAGTGAAATGCCGCGACGACGGACCCACCCGGTGATTGATCCGTCCGGATGCTCATCGAAGGCGTAGTGGGTATCCTTCTTGGTGTAGCCGAACACCTCGCGCCCCGCGCAGATCCCCATGGGATCGCTGCAATACATGAAGATATGCGTCTCGGTGAACAGCCCGTTGTAGCGCACCGGCACCGAGATCATCAGATCGAACATCTCTCCGGCGTGCACGGCCAGGGAATGGCCGGGCGAGCGCATGAAGCGGAAAGCGACGCGATCGCTCGCGATCTCGAACGGCGTGTCGGCAAGCAGTGTTGAGACCTTGCCCGGGGCGACGCGGGTCATGATCTCGACGGTGCGCAAGGTGCAGCCCCACTCCACCGGATAGGCCGGCGAATAGGGCGGATTGACCCCGCTGTTCGGCTTGAGCCGGTATTCGCCAAACACGCGCCGACGCGGATCGTCGGGATCGGTGATCACATCGCTCATCGGCTCGGCTCGCTTTGTTTTTATATATGATTTTATAATTGCATATATGAAATTAAGGCTGAGTCAAGCCGCGGCTTTCCGACCGCATGCGAGGCTCGCACGGTCGCGCGAGCATGGCGGTCTCCGGCAAGGCTTCGGCTGGCAGACTCTATCGGCTGACGGCCTAAACCTGCCTCCCCGCAATAATCTCCTGCAGCGTCGCCACGTGCCTTGCGAACGCCCCACGGCCCGCAGCGGTGGCGGTGACCGTGGTCTGCGGCTTCTTGCCCACGAACGCCTTGTCCACCTGGACGTATCCCGCCTTCGCCAAGGTCTCGATATGCGCGCCGAGATTGCCGTCGGTGGCGCCGGTCAGCTTCTTCAGCCGCGAGAACTCCAGCCCGGCTGTCGCAGGCAGCGCGTTCAGCGCCGCCATGATCTTCAGCCGCAGCGGCTGGTGGATGATGTCGTCGAGCTCCGCCACGGCTAGCCCCGCCGCATCCAGAGGGTACCCGCGATCAGCGCGCCGCCATTGACGGCTGCCATCCACGGCAACAGCGGTACACCCGGGATAGTGAAATATCCGATCAGCGTCAGCGCGATGATGGCCACGCCGAGCGGTGCAAAGGCGTAGCCGAACCGAAGCCCCGCCGTCAGGTAGACCAGCGTGATGTAGACCTGCCAAAACACCGTTTGCTGGCGCGGCGAGAACCTGCCGAAAGTGCAGCAGACGAGGCCGAAGGCGGCGATCAGCACAAGCGCCAGCAGACTGCGCCCGTCGAACAGACGGATTCCGTTTCGCGAAAGATGACAGGCGCCGAGAGCAACGAGGCCGAGGGCCGAGACGACGTAGAGCGCAAACCAGAAATACAGCCCGTCATTCGCCACGAACCAGCTGTTCCAATAATAGGCCCCGTAGCGCGGCCAGAACCAGATCAGGGCATCGTCGGCAAACGGCAGCACGGCCCACAGCAGCAGGACGAGGCCAGAGACCAGATAGATCTGCGACCGCCGCACAGGACGAATGGTATTCTCGCGCTCGTTCAGCGCATCGGAAGCCCGCTTGCTGTCGGTCACGGGAGCGCTCCTTCCTGGGTCTTGGCTGCAGGCCGGTGGATGATGTCGTCGAGCTCGGGCATGCGCTAGATCCGCCGCATCCAGAGGCCGCCGAGGACGAGGCCACCGCCGTTGACGAAGGCCATCCAGAGCGGGAACGCCTCGCCGATGTAGAAGAAGCCGAACAGCGTCAGCGCCGTGATGCCGAGGCCGATCGCAACGAACGCGTAGCCGAACCAGAGCCCGGCGAGTGTGTAGAACAGCATGAAATAGATCGGCCAGAACGTTCCCAACTGGCGCGGACCAAAATGACCGACGACGCTGGTGACGAGATAGCCGAACGCGAAGAACAGTGCGAATACCAGGAACAGCCTGATGCCAACGCCGGCGCCAAAGGGGTGGCTTTTCGGATCGAACACGCGAAGTGCAATCAGGCCGCCGACGCCCAGAACGTCTACAGCAACCCAGGCGTAGGCCGCGTAGATCGGCCAAAGCCAAGTCACGAGATTGGCTGCGAACACCAGCACGCCCCACCAGACCGCAGCGAGGCTCGCCAGCTCATAGAGCTGCGATTGCTTCACGCGCTGGACGATATCGTCGATATCGGCCAGCGCTGCGGACGCCTCCCTGCTGTCGATCATGACTGCCCTGCCCCGCGCGTTGCCACGTCCTCGGCGATCACCGAGATCGCCTTCGGATGGGTGACGATGCCCATATGATTGATGCCGTCAATGACCTTGACGTCGACCGACGGCTTCACCGCCTGCACCACTTCAGCATATTTGTCCGAGATCATCATCTCGTCCTCGGCGCCGCCGAAGATGGTGATCGGACGTGTGGTTGCCGGAAGATCGACGCGATAGCCGCGCGTCGCGAAATTGCGCATCAGGCGGTCGGAATAGGTCGAGGTGAGATACTTCGCCGAACTTGCCGGCACCGCGAAGGCGAGCACCGGAAGCTGCGCACAGCAGTCGATGCCGAGCTTGCGCAGGGCCGTCAGTCCCAGGAAACGTGGAATGTCGGCACTGACCCAGCCACCATTGCTCGGCCGGTTGGTCGGTGCGTCATAGCCGAGATAGGGCGCGAGCAGCACGGTGCGCACGAACATGTCCTGTATGATCGGCGTCGCGGCGACGCGCAATGAGAAGCCGGCGCCGGCAGAATGGCCGATCAGAGTGAGCGGCAGATCCGGCGCGGTCTTGCGCAAATGGGCGACGAAATCGACGAGGTCGTCCTCGAGCTGGCCGACATAGCCGATATCGCCGCGGGTGCCGGAGCCGCCATGGCCGCGGATGTCGAGCGCCCAGGTCTCCACGCCGCGCGCGGCGATCGCGTGGGTCAGCGCATGGTTGACGGTGCCGCTGGAGCCGGACGAGCCATGGATGAAGATCGCGCCCCGGCCCGCCGCCGGGCCCCCGGAGCCAT
The DNA here is from genome assembly GCF_028128855.1 of Bradyrhizobium sp. CCBAU 11430. NCBI lineage: Bacteria > Pseudomonadati > Pseudomonadota > Alphaproteobacteria > Hyphomicrobiales > Nitrobacteraceae > Bradyrhizobium > Bradyrhizobium sp. CCBAU 11430. Next base: position 285,883 of record NZ_LBJV01000071.1, read on the forward strand.
TTCCGTTCCGATGGGATCGGGCTCCGGATTCCTGTTTTGACGCGTTTTCTTCACGCGAACCGGCTTCCACTTCGCTTGAAAACGCTTTGGGCGCGTAGTGGCGATAGCCGATCCAGGTGCCGTCGCGGGCCTGGAAGCGCTCCAACGCAGGCAGGGTGGACCAGTCGATCCCCTTGGTGGAGTCGGAGACCGACCGCATCTCGGGCGGCCGCGCCAGCGGCGTTGCGATCATCACAGTCAGCATCAGCGCCACGCCGCCGACCGCACACAGGGCCCATTTCAGACCGCTCAAAACGCCGCGCAGCAACCGGATCGCCATGGCCTACTCCCTCAAATGCACCAATCAATAGAGAACTCTATAATACCGAGTACTCTTCAAAACAATCCCTGGATTGGCGCCGCGCGGCGAAAATCCTTAACGTCGGGTCTGACCCCAAAATGCCGAATCGTTTGCCGATGCCGCCTGCGGAACAACTGAACAACGCGTTTGAATTCACCGTCTCCGAGCTCTCCCAATCCCTGAAGCGGACGGTGGAGGATACCTACGGCCATGTCCGGGTCCGCGGTGAGATCTCGGGGTTCCGCGGCGCCCACTCCTCCGGCCATTGCTATTTCGCGCTCAAGGACGAGAGCGCCAAGATCGAGGCGGTGATCTGGAAGGGCGTGCACGGCCGGATGCGCTTCAAGCCCCAGGAAGGGCTCGAGGTCATCGCCACCGGCAAGCTGACGACCTATCCGGGCTCCTCGAAGTACCAGATCGTGATCGAGGCGCTGGAGCCGGCCGGCATCGGCGCGCTAATGGCGCTGATGGAGGAGCGCAAGAAGAAGCTCGCCGCGGAAGGGTTGTTCGACGAAGCGCGCAAGCAGCTGCTGCCGTGGCTGCCGGAGGTGATCGGCGTCGTGACCTCGCCGACCGGCGCCGTGATCCGCGACATCCTGCACCGGCTGGAGGACCGCTTCCCCCGCCGCGTGCTGGTGTGGCCGGTGAAAGTTCAGGGCGACGGCTCGGCCGAGCAGGTCGCGGCCGCGATCCGCGGCTTCAACGCGATTGCCCCGGGCGGCAAGATTCCGCGGCCCGATGTGCTGATCGTCGCGCGCGGCGGCGGCTCGCTGGAAGACCTCTGGTCGTTCAACGAGGAGATCGTGGTGCGGGCGGCAGCCGAGAGCATGATCCCGCTGATCTCGGCGGTGGGGCACGAGACCGACATCACGCTGATCGACTTCGTCGCCGACAAGCGCGCGCCGACGCCGACGGCGGCGGCCGAGATGGCGGTCCCCGTGCGCAGCGAATTGTTCGTCGAGGTCGCCGATCTCGGACGCCGCACCCGCGCCTATTGGCAACGCAGCCAGGAGAGCCGCCGCAGCGAGCTGCGCGCCGCCGCACGCGCGCTGCCAGCGGCGGGCGATCTGCTGGCGATTCCGCGGCAGCGGCTGGATTCGGCAGGAAGCGCCCTGCCGCGCTGTCTCAAGGCCAACACGCACGCGCATTTCCGCCGGTTTACCGCCGCAAGTTCAAAGCTGACGCTGCGGGTGCTGCACGGCCAGATCACGCAGGCCGACCACCGCCTCACCGTGTGCGGCGAACGGCTGGGTCTGTCCGCGCGCTCGCTGCTGCGGCGGCGGCGCGACCGCTTTGCCGGACTCGAGGTTCGCTTGCGCGCGTCGAAGCTCTCCAATGCGCAGGCGCAGCGCAACGCCATCGCCCGGCAGCGCGAGCGCACGCATCGCCTCAGCGAGCGCGCCGGCCGCGCACTCGTCACGTTGCTGCAGCGGCTGGAGGCCCGCGTCGAGAACAGCGGCAAGTTGCTGTCGGCTTTGTCGTATCGCAGCGTGCTCGCGCGCGGCTTTGCGCTGGTGCGGGACGAGGCGGGACATCCGCTGCATGCGGCGGACAGCATCGGGCCGAATGCGCGGCTCGAGATCGAGTTTGCCGATGGCCGTGTCGGAGCAACGGCGGACGCGGATCGGCCGGCGCCAACGGCAAAGCGCGCGCCAGCGCAGCCAAAGTCGGCTGCGGCGGACGCAAAGCCCGCGCCGAAGCGCGTGGCCAAGCCGGTGGATCAGGGCAGCCTGTTCTGAGGTGTGAGAACGGCGCTCCACTCTCGGTGTCATTCCCCGCGAAAGCCGGGAATCCAGTACGCCTCAGCTTCTCGATGACTCACAGCCGCCTCGGCGTACTGGATCGCCCGGTCAAGCCGGGCGATCGATTGTGTGGGACGCGCGTGTATTCCCAAGCGTCATTGCGAGGAGCTCGCGACAAGATAGCGTAGCAATTTTGCGCTGAAGCGACCAAGCAATGACGGAGCATGTCGGGACAGCATGCCCCTACTTACACGACAATCCCGCATCGATCGTGGTCCAGAAGCCGCAATGTTCCGGCGCGCGCTGTGGCGCGCCGGCGTGGGCCTCGTACAGGAAGATCGCGACGGTGAAGACGGCCAGTGCGGAGGCGAAGAGGACGATGCGCATGAGGACTGCGTTTAATCGACATCGTGGTCGAACTAAGGCGCCGTCACGTGCTGAAACCGGTGCGCATGCGATCCGTAGATTCCCGGTCGGCCATCAAGTCCGTGCAGGGCGGTGGTCGATGCGGGGCTGTCCGCCTGAATTTGTTCCTCGGGCGGCCCCGCTTCCGCCTTCGCTTCGACCGAGCTACGGCTCGACAAGTCCGCTCATCCGAACTAGCGCGCCAGCCATTGCGCGACGTCCTTCTGCGACTCCGCGCACGCCTCGGCATCCGTGCCGAGATGGCCGCGCTCGGGCACGGCGGCATCGTTGCTGCCGCCGGCTGCGTACAGCGGCGTGTTGGCGCGGTCGAAATCGTGATAGGCGCCGGGATAGACCACGATGCGTGCAAGCGCGCTGCGGCCATGCGCGCCCTCGACCATCTGGCGGCAGGCCGGCGGCGAGGAGACATCGTCATTGGCGCCGATCAGCACCAGGGTCGGCACCCGCGTGCTCCAGCCGAGACCGGCGGAGATCCGGCAGTCCGGATAGAACGCGATCGCGGCGCGGAAATCCGGCTCCAGGTCACGCGCCGCGCCCTGCGGCCGCACGGCCCACAGCAGCGCGCTCGCGCCGTTGGCCCAGCCCATCAGGCTGACGCGATCGCGCGCCACCCAGGACTGCTTCATCAGCCAGGCGCGCGATGCTGCGACGTCGGTGACGCGCTCACGCCGCGCCTTGACGTGCATCTCCTTGACGCGGCATTGCGGCCCGAGCTCGCGCGAGCCGTAGCTGTCGGGCAGCAGCACGGCATTGCCTGCCCTGAGCAGGCGCTCGGCCCACTCGCGATAGCGCGGCAGCACGGGATCGGAATGGCTGCCGAGGCCGCCGCAGCCGTGCAGCGCGACCACGGCCGGAAACGGCCCCGCACCTTCTGGCTTGTAGAGCTGCGCGTGCAGCACGCCGGACGCCAGCGGAATGTCGACCGGCTGCGGCGCCGGCGCGGCACGCGCGGCCGACATCAGCAGCATCAGGAACAGGGTGGTCAGTCGAAGGCGCATCGGACTCTGCCAAAGGAGATGCCGGAACCAGCGATCCTTCGCCCAAGCACTATCACGTGGAAACGGCGGCAAAACATCACAAACCGGTGGGTTTACCGGGCGGACAAGCCACCCTATCTATGCTACATCCCGTCCAACACATCGTGCCCTCCAGTTTCCACGGAGCGGCCTTCCACGGAGACTTTCGACCGTGCTGAACAAGTTCGGCCCCTCGGGCCATGGCGAAGCGCAAGTGCAATATCTCGACGGCGACTTCCGCGTGATCTCGCCGGGGACCTTCGTGCGCTGTGCCATCACCGACACGCGGATTCCGCTCGACGAGCTGAAGTACTGGAGCGTGGATTTGCAGGAGGCCTACGCCACACCCGCCGCCGTGCTGCAGCGGCATTTCCCCGGCGCGCCGAAACCGCAGCAATGAGCTTTCCGCTCTCCTAGGGTGGGCAAAGGCGCAAAGCGCCGTGCCTACCATCTCTCGATGACCGCGATGGACAAGGTGGGCACGCGTTGCTTTGCCCACCCTGCGAGAGCGAGTTCGTGGCGTCGTTCTGCTATTGCTGCTCGTGACCATCCGCACCCACACAAGTCTTGATCGCGCTCTTCCTGGCTTCGCCGACGACCTTCTGATCAATCGCCTGCTTCAGGCAATCGAGCCGCGCCTGCGCCATGCAGAGCTGCAGCTGGTCGCGCTTGTCCTGCCCCTTCAGGCTCGCCGTCGTGGCAAGGCACGTCACGCGCTTGGTCGCGGGAACCGGCACCGTCCTGGTTGGCGCAGCGGGAGAAGCCGCAGGCGGCGTTTGTGCGAACACGGGCAAAACGATCAGACACACAAGGCTGGCGGCAACGGTCGCAGACGGCAGTTTCATCGAATTCTCCTGATCGTCGGGAACCGATAGGCGTTTTGCGATGAATGTCGCCTGAATGGCGGGCTGCTGCAGGTTGGGCAAAGCGCAGCAGTGCGGCATGGCACGAGCGGTGCAGCTTTTGCACATCATCGGGATGAGACGATGTTCGCATGGCACCTGAACTGCGAGTCTCACAGAGGAAAAAATCTCCATCGTGCCGATCCGCGTTGCATCGAAGAATACTTGCACTCCGTAGTTAGTCATTTCGCGTTGTGGTTGGATTCTTTGTCGCGATCCGGCGCCCTTAAGTTGTTTGACGAAGTCTTGTTGAAACAGAGAGCTGCTACAGTGTTCGTTAGGTAATTGGCCCTGTTCCTTTTATCGCACAGACAATCAGGTCAACCAAACGGCCCTCGAGCTTTGGAATTGGCGCAGTCTGTGAACGGGCTCATATCGAAAGAGCCATCTGACGGGCTACGATCACCTCGAAAATTTGCGGTGGAATATCTGTAAATCGAGAGTCAAACGATGGGGGTGATCATGCCCACCATATTGGACCTGCTCTATCGTGAATATTGTCGCGCCCGTCTCGCTGAAATGCGCAAACAGCTTCTGATCGCGGCTGAACGCGCCGAAGCTCTCGAAGCGCATCATCATCCTGCGGATCAGGTTGACGATGAGAGGACGGACGCACATCGCAAGACCGGTCTCGGCCTGCCGCATTGAAGTGGCCCGCAACCGGCGATCTCTCCCGCGTAGCAGTGACCAAGCAATTGGCAACAGTTTGGGAGTGAACAATGAATACGCCCGAATGCTATACCGTCGTGGTGGCCTGCGTCTCGTGCCTGACCATTATTGGATTAATGGCCGTTGGGGCGTGGTGAGCATGACTGATTGCCGAGCCGCGATTCGCGTGAAGAAGACGCGTCAAGAACGGGAATTCAGAGCTCCGGTTCTGCTCATCAGAACCGAAGCTCCAAAGCGCGATGCGATTAGGATGAATCGTCATCGCGCTTTGGGTTGGTTCAAGCATGATCTTTTCGGAAAACCGCTGCGCACTTTTCCGGATTATGCTCCAGGTCCGGATGTCAGCTTCCGGGCGGGGTATACGAAGAACGCAGCTTCGCCGCGTTCTGGCGAACCTGCTTGATCTCGTCCTGCGTGAACAACCTGGTCAGTTTCACATTCTGCAGGGTGCCGGCGGTGACGGTCAGGCCGGAAATGGCCGGCGCCGCACCCGGATCAGGCACATCGAAAATCACCAAAACGCCTGGGCCGTCGGCCGCAACGCTGTACATCGAAAGCAGCTTTCCGCCGGCCGCTTCGATGAGCTTTCGTGCCGCCTCCTGGCGATCGGTCGTGGGATTCTCCAAAATGGCATTGAGAGCGCGTGGGGTGTACTGTCCGGTGAGGCAAAAATGCATGGCATGTTCTCCTCTGGTTTTTTGGCAATGATTCTCCCTGCCGTTCCGAACTGATCGTTACGGCCGCTGCATCTGAAGTGATGAAGGTACTGCCCGCCGTGGGCATAAACGCCGCCGATGATTTCCGGGAGGTCGGCACGTCCCGGTGACGGCTCTGATGGAAGGCTACATCAACTCCCGAACGTGCGGAAGAGAATTCATCAGCCGCGACATGTCGCCCGATCAGTTGTCGAATACCGCATGGCGATGGATGAATTGTTTTTCCATCCTTTGCTCTTTGGCTACGGCGGACTAGCTTGCCCACCCAACGAGATCATCGCCTGCTGAACCGCCGCTCGCGCGCCTTGTAGAGATGATCGCTGATCAATTGCCGGAGCGCTGCCGGATCATCGAATTCGAGCTGCACGGCGAACGGCACGATGCTGTCAGGCACGCCTTCACGGCCGCGGAGGCGCGCGAGATCCTTTTCCGTCGTCACCAGTGTGTGCTGCTCGCGCTGCGCCTCCGCTGCGAGAGCTGCGATCTCGTCGTTTGAAAACATGTGGTGATCGGCGAAGGCGCGCGTGCGCGCGACCTCGATGCCGCAGGCGCGCAAGCTGCGGAAAAATCGTTCGGGATCGCCAATGCCCGCGAATGCGAACACCGGCTTGCCCAAAAGTCTTGCGACCGACCCGGCGTCCGGCTTCAGGCGCGCACGCAGCTCCGGCTTGTCGCGCTTGGCAAGCTCGGTCGCGACATCGTTGGCGGCGCGGCCGTCGCCGATCAACACCAGCGCGTCGGTGCGCGCAAGCTGCGCCTTCAGCGGCGCGCGCAGCGGGCCGGCGGGAAATACCTTGCCGTTGCCGAGGCCACGTTCGCTATCGATCACGATCAGCGAGGTGTCCTTGACCAGGCGCGGGTTCTGAAAGCCATCGTCCATCAGGATGACGGTGGCGCCTTGCGATTTGGCGAGCGCGACACCCTCGAGGCGGTCCCGCGCGACAGCGACCGGGACGTCGCGCGCCATCATCAAGGGCTCGTCGCCGACGTCGGAAGCGGTGTGGCGCGCGCGGTCGACCATGACCGGGCCCTTCAGCCGTCCGCCATAGCCGCGACTGAGCACCACCGGCGTCTCGCCGAGCTCGCGCAAAAGCTTCGTCAGCGCCAGCACGGTCGGCGTCTTGCCGGCGCCGCCGACGTGATAATTGCCGACGCAGATCACGGGGATGCCGGTATCCACGCCTTTGCGCAGCATGCGCCGTTCGGTGATCGCGCCGTAGAGCGCTCCGAGCGGCCATAACGCGTACGACTGGAGGGAACGTGGCCGGTACCAGAAGGCCGGCTCACGCATTGGCGGCTCCCATCTCGATCCGCAGCTGCAGCAGATACGGCTCGAGTGCGATCATGGTGCGATCGAGCGCGCCGCCGAGCTCCTCGACCACGCCGCTGCCTGCGCGCTGCATCTTGTCGCGCAAGGTGGGATCGGCCAGCAGCTGGCCGAGCTGCTTGACCAGCGCCTCCTGCGTGTCGGCCTGGCGCGCACCGCCGCTGCCGTCGAGCGCCTCATAGACATCGGCGAAGTTGAAGACGTGTGGGCCATGCACGATCGCGGCCCCGAGCTTGATCGCCTCGATCGGGTTCTGCCCGCCATGACGGATCAGCGATCCGCCCATGAACACGATCGGCGACAGCCGGTAGAACAGGCCGAGCTCGCCCATGGTGTCGGCGACATAGATATCGGTGGTCGCGGTCGGAAGCTCCTCGCGCGAGCGCAATGCCGGCTTCAGGCCTGAGGCCGTGATCAGGCCGGCGATCGAGGAGCCGCGATCGGGATGCCGCGGCACGATCACGGTGAGGAGCTGCGGGAAGAAGCCGGAGAGGCTGCGATGCGCGGCGACCAGCAACTCGTCCTCGCCCGGGTGGGTCGAGGCCGCGACGATGATGGGGCGCCCGCGCGTCATCGCCATCAGCCGTTCGAGCTTGGCGGGATCGGCCGGCGGCGCCGACACGTCGAGCTTGAGGTTGCCCGTGGTGACGACGTCGCGGCCGCCGAGCGTGGAGAAGCGCTCGGCATCGGTCTTCGACTGCGCAAGGCAGATGTCGAAACGCGACAGCAGCGCCGAGATGGTGCCCTGCATGCGCCGCCAGCGCGGGAAGGAGCGCGGCGACATCCGCCCATTGATCAGCACCATCGGCACCCGGCGCGTCGCGCCCGCCAGGATCAGGTTCGGCCACAGATCGGATTCGATGAACAGCGCCAGCGACGGCTTCCAATGATCGAGGAAGCGCGCGACATAGCGCGGCGAATCATACGGCACGTATTGATGGATGACGTCGGGCGGAAAGCGCTTTGCGACCACGGCGGCCGAGGTGACGGTGCCCGAGGTGAGCAGGATGCGTAAGTTGAGATCGCGCAGGCGCTCGATCAGCCCCGCCGCGGCCAGCACCTCGCCGACACTGGCGCCGTGGATCCAGACCAGCGGACCATGCGGCCGCACGTCCCGGGACAGGCCGCGCCGCTCGCCGACGCGCGCGGGATCCTCCTTGCCCTGCTTCAGCCGCCGCTTGATCAGCGCCGGCGCAAGCGGCACCAGGCCGGAGGCCAGGCGCCGGTACATCCGCAGCGTGATCGGCAGCGCAATGGGCAGCGATTTAGGCATCTTCCGGTCCCGGGCGGCCGAGTTGCGCATAGGCGCGGCGGGTCGCCTCGTTCAACGTGTCTTCCAGCTCCTGCCGCAGCGCTTCCATCATGGCGGCGTCGGCGTCCGGCGGAACGTGGATTTCCTTGATGCCGACCAATGCGCCCCGCCCGAATGGCAAATTGATGGTGGTGCGGTCCCAGTTCTTGAGCCGGACGAAGCGGCTGGTCGCCATCGCGAAAGGCATGATCGGCCGCCCCGATTCCCGTGCCAGCATGATGATGCCGAGCCCGGCCACGCGCGAGCGCTTGGGGACATCGGCGGTCAGCGCGACATTACAACCGGTCTGGAGCGTGCGCACCATTTCCTTGAAGGCGCCGACCCCGCCCTTGCGGTGGAAGGCGCCGCCATGATCGCCGGAACCGCGGATGGTGCCGATGCCGAGCCGCTCGGCGGCGATCGCATTGAACTCGCCGTCGCGGTGGCGGGAGATCAGGACCTTGGCGCGATAGGAAGCCTTGTTCTGGTTCTTGATGAAGGGCGTGAGGAAATGCTGGCCGTGCCAGAACGCGAAGATCGCAGGGAGCTGCGGCTCAACCTGCGCATAGACGTCGGGCGGATCCAACGTGAATTTGTTGGTCCGCCAGACCAGACGCAGATATTCGGCCGCCAGGACCCCGACGGCACGCTGAACGAAGCTGCTTCGCAGCGTATTGCGAAGCAGTTTTTTCAACGCGCCGGTTCTTGATTCGGGTCGAGCAACCGGTGGAGATGGACGATGAAATAGCGCATCTGCGCGTTGTCGACCGTGCTCTGCGCCTTGGCCCGCCAGGCGGCATGCGCGGTCGCATAATTCGGATAGAGGCCGACGATCTCGACGTCGTCGAGATTCTTGAAGACGTTCTGCTCGAGATCGACGAGCTCCCCGCCGATGACGAGGTGAAGCAGTTGTTGCGGGGCACTATCTGGCATGAGTTCTGTTCCTAGCGGGCTGCCCGGCAAAAGCAGTGTTCGACGAGCACGACGAAAAGCGCTTTAGGCCAAGGGACGGTTTCGAAAATGCGCGACAATGCCCGCATGACGATCGCGTCCCGCTGCCACCAGCACCCCGTGCGCCACTTCCCGGCGGTTATAGAGGATGGGTTCTCCGGAGAGGTCGCTCATCCTACCATCGGCTTCCTGCACGATCAAATCGGCCGCCGCAAGGTCCCAATCATGGCTGTTGCCCCCCGCAAAAGCCGCATCCAGCGCGCCGTGGGCGACCCGGCACAGGCGTAGCGCGAGCGAGCCGATTCGCGGATGCAGCTTGATCTCGCGGCCGGAGCTGTTGAGCCGTTCGACCATGGGTTTCGGGCCGGCGACACGGGAGAAGTCGAGCGCCGATCCGGGCGAAGCCTGCACGGCTGCGCCGTTGAGCGTGGTGCCCTGGCCGCGTGCGGCGAAGAAGAACTCATCGGTCGTCGGCGCGAACACCGCGGCCAGCACGGGCGCGGCATCCTCGACCAGCGCGACGCTGACGCACCAATCGTCGTGGCCGTTGAGGTAGTTGCGCGTGCCATCGATGGGATCGACGATCCAGGTCAGCCGCCGCGACAGCCGGGCCGCATCGTCGGCGCTCTCCTCCGAGAGCCAGCCATAATCCGGCGTCGCACTGCGCAAGCGCGTTTCGAGCAGGTCGTTGACGGCGATGTCGGCTTCCGAGACCGGCGAGGACGCACCCTTGGTCCACTTCTTCAGCTCGGTGCGGAACATCGAGTGCGCCAGCGCGCCCGCTTCCCGCACCGTGTCCTGCAGCAGCGCCGCATCGCGCGTCAGGATGGTTTCGCCCGGGGCGTTCGCCTCAACGTCCGCCAAGCGTCAATCCCTCGATGCGCACCGTCGGCGCATTGATGCCGTAGCGGAACTCGAGATTGTTCGCGGGCTGCATCGACTTGAAGATCTCGAACAGATGGCCGGCGATCGTCACCTCGCTGACGGGATAGGTGATCTCGCCGTTCTCGATCCAGAAGCCGGAAGCGCCGCGGCTGTAATCGCCGGTGACGCCGTTCACGCCGGAGCCGATCAGATCGGTGACGTAGAAGCCCTGCTTGATATCGGAGATCAGCTCGGCCGGCGTCGGCGTGCCGGGCTCGAGATGCAGATTGTACGGCCCGGGCGACGGCGAGGAAGAAACGCCGCGGTGGGCATGGCCGGTGGTGGCAAGGCCGAGCTCGCGCGCAGTGGCGCAGTCGAGCAGCCAGGTCGTCAGCACGCCCTCGTCGATCAGCGCGATCTTCTTCACGGCAACGCCTTCGGCGTCGAACGTCTGCGAGCGCAGGCCGCGCTTGCGCAGGGGATCGTCGATGATGCGGATGTTCTTCGCAAACAGCTGCTGGCCGAGCTTGTCCTTGAGGAAGCTGGTCTTGCGCGCGATCGAGGCGCCGTTGATGGCGCCGACGACATGACCGACCAGGGAGCCGGCGACGCGCGGATCGAACACGACGGGCACCTTGCAGGTCTCGACCTTGCGCGGATTGGAGCGCGCCACGGTGCGCTCGCCGGCGGAACGGCCGACGATCTCCGGCGACAACAGGTCGGCGCCATGCGGCGCCGAGGTGAAGTCGTAATCACGCTCCATGCCGGTGCCTTCGCCAGAGATCGCGGTGGCCGAGATGCCCTGGCTGGAGCGCAAATAGGAGCCGTGGAAGCCAGTCGAGGTGACCAGCACCATGCCGCCCATGCCCGCGGACGCCGAGGCGCCGCCGGATTTGGTGACGCCCTTCACGGCGAGGGCCGCAGCCTCGGCTGCGAGTGCGCGGCGCTCGAGCTCGCTGGTGGCAGGCACATCGGGATCGAGCAGATCGAGGTCGGGGAAGTCGCGTGCGAGCAGCGCGGGATCGGCGAGCCCGACATATTTGTCGTCGGGCGCAACGCGCGCCATCGCGACCGCGCGTTCGGCAAGCTTGGTCACGGCATCGCCGCTGACGTCGTTGGTCGAGACCACCGCCTGGCGCTGGCCAACCAGCACGCGCAAGCCGACGTCGTCACCCTCGGAGCGCTCGGATTCCTCGACGCGTCCGTCGCGCACCTCGACGCCTTGGGAGACGCCGCGCACCGCGACCGCGTCGGCCGCATCCGCGCCGGCGCGCTTGGCCGCCTCCACCAGCCGCTGCGCCAGATCCGACAAGGCGGACTGGTCGAACAGGTCACGGCTGGCCTTTGACCCCTTGGCGGAATCCTTGGACGAAAGCGTCGAGCTTGCGGATGGTGAAGAGTTCACGAACGAAATCCTGTTGGGGCGGGGGTTCGGGACCGGAACCCACAGATGTGCCCTGATTGCGCGGACTTCAAGCATTTTCAGCCCGCCAAAAGCTCAGATTCGCACCTTTGGCGCAACGTCTCGTCAATCATGCGCGCCAAGGTCTTGTCAATCATGAGCAGCAGTGACGGTGGGTTAACCAGCCTTTTTAAGCGGTTTCGGAAAGACCGCGCGCTAAGGTCCTCGCATCGACCGGGAACATAATCCCGGCGGGGAGAACTAAAGCCGTGAGGCGTCAAACAGCAACATGCGGGGTCGCTCCCGCCGGGTCGAGCCGCTCTCTGCGGCTCGACCCCCTTTCCCTTCCGGTCCGCTTCGATGCGCACGATCCGCGCGCCGACGGACATGTCAGGCAGATCGAGCTTCATCGCGAACGCGTCGTGCTTCGCCGTGCCGTTCGCGGCATGCAGATGGCGATCAACGTCCGCGTCAGCGACTTCACGGGCGTCGCACTGCGCGGCAATGACGAAGCGCAGGCCATCGTCCTGGTGCATCGCGATCCCTCGCTCTCCGTTCCGCTGCTCGTCGGCGCGGAAGGCGACGAGCTCGTCGAGGCCTTGGCGATTTGGAGCGAGCTGTTCGCGCTTCCGCAGCTCGACGAAGGTGCGCGCAAGCCCGCAGCCCGCCGCCGCCGCGCCAATGCGATCCGCGCCCGCCGTCCGAAATTCCTGATGCGCCGCCGCGTTGCGATGGCGCGCGAGCTGTCGGTTCATCGCGAAGAACGCGAGATCATCGCGAGGAATTAGACGGCATTCACAGGTGCCGTAGGGTGGGCAAAGCGAAGCGTGCCCACCTTTTTCAATCATTGAGAGATCGTGGGCACGGCGCAAGGGCGCCTTTGCCCACCCTACGGCAGCTACGCCGCCCGCATCACCGCGTCCACCAGCAACCCCGCAAACAGCAGCGCTCCCGCATATTTGTTCGACTTGAACAGGCGCAGGCACAGCTCAGGATCGTCGATCCGCAAGCGCACGATCTGCGACGCCAGGTGCACGGCGAAGGCGATCAGCCCGAGCCAGGCCGGCCAGCGAGCATCGCCTGAGGCCAGCGCGACGCCGATCAACATCACAGCGAGCCCGTAGAACAGGATCAGCGCCTGGTGCGTGTGCGCGCCGAACAGGCGCGCGGTGGACTTGATGCCGATCAGCGCGTCGTCGTCGGCGTCCTGATGCGCGTAGATCGTGTCATAGCCGATCACCCATGAAATCGCGCCGGCATAGAGCACCATCGCGGTGACGTCGATGCGGCCGAAGGTGACGGCAAATCCCATCAGGGCGCCCCAGGAGAAGGCAAGCCCGAGCACGATCTGCGGCCACCAGGTGATGCGCTTCATGAAGGGGTAGATCGCGACGATCAGGAGCGAAGCGATGCCGGTCGCAATCGCGAAGCGGTTGAACTGCAGCAGCACGATAAGGCCGATCAGCGCCTGCACGACCATCCAAGCCAGCGCCTGCTTCGTGCTGACCTGGCCCGAGGGCAGCGGCCGCGAGCGGGTGCGCTCGACCCTGGCGTCGAGGTCGCGGTCGGTGATGTCGTTCCAGGTGCAGCCCGCCCCACGCATCACGAAGGCGCCGATGAAGAACAGCACGATGGTGAGCGGCAGTCCGCGGACGTCATGCGCCATGCCGCTCGCGAGCGCGGCCGACCACCAGCACGGCATCAACAGCAGCCATGAGCCGATCGGACGATCGAAGCGGGACAATCGCAAATAAGGCCGCGCCCATGGCGGCGCCAGCGTATCGACCCAGTTGCCGGTGGAATCGGCAACGCGGGCGGATGTGCTAGTGCCCAGTTTTCGAAGTTCGTATTCCATCGCGGCGTATTCCGGTACGAACTTCGAAAACTACAAGGGCACTAGCAAGAAATTATAATTCACGTGCCGCTTGTCGATTTGAAGTTCCCATGAGGATCTCGCGGCAAGCACCGTAGGAACTTCAAATCGGCGGCACGTGTATCATCGGGTCAGGACGTTGCCGTTGAGCGTGTCGAAGGTGCTGCCGCCCTTCTTGCCGGCATTGGCCTCAGGCGCCGAGCCTGAACCGAGCACCTCGCTCAGCGACGGGCCGGCCGGACCGCGCGGCTGGTTCTGCATCTGCTGCGCGACGTTGCAGACCTTCGTCGCCATGGCCTCGGTATTCTTGTGACCGTCCTTCATCTGCGCGCCGATCTGCGCCGGGATTCCGCATTTGGCGGCGTGGGACTCGATGTACTTGATCATCTTGGTCTCAGCCTGGCTGAAATTGCGGATCAGCTTGCAGGCTTCGTCCGGCGGCGCATGACGGTCGCTCGCGGCCTTGATCAGCTTGCCGCGCTTCTCGGCTTCCTCGCGCAGAGGAATGAAAGCCTTCATGCAGTCCTCGCCGGGGCCGCCCTGGGTCGGCGGGGCCGCGCTGAACGCGCCAGCGCCGCCGACGGGCGCGGCGCCATTCACGGGAAAGGACGATTGCGGTGCCGTGCCGACCGAAGCGGTCGGCGCCGAGCCGTTCACCGGGGGAAACGCGGAACTGGTGGCGGCCTGGTTCGGCAGCGGCGCCGGGAAGGCGCTTTGCGCATAGGCGCCCGCGGTGCTCAGGGTGACCATGGCGGCAGTGATCGGAACCATCAAATGACGGATCATCAGGAGAATCTCTCCGGCAGGAGCTACGGGGTTCAGCGTCTTCCCAATTGAAGCGCAACCAGCGTGTTCGCGTTTTTACGATTCCCGCCGGCGCTTAACAACCCGTTGAATAGGGCAAGAGCGCGGCGCGGGGACGCACCATTTCGGCAATATTTACCCCCGGAATGGCTGCTTTCGGTTAAGAACGGCCCCAAATCGGACCCCTGAACGATGCCCTCCCACGATTTTCGCGCTCCCCGCCTGTTCGTCGACGCTCCTCTTGCCCAGGACGCCAGGGTCCCGCTCGACCGCGACCAGAGCAATTATCTCGGCAATGTGCTGCGACTTGCCGCCGGGGCCGAGGTTCTGGCCTTCAACGGCCGGGACGGCGAGTGGCAGGCCGCCATCGAGGGTCGCAAGCGGCCGGACGGTCTCGTGATCCTGCAGCAGACCCGGCCCCAGGACGGACTGCCCGACGTCGCCTACGTTTTCGCCCCGCTCAAGCATGCCCGGCTGGATTACATGGTCCAGAAGGCCATCGAGATGGGCGCAGCCGCCCTGCAGCCGGTCCTGACCCGGTTCACCCAGGCCTCCCGGGTCAACACCGAGCGGATGCGCGCGAATGTCGTCGAGGCGGCCGAGCAATGCGGCATTTTGAGCATCGCCATGGTCGCCGAGCCGGTGCCGCTGGAGCGGTATCTCAGTCAGCGCCCTGCGGGCCGCCTGCTGATCTTCTGCGACGAGGCGGCGGAGGTGCAAAACCCGGTGCAAAGCCTGCAAGACGCCCGCGAGGCCGGACAGGGGATCGACGTGCTGATCGGCCCGGAGGGCGGCTTTGCAGAGGAAGAGCGGGCCCTGCTGCTGCGGCAGCCCAGGATCCTCCGGCTGGCGCTCGGCCCGCGGATCATGCGGGCCGATACCGCCGCCGTGGCCGCTCTGGCGCTGGTGCAGGCGGTGCTGGGCGATTGGGGCAATGCCAGCTGATCCCGGCGTTGCCCGCCTGTTAAGCGATTGATCCTTTGGAGGTCGAAACCGCTTTCGGGCCATGCTAAGGGCTGCGCAATTCGCCTGCCTCCCCTTGCCCTGCCCGGTTCCACCGGGACGATGGACCCAGTTATGACCGCGACTGCCACCTCAAATGCTGCCGGCTCCGCCGCCTGGGCGGATACGCTGCTGTTGTCGTTCGCGCAGGCCGGTTACGTCAGGGCCGAGCCCGCCATCCTGCAGCCGGCCGAGCCGTTCCTAGACCTCTCCGGCGAGGACATCCGCAAGAGCCTGTACCTGACGAGTGACCTCTCCGGCGAGGAACTGTGCCTGCGCCCGGACCTGACCATTCCGGTGGCGCGCGATTACCTGACCTCCGGTCGTGCCGGCCAGCCGGCCGGGTTCAGCTATCTCGGCCCGGTGTTTCGCTACCGCAGCGGTCAAGCCAGCGAATTCCTGCAGGCCGGCATCGAATCGTTCGGCCGCCAGGACCGCGCCGCGGCCGACGCCGAGACGTTGGCGCTCGGGCTCGAAGCGACCGCGGCCTTCGGTGTCCGCGACGTCGAGATCCGCACCGGCGACGTGGCGCTGTTCAACGCGCTGCTCGACGCGCTCGACCTCTATCCGGTCTGGCGCCGCCGCCTGGTCAAGGATTTCAACCGCAAGATCAGCCTGGAAAAGGATCTGGAACGGCTGGCGGCCGCGACCACCGCCACCCGCAGCGAATATGAGGGCGTGCTCGCCGCCCTCGCCGGCTCCGACCGCAAGGCGGCGCTCGCCTTCGTCACCGATCTGATGTCGATCGCCGGCACCACCAATGTCGGGGGACGCACCACGGCCGAGATCGCCGACCGCTTCCTCGAGCAATCGACGCTGAAGGGCGGTGCGCTGCCGCGCGAGGCGATTGCCGTGCTCAAGCGCTTCCTGACGATTGCAGGCAATCCCGACGATGCCATCGCCGAGCTGCGCGCGCTCACTGCCGACGCCAGGCTCGACCTCACGGCTGCGATCGACCAGTTCGAGAGCCGGGTCGGCTTCATGGCGGCGCGGGGCATCGACGTGAAGCAGACGCGCTTCTCGACCGCGTTCGGGCGCGGGCTCGACTATTACACCGGCTTCGAATTCGAACTGCATCACCGGGGCAACGGCGCCGAGCCGCTGGTCGCCGGCGGCCGCTATGACGGGCTGATGACCCAGCTTGGATCGACTGAACCGATCCCTGCGGTCGGCTTCTCGGTCTGGGTGGATGCGCTGACGAAGATCGGCCGCAAGGTGGGAGCTTAAGTCATGAGCGCGCCATTCGTTCTGGCCGTTCCCTCCAAGGGCCGCCTGCAGGAAAACACCGAGGCCTTCTTCGCCCGTGCCGGGCTCAAGCTGTCGAAGGCCGGCGGCGCCCGCGACTATCGCGGCACGCTTGCAGGCCTCGACAATGTCGAGGTCGCCTATCTCTCGGCGAGCGAGATCGCCTCGCAACTGTCGCGCGGCCTCGCGCATCTCGGCGTCACCGGGGAAGACCTGGTGCGCGAGAACATCGCGGACGCCGACAAGCGCGTGTCGCTGATCGACGGGCTCGGCTTCGGCTACGCCGACGTCGTCGTCGCGGTGCCGCAGGCCTGGATCGACGTTCGCACCATGGCCGACCTCGACGACGTCACCACCGGCTTCCGCGAGCAGCATCACATGCGGATGCGGGTCGCGACCAAGTTCATCAACCTCACCCGCACCTTCTTCCAGAGCCACGGCATCACCGATTACCGCATCGTTGAAAGTAGCGGCGCGACCGAAGGCGCGCCGGCGGCCGGCAGCGCCGAGCTGATCGTCGACATCACCACGACGGGCGCGACGCTCGCCGCCAACGGCTTGCGGGTGCTCGACGACGGCGTGATCCTGCGCAGCCAGGCCAATCTGGTCGCCTCGAAAGAGGCCGACTGGACGCCGCAGGCGCGGGAGACCGCGCGCGTCATCCTCGATCACATCGCAGCAAGGGCGCGAGCCAACAAGTATCGCGAGGTCCGCACCCGCTTCCGGCAATGCGACGCCGCGCTGCTCGGCGAAGCCCATGGCCGGTTCGGCGTCGAGGCCCCGTTCGGCGGGCCGACCTCGTCGGGCATGTTGACGTTGCACTGCCCGCCGGGACAGCTCTATGCGCTGGCAAGCTTCCTGCGCGAGCATGGCGCCGAGACCGTCTCGGTGGTTTCGCTCGACTACGTGTTCGACCGGGAGAACCCGCTGTTCGCCAAGCTGGAGGCGTTCCTGCGGCAGTGAGCCTCAGGCCGTTCGGCTTTTCCGTTCAGCTTTGCGACAGCAAACGGCAGCTACCATATGCTGTTAAGATGACTTTGAACGCTTCTGGAACTTGATCGATGACGCTGGGCTCCGACGTTTCCGGCATGACGACGACCGCAGGCACCGCCGCGGCGAAGGGACTGTCGATCGTCGTCCCCGTCTACAACGAGGCGGCGGGCCTCGCCGCCCTGCACCAGCGCATCTGCGATCTGGCAAAAACCTTGCGGGAGCGCTATCGGCTGGCTTGCGAGGTCGTCTATGTCGACGACGGCAGCAAGGATGCGACGCTGGCGATCGCCCGCGCGCTGCCGGCCGACGCGATCGACGTCCAGGTGGTGTCGCTGTCGCGCAATTTCGGCAAGGAAGCGGCGCTGATGGCCGGCCTCGACCATGCCCGGCTGGGCGCCGTCATGTTCATGGACGGCGACGGCCAGCATCCGCCGGCCCTGATCGAGCAGCTGGTGCGGCACTGGATCGATGACGGCTATGACGTCGTCTACACCGCCAAGGCGCATCGCGACAACGAGACCTTCCTGCGCCGGGTCGCCGTGCACGGTTTCTACGCGCTGATCAATTGGGGGGCACGGCAGAAGATTCCCGAGGACGCCGGCGACTTCCGCCTGCTGTCGCCGCGCGCGGTCACAGCGCTCAGGCAGCTGCCCGAGCGCAACCGGTTCTTCAAGGGCCTCGCCAGCTGGATCGGCTTCCGCCAGATCCGGGTCGACTACGAGCCGTCCGCGCGCGCCCATGGCGTCACCACCTTCAACGCCGCGAGCCTGCTCGGCCTGTCGATCGAGGGCCTGACCTCGTTTTCGGTGGCACCCCTGCGCTTCGCCAGCCTGCTCGGCGTCATTCTCGCCGGGGGCGCCTTCCTGTTCGGCCTTTCGATCCTCTGGGAGGTGTTCACGACCGGCAAGCAGGTGCCCGGCTATCCCTCGCTCGTGATCGGCCTGATGACGATCGGCGGCGTGCAGCTCATCATGATCGGCATCGTCGGCGAATATATCGGCAAGATCCTCTCCGAGCTGAAGGCGCGCCCGATCTACTTCGTCGCCGAGCATAGTGAAAAGCACTTCGAAGCGGCGCAGGACGCTTCGAGCGACGCCGCGAAGAGGACGGCGGCCGAATGAGCGCGGCCGCGGGTCTGCGGCGGATCTGGCTCTGTGCCGACGATTACGGCATCAGCCCGGGCGTCAACCGCGCCATCCGCGACCTGATCGAACGCGGCCGCCTCAACGCCACCTCGGTGATGATGGTGGGGCCCGCAATCGCGCGCAGCGAGGTCGAGGCGCTTCAGGCCTCGGCGAAGACGAGCCCGCGCTGCGCGATCGGATTGCACGTGACGCTGTCGGCGCCGTTCCGTCCCCTCACCATGCATTTCCGCCCGCTCGACGGCGACATGTTCATGCCGTTTCCGAAGCTGCTGCGCGCGGGCATTTTGCGGCGGCTCGACCGCGAATTCTTCCGCAACGAGGTGAAGGCGCAGCTCGCCGCCTTCGCCGAAGCGTTCGGGCGCGCGCCTGACTTCGTCGACGGCCATCAGCATGTGCAGCTCTATCCGCAGGTGCGCGACGGCTTCGTCGATGCGGTCCGCGAAGGCGCGCCGAACGCCTGGGTGCGCCAGGGCGGCCGCGACCTGCCGCTCAAGCAGCGGCTGGCCTCACCCAAGGCCATCGTGCTCGACGTCCTCAGCGCGCAATTCCGCCGCCGTGCCGGCAGCGCGGGGCTCAGCTTCAACCCGGGCTTTGCCGGCGCCTATGACTTCACGCGGGCGGCCGATTTTGGCGAGCTGATGCGGCAATTCCTGGAAGGCTTGCCGGATGGCGGCCTCGTGATGTGCCACCCCGGCTTCGTCGACGATGTCCTCGCCGGCCTCGATCCGATGACGGATGTCCGCGAACGCGAGCACGCCTATCTGGCGGGCGACGCCTTCGCGCGTCTGCTGGCGGACAGCGGCGCCACGCTGGGATGACACCGGCGGACAGCAAGCCGCGGGGCAGCTTGTCGCATACCGAAATTTAATCCGGCCGGCACTGTTGGGGCCACAATGGAACCCTACATCTGCTTCGCGCTTGTTTTGCGCGAGGGAGACTGATCATGACGCCGCAGGAACGCCAGCTCGTCGACGACCTTTTCGACCGGCTTTCGAAACTGGAAAACGCACCGCGCGATCCCGACGCGATCGCCGCGATCTCGGACGGGCTGCGCAAGGCACCCGGCGCGATCTATGCGCTGGTGCAGACCACGCTGCTGCAGGACGAAGCGCTGAAGCGCGCCCATAACCGCATCCAGGAGCTGGAAGCGGCCCATGCGCCCGAGCAGGCGCAGTCCGGCGGCTTCCTCGACACCATGCGCGATACCTTGTTCGGCGGAGGCCCCTCGCGCGGCTCGGTTCCGAACGTGCCGCCGCGTGACACGCGGCCGGTCTGGAACAGCGGCGGAGCGATGCAGCAGACACAGCCGGGCTACGGTCAGCCGCCTTACGGCCAAGGTCCAGGTCAGGCCCCGGGCCAGGGTTATGGCGCACCGCCGATGGGCGGTGGCGGCGGCTCGTTCCTCGGCACCGCGGCGGCAGCTGCGGCCGGCGTCGTCGGCGGCTCGCTGCTGCTCTCGAGCATCCGCGGCATGATGGGCGGATCGCATCAGCAGGCCTTTGGCGACACCAACGCCCTCGGCGACCGCAGCGCTGGTGGAAGTCCTTGGGGCGGCAGCGACCAGTCCGGCGGCTCGCTCGCGCGCGATGCCGGCCTCAACGACATCGGCTCGAACCGGGAGTCCCGCCAGAGCTTCTCCGACCAGGCGAACAACGATCGTAACGACAACGACCAGAACTACGGCGACAACAACGACGACGGCAATATGGACGTAGCCGACGACAGCGATTTCGGCGGCGACGACGATGGCGGCAGCGATTACGCGTGAGCAATTCGTCCGAAAGATGCGGACGGCCGCCTCTCGGCGGCCGTTTTCTTTAGAGCATGGGCTCGAGCGTCTTTTGTGCCACGGCAAGGAGAGAGGACGCTCGATATAATATGACTAATGCGCAGCGCCATTGGACTGAGCTGAACGTTACCCGACGCGCCTGAATTCACCATGACAAATCAAATCGCCGTCTGACGCGTGCGACCGTAGACTCCCGGATTTCCAAATTCGGACATGGGTGTTCAACTGGAAGAACACGTTGCTCATGCCACACACCAATGTGGTTGCCTCTCTTGGTTATAGTCGGGGTTTTAAAAATGAGTCCACTTCAGCAGCGCATCGCAACCCTGACCAACGTGACAACTCATCTCATCACCGAGTTGTCGGAGTTGGAGGGACTGCACGAGCGCCTCAAGAAGGCAGAGCTGTCGGCGCGGCGGTTGAAACGCTCCGTTCGCGCATCGCTTTCCCATTCATCAACTCGTCGTCGCTGCTCTGTTGCCCCTCGTCTCGGTTCGAGGCGGCATCGTCGGCCAGCCTAAAGCATGATCCGGAAAAAGTGCGCAGCGGTTTTCCGAAAAGATCATGCTTAAACAACAACCTGAAGCGCGATGACGATTCATCCTGATCGCATCGCGCTTTGGACCTTGGCCGGAGGACGTACGCCGGCGGCGCGCAACGCCTTCGATGCCGCGCGTCGCGAGCCGGCGCGACACGCGGAGTTGACGGCTCGCAGCGCGCGCTGGGCTACATCACCACGACCTTCGTGCCGACATTGACGCGGCCGTAGAGGTCGATGACGTCTTCGTTGCGCATGCGGATGCAGCCGGAGGAGACGTTGGTGCCGATGGTCCAGGGCTCGTTGGAGCCGTGGATGCGGTACAGCGTCGAGCCCAGATACATCGCGCGGGCGCCGAGCGGGTTCTCCGGACCGCCTTCCATGTGCCGGGGCAAATCGGGACGGCGCGCGATCATTTCGGCCGGCGGCGTCCAGTCCGGCCATTCGCGCTTGGCTGTGATCGCCTTCACGCCGGACCAGGTGAAGCCGGGACGCCCGACGCCAATGCCGTAGCGCATCGCCCTGCCGTTGCCCTCGACGAGATAGAGGAATTTGTTCGGGGTATCGACCACGATGGTGCCGGGACTTTCCTTGCCGCTATAGTCAACAGATTGCTTCTCGAACCTTGGATCAAACTGACGCTGCCGCGGGTCGGCCGTCTCCTGCTGAACCGCGCCTTGCTGATATCCACCCTGCATCTGCGGCTCGCCCATCGGCGGCAGGCGGCGCTGGTCGTAATAGCCGGGCTGCTGTTGATAGACCGGCTGCTGCGGCGCGTAGGCCGGACCGCGGCCGGGACCGTCGCCGAACAGGAACTCGATGAAGCCGCCGCCCATGTTCGCATTGGAGGCGACGCGCACCGGCGCCGGCGGCACCTGCGGCTGGTAGAGCACCGCGGGCGGATCGTTCGGCACCGAATTGTCGAAGGCGCTGGCACTGTTTGCGCCGGCAATGAAGGTGCAAGCGCTGCCGAGCAGCGCGACAGACATTTTCTTGAACATCGACGTACTCTGTACTGTTTCGTCTAGATCACATGCGCCGTGGAGAGCTGATGGCTGGTCCGCGCCCCCGACGTGGTCAATAAAAAGCAAAAGCCGTTTTGTTTGGTAAACAGAAGCGGCGTTTGGATTCACCACGTCGTCAGCAGCGGGGCAATTTGGCGATCAGCGTTTATTTTCGATGAACGCCGCGCGCCCATGGTTAATCGCTTCTTTGCGCGCCGTCGCGCGCAGCCGCACAACAGTTCCTGCCGTGAACTTCGTGTTAAATCGCTTCTGCCTACAAAGACGCGTGAGTGAGGTGGGGGGAGTATCCAGATGGCTGTTCACCGCAAACGTTTTCGCGTCGAGGATATCGCTGGTGGCGAGATGCCGATTTTGGACGTAACTGAAGAGGCAATCCCGATGCATAGCGAGATCATGGCCGAGCTACGTGCGATCCGTGCACAGATGGCGAAAGGCACCGCGCCCTTGCCCTTGTCCGGCAGCGCAGCCATGGCGGCGATCGACGCCTCCACCGCCCACGAGCTCTCCGAGGCTCGGACCATGCTCGAGACCTATCGGGCCCAGATCGAGCAGTGCGAAAAGCTGAAGGTCGAGCTCGACCTCATCCATGATGCCATCGACCGCACCAAGCGCGAAATCGCGACACTGCACGGCAAGAGCTTTGACGGCGGCGAAATGGCCAAGGTCAATGGCGAGCTCGGCGCGGTGGTCGGCGGCACCGAGCAGGCGACCCAGCAGATCCTCGAGGCCGCGGAGTCGATCGACCAGGCCGCCAGCGCAATGTCCAAGGTGGACTCGATCGACCAGCAGAAGCGGCTCGCCGACGACATCCAGGAACGCGTCATCTCGATCTTCGAGGCCTGCAACTTCCAGGACCTGACCGGCCAGCGCATCAGCAAGGTGATGGGCACGATGAAGTTCATCGAGCAGCACATCAATGCGATGATGGAGATCTGGGGCGGCGTCGACGCGATCAAGTCCCACGTCGTGCCGCAGGTCGACAATCGCAGCGAGGACGACAAGCTTCTCAACGGCCCCAAGCTCGCCGGCGACGTCGGCCACGCCTCGCAGGACGACATCGACGCGCTGTTCGACTGAGCGGACGCGGCATAGCGAAAAACAAAACGCCGGCGAGAGCCGGCGTTTTTGTTTTTGGCCCAGCCCGTCATTCCGGGGCGGCTCGACAGAGCCGGACCCGGAATCCGGAGATTTAAGGCAGGAAGCTCACCACATCGAGATTCTCAGGTGCGCGAGTGCGCACCATAGTTCGCGCTTCGCGCGCCCCGGCATGACGGAAGACGAACATCACGCCCGCGGCGCGCAGCGGACGTAGACCATGTTGCCGTAGCGGGTGGCGGCGTCCTTGTCGATGAAGCGGGTGATCAGGACGCGGCCGTCGAAGGAGATGATTTCGCGGTCCTGCTCGCCGGGGGTCGGACCCGCCGGTCCGATGTAGTTCTTGCCGCTCGGCGAGCCCTTAAGCCGCAGCTCCTGGGGCGTTGCCTGGTCGGCCAGATGCATGATCACGCCGCCGGAGGAGCCGGCGGTGATCACGTAGGGATTTTTGCACTGGGCCCGGGCGGCGGCCTCGGTGCGGGCGCGGTCGGCCGGGTTCTGGAACGAGGCGAGGCCCCAGCGGCCGACGATCTCGTCGCCGCGAATGGTCGCAGGCATTTCGGGCGCGACGCCCGGCTCGGCTTCGGGCGGCGGCGAGGACGACGAGAAGGACGGCAGGCTCATGCCGCCGCCGCAGGCGCCCAGCAGCAGCGCCAGACAAGAGGCGGCGGCCAGATTGGCAACCGTGCGCGCGTGAGCTGAACTGATCATGGCATTCCCCCGAACAAGACCATGGCCGCACCCCTCCTGCAGCCAAGCGCAAAACCGCTGCCGGAGCAATGACGTCCTTTAATACGTCGGCGCCCCGAACAAGTTTCCAGTGCCACCATCCTATATCCGCCTCACCAATCGCTTAACCACCTTTGCTTGACAGGATCGCGGCCAAGCCATATTTCCGGGCCCACTATTAGCACTCGGAAAGCCCGATTGCTAAGCACGCCGTTCGATCCTCGGGATAGGGGGATGGACGGAAGCGCCGCCCCACCCACTTCCATTACTTCCGAAGCGAGCCTCCAAAGGGAAACGTCATGGCTAAATCCAAATTTCGTCCGCTGCATGACCGTGTCGTGGTCAAACGTATCGACGCCGAGGAAAAGACCAAGGGCGGCATCATCATTCCGGACAGCGCCAAGGAAAAGCCCTCCCAGGGCGAGGTCGTCGCCGTCGGCCCCGGCGGCCGTGACGAGACCGGCAAGCTGACCCCGATCGACCTCAAGGTCGGCGACCGCGTGCTGTTCGGCAAATGGTCGGGCACCGAGGTCAAGATCGACAACGAAGAGCTCCTGATCATGAAGGAGTCGGACATCATGGGCGTACTGGCCTAAGGCCATCCGCCTGAACAGCCGCTGAATGTCATGCCCGGATCCAGGCGGTCCGGGCATCCATCATTCCGCCGGGTTCGGTCCACGAATCCCGGAATTGATGCGACGGGCGTGCGGCAGACACATCACCAAACACGAGGGATTGCTAAAATGGCTGCCAAAGACGTCAAGTTTTCCGGAGACGCGCGCGATCGCATGCTGCGCGGCGTCGACGTTCTCGCCAACGCCGTCAAGGTGACGCTCGGCCCGAAGGGCCGCAACGTCGTCATCGAGAAGAGCTTCGGCGCCCCCCGCATCACCAAGGACGGCGTCACCGTCGCCAAGGAGATCGAGCTCGAGGACAAGTTCGAGAACATGGGCGCCCAGATGGTGCGTGAGGTCGCCTCCAAGACCAACGACCTCGCCGGCGACGGCACCACCACCGCCACCGTGTTGGCCCAGGCCATCGTGCGCGAAGGCGCCAAGGCGGTTGCCGCCGGCATGAACCCCATGGACCTCAAGCGCGGCATCGACATCGCGGTCGCTTCCGTCATCAAGGACATCGAGAAGCGGGCCAAGCCCGTCGCCGCCTCCTCCGAGGTCGCCCAGGTCGGCACCATCTCGGCCAACGGCGATGCCGCCATCGGCAAGATGATCGCCCAGGCGATGCAGAAGGTCGGCAACGAAGGCGTCATCACCGTCGAAGAGAACAAGTCGCTCGACACCGAAGTCGACATCGTCGAGGGCATGAAGTTCGACCGCGGCTATCTCAGCCCCTACTTCGTCACCAACCCCGAGAAGATGACCGCCGAGCTCGAGGATGCCTACATCCTCCTGCACGAGAAGAAGCTTTCGGGCCTGCAGGCCATGCTTCCGGTGCTGGAAGCCGTGGTGCAGTCGGGCAAGCCGCTCGTCATCATCGCCGAAGACGTCGAGGGCGAGGCGCTGGCCACCCTGGTCGTCAACCGCCTCCGCGGCGGCCTCAAGGTCGCCGCCGTCAAGGCGCCGGGCTTCGGCGATCGCCGCAAGGCCATGCTCGAGGACCTCGCCATCCTCACCGGTGGCCAGCTCATTTCCGAAGACCTCGGCATGAAGCTCGAGAACGTCACGGTGAAGATGCTGGGCCGCGCCGGCAAGGTCGTGATCGACAAGGAGAACACCACGATCGTCAAGGGCGCCGGCAAGAAGCCGGACATCGAGGCCCGTGTCGGCCAGATCAAGGCGCAGATCGAGGAGACCACCTCGGACTACGACCGTGAGAAGCTCCAGGAGCGTCTCGCCAAGCTGGCCGGCGGCGTCGCGGTGATCCGCGTCGGCGGTGCTACCGAGATCGAGGTCAAGGAGAAGAAGGACCGCGTCGAGGACGCCCTCAACGCCACCCGCGCCGCGGTGCAGGAAGGCATCGTCCCCGGCGGCGGCGTCACGCTGCTGCGCGCCAAGAAGGCGGTCGGCCGTCTCACCAACGCCAATGCCGACGTCCAGGCCGGCATCAACATCGTGCTGAAGGCGCTCGAGGCTCCGATCCGCCAGATCTCGGAAAACGCCGGCGTGGAAGGCTCGATCGTGGTCGGCAAGATCCTGGAGAACAAGTCCGAGACCTTCGGCTTCGACGCCCAGACCGAGGACTATGTCGACATGATCGAGAAGGGCATCATCGATCCCGCCAAGGTGGTGCGCACCGCGCTCCAGGACGCCTCCTCCGTGGCCGGCCTGCTGGTCACCACCGAGGCCATGGTCGCCGAAACGCCGAAGAAGGAAGCCTCGCCCGCGATGCCCGGCGGCGGCGGCATGGGCGGCTTCTAAGCCTCCGTTCCGTTACAATGTTGCGAAGGCCGCCTCCGGGCGGCCTTCTTTTTTGCCGACCCTGCCCCTCCGCTTTCCGATTCAACCGACGGCCAAAACCCACTACGGTGACGCGCCGATTCGAATTGTTTGGGCATGATCCTCTCGGAAAACCGCTTCACACTTTCCGGATCATGCCCGTTGCGCGAGGATTTCATCGATGCGTGCGCTTCTGGTTTGTTCGACAGCCCTTTTGGCTCTGCTTGCAGCTTCTCCGCATTCCGCATCCGCCCAGATGAAGCTGTCGCCGAAGGCCACGACGCCCGGTGGCCCCGAGACACGCTATTTCACCTCGATCGACGGGCTGATGGACGGCAATGCCGACGTGATCCTGAAGGAGACGCGCCAGGGCAAGACGGTGACGGCGGCCGTGCTCGACGTCTGCTATCCCGTCGCAAAGAATTCCGACCGCAAGGACCGCTTCGTCGTCAATCTCCAGGTCGCGGGCCAGACCCTGACCGGCACCGCGCAGAGCATCAGCGAGAAGGCGCCCGTCAGCGTCAAGCTGCTGCGCAAGCAGAGCGGCGACACCTTCGAATTCCGCGGCCAGATCAGCATTGGCCAGGTCGTGACCGAGGTGACCTCGCCCGACAATTCCGATCTCAGCGAGAAGGAATTTCAGGACAACCAGACCTCCGACGACGGCATCACGCCGCAGCCGAAGGATTTCACCGACGTCTCGCCGGAGGCGATCGCGGTCAAGGTCAAGCTCGACGCTGCAACCGACTTCCTGAAGAGCCTGAAGGGCCAGGCGGTCGAGGTGACGCTGGCGAGCCTCACGGTCGGCTGCGATGCGCTGCGCGCAGGCGAGCAGACCATCAACATGTCGGTCGATCCCGAGCGCGCCGGCGCGCTGCTGGCGAAATTCAAGGCGACGCCGGGCGTCACCGCCGCGGGCTGGACCGCGGGCATGACCGAGATGGACCGCACCATCCGCTTCGCCGCAGCCGACTGGCGCGAGGGCGACAAGATCAGCAAGGACAAGCTCGCGGCCGCCGTCTCGAACGTTTTGAGCCGGACGCTCGCGGCAAAGCCGGTCTCGCAAAGCTTCAACCCCGTCACGGGCAAGCTCAAGCTGGTCTTCAAGCGGCCGAACCCGGATTTCCCCGCGCTCGATCTCACCGACACGATCGAGGTCGCAGGGCTCGTCTCGCCCGACAAGCCGGGCGCGACCGACAAGCTCATGCTGTGGATCGGCAGCCCCGCGACGACGACCGCCGACGAGAGCAGCGGCGCCAAGCTCAATCTCTCCGACGACACGTCGGTCGACGAGGAAGGCGAGCAGCCCGACGACAACGGTTCGGTCGAGGCGCTTGCCAAGGAGCTCAAGGGCCAGCGCTGGGATGCCGACAAGTCGGTGTGGAAGTAGGCGCGCTGAACTATCGTGCCCCGGACGACACAAGCGCGTTTACGCGCGTCTTCGACGCGCTATGGCGCGAAGCGCTACGAGCCGGGGCCCAGAGGCCACACACGAATTTGCCGATAGAAAATCTGGGTCCCGGCTCTGCGGCGCATCGCTTGCGCGACGCGCCTTGTCCGGGACACGAGAGCGGAGCTAATTCCCCGTCGTCCTGAAGCGCAGCGGCTTGGGGCCGATCAGCGTCAGCACGTCGCCCTGACGCTTCCAGGTC
Organism: Bradyrhizobium sp. CCBAU 11430; assembly: GCF_028128855.1. Lineage (NCBI taxonomy): Bacteria > Pseudomonadati > Pseudomonadota > Alphaproteobacteria > Hyphomicrobiales > Nitrobacteraceae > Bradyrhizobium > Bradyrhizobium sp. CCBAU 11430. Next base: position 313,812 of record NZ_LBJV01000071.1, read on the forward strand.
TCGACGCTGCTCAGTGCTGCGACCAGATCGTCGTCGGCCTGCGCCCTTGCCGGCGGGCAGGAGCGATCCTGGATCTGACCGGGGACGAAGATCACGGTGTTGCCGGCGACCGAGAACTGGCCCTTGCCGCCCTTGCACCAGAGCTCGAGCACGACCTCGCCATGGTCGCCGATTTCGATGTTCGGAATTCGCTTCGAGCCTGCTTGCGGCAGCGCTTCCAGCGTCATCTCGGTGCCGAACGGGAAACCGTCCTCGGCACGCGCGACAATGGACATCGCTAGCATTGCAACCGCAGCACACACCAATCGCCTGAGCGAAACCATGAGACCTCTCGTCCGACCTGATTTGCCGCACCTTCTATAAGACGGCGGCGCCAATGAGAAGGTTCGCTCAACCTGGAGCGCGATGAGATTTGATTGGGCGCAAAAATCCCCGCGGGGCGGAACCTCGCGGGGATTTGCGTTCGAGCCGGAGTTGGCCTGCTACTTCAGGACCATTGCCGTGAACGGCCAGACATAGGCCTGCAACGTCACGAGCACGCCGACGAGACAGGCCAGCACGATCGAGTGCCAGAACACGAAGCGCAGGATCGTGCCCTCGTGCCCGTACCAGTTGGTGGCAGTGGAGGCGACCACGATCGACTGCGCGTCGATCATCTTGCCCATCACGCCGCCGGACGAGTTCGCCGCGGCCATCAGGACCGGCGACAGGCCGAGCTGCTCGGAGGTGATCTTCTGCAGATTGCCGAACAGCACGTTGGAGGCGGTGTCAGATCCCGTCAGCGCCACGCCCAACCAGCCGAGCAGCGTTCCGAAGAAGGGATAGAGCACGCCGGTTGCGGCGAAGGCGAGGCCGAGCGTCGCGTCGACGCCGGAGAGCCGCGTCAAGGTGCCGATCGCCAGCATCGCCGAGATCGTAATCAGCGAGATCGCACAGAGCCGGATGGTACGACCGTACTCGGTCACGAGCTTGCCGGGACCGACGCCCATCAGGACACCGGAGATGATCGCCGCGATCAGCATGCCCGTGCCGGTGAAGGACAGGTAGGTGAAGCCGAACACGGCGCTCTCTTTCGTCGGCCCTGGCGCGACCGGCGGCATCTTGTTGATCATCTGGTGCAGCTCGGGCACGGGATAGTTCCAGACGAAGATCGAATTCGCCCAGGCCTTGAACGCCCCGTTACCCCAGATCAGCATCACGATGCAGACGATGATCCACGGCAGCAGCGCGCCGAACAGTTCGCTCTGCGTCAGCGGCGTCTTGTCGAGCGGTTTGGCCGCCGCCATGGTGGCTGCCGATTCATCGCGGCCGCGCAGCGCCGGCGACAGCCAGAGCTGCCTGGGCTGCCAGACTTTGAGGAACAGGATCAGCGCGCCCATCGAGATCAGCGACGCGCCGATGTCGACGATCCAGGGGTTGATGAAGTTCGAGATCACGAATTGCGGAATCGCGAACGACACGCCGGTGACCAGGATTGCCGGCCAGACATCCTTCATGCCCTTCCAGCCCGCGAACGCCCACACCACCCAGAACGGCACGATCAGCGAGAAGACCGGCAATTGCCGGCCGACCATCGCGCCGAGGATGTAGGGATCGAGCCCGGTGACCGAGGCAAGGCCCTGGATCGGCGTGCCCAGCGCGCCATAGGCGACCGGCGCGGTGTTGGCGATCAGCGACAGGCCGGACGCCGCGAGCGGCGAGAAGCCGAGGCCGATCAGCACGGCGCCGGTGATGGCGACCGGCGTGCCGAAGCCCGAGGCGCCCTCGAAGAACGCGCCGAAAGAGAAGGCGATCAGCAGCAATTGCAGCCGCCGGTCCTCGGTGACGCCGCCGATGGCGCGCTTGAGCAATTCGAAGCGTCCCGTGCTCACCGTCACCTGGTAGAGGAAGATGACATTGAGCACGATCCAGCCGATCGGGAAAAAGCCGGTCACGATGCCCAGCACCGAGGCACGGATCGACATGTTCGCCGGCATGGTGAAGACGAAGATCGTGATCAAATTGGCCACGATCACGGCGATGACCGCCGCGATATGCGCCTGGACGCGGCCGCTCGCGATCAGGACCAGCAGCGTGACGACGGGCACCGCCGCCGCAATCGTCGACAGCACCGGACTGTGCAGCGGATCATAGACTTGATTCCACATGGTCTTCCTCCCCCACGCATGTTTGCGGCAGACGGCCCGCGTGGAGAGCCGATCCTGCTTGACGCTGGAAGCGATAACCCCCGAGCTGGACGCGAATTCCTCGCGAATGCGGCGGTTCCCGTCCCGCTCACAAGCTCGCGAAATCCCAGAGCACCCCACCCCGCGCCGTCGAGCCCCATGCTAGGGTTGCAAGCTGCGACAAGCCAACGCAAATTGCAGCACTTGCGACTTTAGTCTAAGCGCGCCCATTTCCGCCATTACCTCAAGCCTTTGGCTCCGGGCCGTTGTGCACATCCCCCTAGGAGATTCTGCTCTGTGAAGAACCTCAGCGCCACGCTCGCGATCGTCTGGCGAATCGCCGTCCCCTATTTCCGGTCGGAGGACAAGTGGGCCGGCCGCGGCCTGCTCGCCGTCGTCGTCGCGATGGAGCTGGTGCTGGTCGCGATCAACGTGCTGCTCAATCAGTGGCAGAACCGGTTCTACAGCGCCCTGCAGGCCTACGATCTGCCCGAATTCGTCAAGGAGGTCTGGATCTTCCTTGGGCTTGCCTTCACCTTCGTCGCTTTGGCCGTCTACAAGCTCTACCTGAACCAGTGGCTCCAGATCCGCTGGCGGCAATGGCTGACGCAACACTATCTCGGCGAATGGCTCGAGGGCGCCACCCATTACCGCATGCAGCTCAGGGGCGATGCCGCCGACAATCCGGACCAGCGTATCACCGAGGACGTCAAGAATTTCGTCGAGCAAACGCTGACCATCGGCCTAGGCCTTTTGTCGTCGATCGTGACGCTCGCCTCGTTCGTCGTCATCCTCTGGGGCCTGTCCTACAAGGCACCCTTGTACATTTACGGCACCGATATCCTCGTGCCCGGTTTTCTGGTCTGGTGCGCACTGGCCTACGCGATCGTCGGTACCGCGCTGACCCACTGGATCGGCGCCCCGCTCATCAATCTCAATTTCGAGCAGCAGCGCTTTGAGGCCGACTTCCGCTTCAACCTGATCCGCGTGCGCGAAAATTCCGAGCAGATCGCCCTTCTGAAAGGCGAGAACGCGGAGCGGGGGCATCTCCTGCGGCGCTTCGGCTTCGTCATCGGCAATTGGTACGAGATCATGGGACGGACCAAGCGCCTGACCGCCTTCACGGCAAGCTACGGTCAGGCGGCGACGCTCTTTCCCTATGTGGTGGTGGCGCCTGCCTACTTCGCCAAGCGCATCCAGCTCGGCGACATGATGCAGACCGGCTCGGCGTTCGGCAGCGTGCAGGATGCGCTGTCGTTCTTCGTCACCGCCTATCGCTCGCTCGCAGAGTGGCGCGCGGTGATCGCCCGCCTCGATGGCTTCGAGATGTCGGTCAGCTCCGCCGCCCACGGCGCGGCGCTCGAACCGACCATCGACATCGCACCATCGAACGGCAAGGCAATCGCGCTCGAGCAATTGCTCGTCAAACTGCCGAACGGCGCGCCTCTGGTCGCAGCCGATGCCTTCACGATCCAGCCCTCGGAGCGGGTGCTGGTGACCGGCCCGTCGGGCTCCGGCAAGTCGACACTGTTCCGGGCCATTGCCGGCGTCTGGCCGTTCGGCACCGGCACGATCGCCATTCCCGAGACGGCGAAGCTGATGATGCTGCCGCAGCGGCCGTATTTCCCGATCGGCGCGCTTGGCGACGCCGTCATCTACCCGACCGAGCACGGCTCGGTCCCGCCCGAGAAGATCCGCGATGCCTTGATAGCCGTCGGCCTGCCGCGACTGGCGGACCGGCTCGACGAGCACGGCCACTGGAACCGGACATTGTCGCTCGGCGAACAGCAACGCCTTGGGCTTGCTCGTGCGCTGCTGCACATGCCGGACTATCTCTTCCTCGACGAAGCGACCGCCTCGCTGGACGAGCCGTCCGAGGACCGGCTCTATCGGCTGCTGACGGAGAAGCTGCCGCAGGCCACCATCGTCTCGATCGGCCATCGCTCGACGCTCGACGCCTTCCACACCCGGAAGGTGGCATTGGTGGAGGACGGCGAGATCCACGTCCTCGGTAAAGCCGTCGAGCCGGCCCGGGCGGAGCCGACCGCGGCGCGCTGAGAGGCCGGCCGGCGTCTCGGACGACCAAGGCTGGGCACCCGCACCCCATAAAGCAAAAGGGCGGCAGATTGCTCTGCCGCCCTCGCAAATGGTCTCGGGAAGAAACTTACTTCAGGTTGGTCATCGCCGTCAGGTCGAACGAGAGCTTGGCGATGCCGGCCGCGCCGCACCAGTTGGAGCCGACGCCGGTGGGATTGATGTTGCTGAAGCTGCCGTTGGCGGTCGCCGTATAGTCGCTGGTGAACGCGTTGCAGTTCGCCTTCGACAGGTCGGTGTCGGAGTAACGCAGGTCGAGCGTGAAGACCTTGTAGGTGAAGCCGACGCCGATATTCCAGGTGTTGTAGTCGGCGTACTTGATGCCGTTCGGGAACGGACCGGCGAAGCCCGGCGCGGCGAAGCCCGTGCCGTAGAACGAGTCGGACGTGCCGAGGAACTGGCGGCCGAACTCACCCGACACATACATGCCGACGCCACTGGAGCCGAAAATGGTGCTCGGAGCGGTGTACTTGGCGGTGATCGACACGTAGTCGCCCCACGCACCGGAGTTCAGGAAGCTCGGCGTGTAGTACTCGTTCAGGCCGACGCTCCAGTTGTCGTTGATGGTGTAGTTCACCTTGCCGTAGACTTCGAAGAAGCTGACGTCCTTCTTCATCACGTTGCCGTTGAGCAGGGCGTTCGCGGCGCACTGCGCGCTGAGCGCGTTGCCGGCGGTGTCGATCGGCGCGCCGTAATAGCAGGTCCCACCCGGATACAGGTAACCCCAGACGCCGATGTCGAAGGCGAACGCACCGAAGGTCGGGCGGATACCACCGTAGACGTCGATCTCGGCTGCGGCGCGGTTCGGGAAGGAGATGCTCTCACCGGCCACGCCGACATAGAGCTGGAGGTCCTTGGTGACGTTGTAGCGCGGCTCGAAATAGGCCGAGACCGACGGCTTGTGGTTCGACTGGGTGATACCGCGGAAGATGTAGTCGCTCATGACCGCACCGCCGAAGGCGATATCCCAGGGATCGAAGGCGGGCGGCGGGGGGGCCTTCAATGCCTTCACGCGCAAGTCTGCCGCGAAAGCCGAACCCGTCGTCACCATTGCCAGCGCCGTTGCCAACAAAGCCACTTTTTTCATTTCGATCCCCATCGCCAGTTCTTACCCAGTCGGATCCCGGAGGCCCCCCGGGGCAAACGACCTGTCTGCAAAATTGCGTTACTGCGACAATCTGGATTGAGGGATGGGGACCGTGAAGCAAAAATCACGGGCATCTGCCGACTTTTTGGGCGTTTTGACGATTCCGCGAAAGGTTGTCAGCCTGTGTGTCTTCTCGATCACATTATTTGGATTCCAAAGGGCACGGCAGGACCCGTGCAAGTACGGGGAAGGCGGCTAGCGTGGCATCCGGGCGACGAATCAAACAGGCGCCGTGAACGGAAGACTTCCGGAGGCCCTGCGGCGATGCAAAAAGGCCGCAGCGTCACCGCAGCGGCCTTCCCTGTTGTTGGCGATCGCGGTCGCTGGATGGGACCTAGCCTTGTCCCTCGGCCGGTGCCGCTTCCGCAGAAGACGAAGGCATCGCCCAGCTCGTCTCGGCGGCCGGCTCGGGAGCCGGAGCTGGCGACGGCGCTGACGGCTTCGGCGCGGGAGCTGCCTTCGCCTTCTTCGGTGCCGCTTTCTTCGCGGCCTTCTTCGGTGCAGCCGGCTTGGCTGCTTTCCTGGCTGCCTTCTTCACAGCCTTCTTGGCGGCCTTCTTTGGAGCGGCCTTCTTCGAAGCTTTCTTGCCAGCTTTCTTCGTGGATTTTTTGGCAGATTTCTTCGCGGACTTCTTGGCTGCCTTCTTCGCGGATTTCTTCGCCGCTACAGCCTTCTTCGCCTTTTTGGCCTTCTTGCTTTTTTTCTTCTTCGCTTTCGCCATCGTGGTCCTCCTGTTGTCGACGAACAATGGTCGATCGGGCGTCGTTCTACCGTCGCCTCCGGAGGAAAGCTCAGGCTTGAAAGCTCAAACTTGCGCGTTCAATGCCGGCCGCGACCCGCCCGTAGCCCAATCGAGAAGCTCAATCGTGTGTACGACCGGAACTGACGTGCCACTGGCAATCTGCACCATGCAGCCGATATTGCCCGCGGCAATCATGTCCGGCTTGACGCTCGCGATGTTGGCGACCTTGCGATCGCGCAACCGGCCCGCAAGCTCGGGCTGGAGAATGTTGTAGGTCCCCGCCGAACCGCAACACAAATGGCTCTCCGGTACATCTTTCACCACGAATCCATTCTTGGAAAGCAATTCTTTCGGAAGGCCCGTGATTTTCTGCCCATGCTGCAACGAACACGCCGAGTGATAGGCGACGACGATGTTGTCCTGTCGCGCAGTCGGCTCGAGTGCGAGGCCGGCGATGTATTCGGTGATGTCCTTGGCGAGCGCGGACACCTTCGCCGCATCGGCGGCGAACGCAGCATCCTCGCGCAGCAGATAGCCGTAGTCCTTGATCACTGTGCCGCAGCCGGACGCCGTCACCAGGATGGCGTCGAGCCCCTCACCGGCCGCTTCCTTCCGCCACGCCGCGACGTTGGCTCGCGCCCGCGCCAATGCATCCTGATCGTTGCCGAGGTGATGGGTCAGCGCGCCGCAGCACTGTTCGTCCCGGACCAGGACAACCTCGACGCCATGGCGGGTGAGAAGACTGATGGCCGCCTGGTTGATGCGCGGCGCCAGGACCTGCTGGGCGCAGCCCTGGAGCAGCGCGACCCGGCCGCGCTTCTTGCCGAGCGCCGCGAACACACTGCCGGCGGCGGGGCCCGGCGGCGGCAGCCGGTGCGGGGCCAGCGCCAGCATCGCCTTGATGCGCTGGATCAGGCCGGGCGTCGCCGAGGGCCGCGGCGTCGGCAGGAAAACGGCAAGCGGACGGGCCACCCGCGCCAGCACCATGCTCATGCGAAAGCGCTGCGGGTCGGGCAGGACGAAAGCCAGCACCTGACGCAGCAGCCGCTCAGCCAGAGGCCGCTCATAACGCTGCTCGATCCTGACCCGGGCCTGGTCGACGAGATGCATGTAGTTCACCCCCGAGGGGCAAGTCGTCATGCAGGCCAGGCACGACAGGCAGCGGTCGACATGCTTGACCACTTCCGCCGTCGGCGTCTGGTCCTTCTCCAGCATCTCCTTGATCAGATAGATGCGGCCGCGCGGGCTATCGAGCTCGTCGCCGAGCAGCACATAGGTCGGACAGGTTGCGGTGCAGAAGCCGCAATGGACGCAGGCACGCAGGATCTTGTCGGCTTCCGCGATGTCCGGATCGGCAAGCTGGGCGAGTGAGAATTCGGTCTTCATGCCACAGCGCCTCGGCTCAAGCGGCCCCGGTTGAGAACGGCCTTTGGATCGAAACTGGCGCGCACCCGCTCGCTCAGGGCGGTAATGCCCGGCGCCTGCGGATGAAAGACGTCGACATCGCGCCTGACATCCTCGGCCGCCCGGATCAGCGTTGCGTGGCCGCCGACGGCGTTGGCACGCATCCGCACCGCCGGAGCATGCGCGTCGCCCTGCGGCGGCAGTGCCGCCCAGATCAGCCCGCCGCCCCAATCATAGATCACATCGCCCCCCGTATCCCGCACCAATTGCGTGCCGAGCGCAGCGCCTGAGGCCGGCGGGCAGACGATCCGCCAGACCGGCCAGGCGCCGAGCGCGCCGCTGGCCGCGAACGGCAGCACGTCGCGGATGGTGGCCCACAGCGCGGCCGACGCCGCGTCCTCGATTAGAGTCGCGGTTCCGAACGGCGCCAGCAATTCGCGCAGTGAGCCAGCGCGATGGACGGCCGAGGCCGTGATACCCTCGAGCCGCAGCACGGTCAGGGCCTCGCCTTGGCCTGCGAGATCGCCAAGCCCGTCGGTCTTGGCCCGGAACGCCGATTTCGGCAGGTGCGCCGCACCGGAGACGTCGAAGGGCGAGCCGAGCGCCGCGGTCATCGCCTTGTTGGCGGCGGCATCGTCGAGGCCGCTTAGCAGCAGCGTCCGCTCGGCCTCGGGCTTGGGCATCACCTTCAGCGTAACCTCAGTCATGACAGACAGCGTGCCCCATGACCCCGCGAGCAACTTGCAGAGGTCGTAGCCGGTGACGTTCTTCACCACTTTGCCGCCGGTCTTGAAGCTGTCCCCGAAGCCCGAGACGGCGTGCGCCCCGAGCAAATGGTCGCGCGCCCCGCCCGCCCTGATCCGCCGCGGACCGGCGAGCCCGGCCGCGATCATGCCGCCGATGGTCCCTGATACGGGCGTGCCGAGCAGCGGCGCCGTGTTTATCGGCTCGAACGCGAATTGCTGGTTCTTGGCGTCGATCAGCGACAGCACGTCGCCCAGCGGCGCACCGGCCTGGAGTGTGATGATCAGCTCGTTCGGCTCGTAGGAAGTGACGGCGTTCAGCGCGGAGAGGTCGAGCACGGCGTTGGTCGCCATGGCATGGCCGATGCCGCGCTTGGAGCCATGACCGATGATCTCGAGCGGCTGCTCATTGGCAATCGCCGCGCGCACCACTTCTTCGACGTCTTTGGCGTCTCTGACCTTAAGCGTATCCACGACTCAGCCGGTATCCAAGTTTAGAACGGAAAGCAAATTTGGCGCGTTGCAGCGAGGCGCAGCGACCGACGCTAGAACCGCGGCAAATCAGGAAACGCCAGCTTGCCGGCATGCACATGCATGCGGCCGAGCTCGGCGCAGCGGTGCAGGGTCGGAAATACCTTTCCGGGATTGAGCAGGCCTTGCGAATCGAAGGCGCATTTCAGCCGTTGCTGCTGGTTGAGGTCGATCTCGCTGAACATGTCGGGCATCAGGTCGCGCTTCTCGATGCCGACGCCGTGCTCGCCGGTGAGCACGCCGCCGAACTCGACGCAGGCGCGCAGGATATCGGCGCCGAAGGCTTCGGCGCGCTCGATCTCGCCGGGCTTGTTGGCATCGTAGAGGATCAGTGGGTGCAGATTGCCGTCACCGGCGTGGAACACGTTGGCGCAGCCGAGCTGGTATTTTTCGCCGAGCTCGCGGATGCGCGCCAGCGCCTTCGGCAGCGCGCCGCGGGGAATTGTGCCGTCCATGCAGAGATAGTCGGGCGAGATGCGCCCCACCGCCGGGAACGCGGCCTTGCGGCCGGCCCAGAACAGATTGCGCTCGGCTTCCGAATTGGAGATCTGCAGCGTTACCGAGCCGCAGCCTCGTGCAATGGTCTCGACCCGCGTGATCAGCTCGTCGACCTCGATCTTGGGGCCGTCGAGCTCGATGATGAGCAGCGCTTCGACATCGAGCGGATAGCCGGCATGGACGAAGGCCTCGGCGGCGTGGATCGCCGGCTTGTCCATCATCTCCATGCCGCCGGGGATGATGCCGGCGCCGATGATCCGCGCCACGCATTCGCCGGCGGCCTCGACCTCGGCGAAGCCGACCATCAAGGCGCGCGCCGTCTCCGGCTTCTGCAGGATGCGCACCGTGACCTCGGTGATGACGCCGAGCAGCCCTTCCGAGCCGGTGATGACGCCCATCAAATCGTAGCCCGGGTTCTCGCACCCCTTGCCGCCGATGCGCAGGATCTCGCCGCTCATCAGCACGATCTCGCAACCGAGCACGTTGTTGGTGGTCATGCCGTATTTGAGGCAGTGCACGCCGCCGGAATTCTCCGCGACATTGCCGCCGATCGAGCAGGCGATCTGCGAGGACGGGTCGGGCGCGTAATAGAAGCCGGCATGGGCGACCGCCTGGCTGATGGCGAGGTTGGTGACGCCGGGCTCGGTGACGACGACGCGATTGTCGAAATCGATCTCGCGGATGCGCTTGAACTTGCCGAGCCCCAGCAGCACGCCGTCTTCGAGCGGCAGCGCCCCGCCTGATAGCGATGTGCCGGAGCCGCGCGGCACCACCTTGATACCTTGCCCTGCACAATATTTCAGGATCAGCGAGACCTGCTCGGTCGTATCGGGCAGCACCACGACCATCGGCGGCTGCCGATAGGCCGTCAGCCCGTCGGATTCATAGGCCCGCATCTCGGCAGGCGTATCGATCATGCCCTCGCCGGGCACGATCGCGCGCAATGCAGCAACGATCTCGGCGCGGCGCGCGAGCACCGCCTGGTCGCTCGCAGGCATCATGATGGCCATATCAAATCCTTCATGGCATATCTTTCCGGCTCACGCCGCACGATCAATTTGTCTCGGCAAATCAATCACGTCCGCGGGTGTTTGGGTAGGCCATCCGAAAGTCGGATCGGCCATCTTTCGCCAGTTCGCTCTGGGACAAGTCGGAAATCATGAAACCTGTCATGGTTTGGTGGCTTGTCCAAGCCGAGCAGGCCTGCCAAAACCGGCAGGTCGGGCGATTGCCGATCCGGCGAGAGACTGACCAGGCCAGACCCACCAGGGAAGAGACGAAGAGCATCCGATGACAAAACTGACTTTTGGCGCACTGACGATCCTCACCATGATTGCCACCGCACCCGCCGCGATGGCGCAGGATGTCGCGGCCGGCAAGACATCGTTCAACAAATGCCTGGCCTGCCACGCGATCGGCGAAGGCGCCAAGAACAAGGTCGGCCCCGAGCTCAACGGTCTCAACGGCCGCAAGTCGGGCACGGTCGAGGGCTACAGCTACACGGACGCGAACAAGAATTCCGGCATCACCTGGGACGAGGCCGTGTTCAAGGAATACATCAAGGACCCCAAGGCCAAGATCCCCGGCACCAAGATGGCGTTCGCCGGCATCAAGAACGAGACCGAGATCAACAATCTCTGGGCCTATGTCGCGCAGTTCGACAAGGACGGGAAGATCAAGCAGTAAGCACGGATCCGTCGACAGCTTCGGCTTCGGTTCTGACCGGGTCAGAACCGAAGCTGCGGCTTTTTGTTTGATGCGTTTTCTTCACGGCGTCGTTGCAAGCGCCGCGACTTGTCCGCCGAAGCCTCGGCGAAGGCGGAAGCAATCCAGAATCCCTCCTCGGAAAGACTCTGGATTGCTTCGTCGCAAGAGCCCCTCAATGCCGAGTATGAGGCGGCATCGCGATGCTCCAATGCACATCCCAGCTGCAGTGCCGTAGGGTGGGCAAAGGCGCGTAGCGCCGTGCCCACGATCTCCCTCCATGAGCAACAAGGCGTGGGCACGCTGCGCTTTGCCCACCCTACGAGATCGAGATTGTGGCACACAGCTCAAGTCGCGGACATGCCTTCTCGTCCTCGCGGCGGATTTCGCCCGAGCTTTGCTTGATCTCGCCACCCTCATAGCCAAGAGGGCGCAGGGAAGGCCGGGTGCCAGCTCGCACCCGCGGTCCGCTGCGCGAAAAGCGCACGCAGGAAGAACCGCACAGCAGCATACAGGTGGTGCCGATCACTCGGCCTTCCCTGCGCGGTGGTCGGACGGCTTATGCCGTGCTCTCCCGGGAGCCGAGTTCCCTCTGGCCTCCCTCGCCCCGCGAATTGGATGATGCAGCCTGCCCGGTTGGGCTCGCTCGCACCCTCGCAGGACTTGACCGTAGCAACGACGGCCAGGACCACACGGTTTTGCCGTACGCGTTCAGCGTCGCTCGTCTGCACGCGGTTTCGGGCTCACAGGGACGACCCGCCCTGCCCGCGCCTCTCGTGCCGACGCTGCCGCGTCCACCGCAACCCGGCTCGCGAAACGTGACGACGCGCGATCGCCCCTCAAGGTCGAGCCGGGATGGACGACACATACGCCGAAACCGAATTTCGGTAAAGTGGAATATTTTTAGCGGAGCGGATTGACAGGGGCCGACACAGGCACGGTCCCGTAGGGTGGGCAAAGGCGCGCTCTTGCGCGACGTGCCCACGAATCCTCCCCAGTCACACGCAGATCGTGGGCACGGCGCAAGTGCGCCTTGCCCACCCTACGAGAGCTCTACGGGAGCAGCCACTTCGCTCGAAGACGCCCTAATCGGCGGCCGCCTGCGCCGGGGCGATTTTCCCGATCATCGTTTCGATTTCCGTCTTCACGAGCTCCGGCACGGCGTTCTGCACCATGTGGCCGAGATCGGGCAGCACGATCAGCTTCGCATTCGGCACCATGGCTGCGAACGGGCGCGCGTGAATGTTGGTCTTCACCGTCTTGTCGGGCTCGCCGGCAATGATCGTGACTGGCGCCGATATCTCGCCATAGCGCGCGGCTTGCGCAGTCACCGCCTCCTTCAGCGTCACCAGATCATAGGCATTGGCGATGAACTCGCGCGGGCGCAGCAGCAGCGGCGTCGCGGAGTCCTGCACGAATCCATCCGGCATCATCTGCGGCAGGAACACGTTGCGCGCGCCGGCCTCAGCGACGAAATAGCCGAGCGGCAGGGTGATCGTGTAGGCGAGCAGCGGACCGATCACCGGCGTTGCGATGAACTCATTGTAACGGCCGACACCGCCGCGCCAGGGATGGGTGACGGGGGCGAGCATGACCAGGCCGGCGACGCGGCCGGGATGATCGAGCGCAATCCGCGCGCCGAGCGCGCCGCTCCAGGAATGCACGACGAAGATCGCGCGATCGATCCCGAGCTTGCCAAGCGCCTCGTCGATCATCCGGGCCTGGATCTGCGGCGTGGAATCCTGGCGCCGCGCGCGCGTGCTCCAGCCATGGCCGGGACGGTCGACCAGGATGACGCGATGATCTTTGGCGAGCAGGTCCCCGAGCGGGCGCCGCATCGCTTCGAGATTGGAGCTGGCGCCGTGCAGCATCACGATCGGCAGGCCTGCATCGCGCGGACCGATATCGACGACGTGAAGCGTCGCGCCGTCGACCTCGACCATCCCGCCCTGCGGCGGAAAGGCGCGCTGCACGGCGACGATTCCAGCCTGCGTGACCAGCGCCAGCAGAACCAGCGCCGTCACGACTGACATCACGATCATGGAGAGAATCCGGGTGATCCTGGGCACAGGGCAGTTACGGGCGTTACGGGTGGCAGTTTCGCTCCGCCGGCTTTCCGGATTTGCGCCGAAACTGCCGGGGCTGTGGATATGTGCATAATTGAAGAACGTGAAAACTCAATGGAATCAACAACATTCCAGGAGGCCGCGCAAGCCTCGGAACAGCTTCATGCAGCCGTCATCGCGGCTTCCTTATAATCGCCATGGTCGGTTCCGCCATCTAGGCGCGGGTGGGCGCCGATCCTCCTCGCAGGCCCCAGGGCAACCTCAGGGGATGCGGGAAAGACCGGCAGGATTTGTCCTGATTTGAACCGGAGGATTTTCGATGAGCTTCAGATCGAACGACACTGCGATCGACGAGATCGTGGCGAGCTGCAACGGCGATCTGCGCGGTGCCCTGCGGGCGCTGCTGCTGATCAACGAGCACCTGGAATCGGAGCTTGCAAAGGCTTACGCCGCAGCCGCCGATCGCGGCCTGGTCGAGCGCGGCGGCAACGCTCTGCACTAAAGTGCGGTGGACCGCACTTTAGGCTCTCTATCGAGCATGATCTCGTCGGAAAACCGCTGCACACTTTTCGCGAACGCGGCTCTTCGGGTCCGGATCATGCTTGGCACGCAGACTAGTTCGCTCCGTCCTCGTCCTTTTCCTCGTCCGGGGTAAGTGCGGGACAGGCGCGGATCGTCGAACGGGCAAGCTTGGCATCGGCCCTCGACTTGTAGGGACCGTCGCCGAACCAGATATCGCCGATGATGACCGGATTGCTGGTCACGATGTTGCATTTTCCGGTGGCGCGGTTGCCGACCACCCAGAAAAGTCCGTCGGCGAAGCTCACCGTCCCCGACGCGAGCAGCAAGCTACCCGCAAAGATCAAACGCTTCATGGCTTTTGCTCCTGCCATGCAGGTAGGCCCCTGGCGGCGCCGGCAATAGTCCTCACGATGCCGCGCTTCCAATCGTGGTTAATCCACGTAAGGCGCCATCGCTCGGAAGATGATCAAACTATCCGCTATTGCGCGAGCACGGTCCTCCCGAACTATTCCGGATCGAGCTCTAGATATCGCGGCCTTCGACCTTCTCGGTCAGCGCCTTGACCTGGTCGGGAATCTTTTCGAGGTGCGGATTGACGGCCAGCGCCTTGCGATAGGCCTCGAGCGCGCGCTTCTCGTCGCCGACCTCCTGCATGATCATGCCGAGGCCAGCGAGCGCGCCGAAATGGCGCGGCTCCCGGATCAGCACCTGCTGGATATCCGCGAGCGAACGGCCATAGTCATTCTGCATGTAGTAGAGCGTGGCGCGCCGGTTCCAGGCCTCGATGTAGTCGGGCCTCAGCTTGATGACCGAATCCAGCAGCTTGATCGCGACCTCGATCTTCTTGGCGTCGACCGCGGTCTTGGCGCGGGCCATCAACAGCGCGGCGGTGTCGCTCGGGGTCTGTAGCCAGATTGCCCAGATCCGCGCCTCGACATGCTTGGCGCTGGCCTCGTCGGGCGCCGCCTTCAACGCGCCGAACAGGAATTCGAGATTCTTGTTGCGATCGACCTTGGGCAGCTTGGCCGGCGCTTCCGGGAGCTTCTTCTGCTTGCCGGGTGGATCAACCTGCTGTGCCAGGGCCGGAGCAAGGCCGGAGGTTCCCAGCACAAGGGCCAGACACAAGGTGCGCGCGAAGAGGAATCTCACTGCCATGGTCGAAGTCTAAACGCGCAAAGCCGCCCTTGCAAAGCAAAGGCGGCGTCAAACTCGTGTGAGACCGTGGTCTTGCGGGGCGCGCGCGGGCGTCCGGCAGGGCAATATCAGCCCTGACGAGCCTTGAAGCGGCGCTGCACCTTGTTGATCACATAGACCCGGCCCTTGCGGCGGACCAGGCGGTTGGCGCGATGGCGACCGCGCAGCGATTTCAGCGAGTTACGGACCTTCATGGCGGAATCCTGAACGTTCGAAAGGCCGTGTTCGGCACTACCGTTTCGGCACGCGCGAATGTGGCAAAATGAGATTTTTCCCGCCGGCGGACGACCGCCCGGGACGGGGCGGTTCTTAAGGCATGGCGGGAGGTGATGTCAATGTTAACTGCCCGGTTCCGAACCGGCAAATTCGCGAAAACAACCCCATGCACAGTCGAAGCGGCCGAATCGGCCCGATTCAGCGCTGGGGAATCAGACCTTTCGACGACGCCTTGTCGACGACGCCTTGCCAAATTCGTTATATGATATAATCAATTCGGCAACCCGTCGGGAGGAAACCCATGCCGAAGCTGAAGCTGCCCAACATCGACGATGTCGTCGCCATCGACATCCACACCCACGCCGAGGAGCCCTGCGGCTGCCACCCCGACGACGGCTATGACGATTTCCAGGCGCAGATGGCGGAATACTTCAAGTCGCCGAACAAGCATCCGCCGACGGTGCCGGAGACCGCGGCCTATTACCGCTCCAAGAACATCGCCGCGGTGATCTTCCCGGTTGATGCCGAGCGCGAGACCGGCTTCCGCCGCTACAACAATTACGAGATGATCGAGGCCGCTTCCGACCATCTCGACGTCCTCATCCCCTTCGTCTCGATCGACCCGCACAAGGGCAAGCTCGGCGCGCGCGAGGCGCGCAAGCTGATCGAGGAATACGGGGTGCGCGGCTTCAAATTCCACCCGACCATGCAGGGCTTCTACGCCAACGACCGCATGGCCTATCCGCTCTACGAAGAGATCAACAATGGCGGCGCGGTCGCGCTGTTCCACACCGGCCAGACCGGCGTCGGCTCGGGCATGCCCGGCGGCATGGGGATGCGGCTGAAATATTCCAACCCGATGTACATGGACGACGTCGCGGCTGATTTCCCCGACCTCAAGATCATCCTCGCCCACCCCTCCTTCCCCTGGCAGGAAGAGGCGCTGTCGGTCGCGACCCACAAGCCGAACGTCTATATCGACCTGTCCGGCTGGTCGCCGAAGTACTTCCCGCCGATCCTGGTGCGCTACATCAACTCGATTCTGCAGGACAAGATGCTGTTCGGCTCGGACTGGCCGGTGATCACGCCCGACCGCTGGCTGTCGGACTTCGCCAAGATCGAGATCCGCGACGAGATCCGGCCGAAGGTGCTCAAGGCCAACGCGCGAAAACTGCTGGGGATCTGAAGCGCTTCTCATCAGCGCCGCGCATGAGGGCTTCGGGTGACCGAAGCCCTCATGCGAAAAACCTCAGATCTGAGCGAGGCCTCCGTCGACGAACACTTCGCTGCCGGTCATGAAGCTGCTGTCCGACGAAGCCAGGAACGCGGCGACCGCGCCCGTCTCCGACGGGGCTGCCACGCGGCCGAGCGGCGTCGTGCTTCCAAGCGCGTCGAAGGCTTCCTCTCCGACGATCTCCAGTGCCAGCTCCGTCTTGGTCGGCCCCGGCGACAGCACATTGACGCGGATGCCGGTGCCGCGCAGATCCTGCGCCCAACTCCGCGCCAGATTGCGAACCGCGGCCTTGGTCGCGCTGTAGATGCTGAACTGCGGCGTCCCCATCACGCCCGTGCTCGAACCGGTCAGGATGATCGACGATCCCTTCGTCATCAGGGGCAGGGCCTTCTGCACCGTGAAAACCAGTCCCTTCACATTGACGTCGAAGATGTGATCGTAATGCTCGACCGTGATCTCGCCGAGCGGGGCGAATAGTCCGGTGCCGGCATTGGCGAACAGAATGTCGAGCCCGCCGCGTTCTTTCTTCACCGTCTCATAGAGCCGGTCGAGGTCGGCCAGATCCGTCACCGAGCCCCTGACGGCGCGCGCCGAGGATCCGAGCTTCGCCACGGCGGCGTCGAGTTGCTCCTGCCGCCGCCCGAAGATGTAGACGAACGCGCCTTCGTCGATGAACCGTTTCGCCGCTCCAAATCCGATGCCGGTGCCGCCGCCGGTCACCACTGCCGTCTTGCCTTGTAGTCTGCTCATGATGTGCTCCTTCACTGAGGTTGCACTGAGCTGGCGGCATACCCACCTATCGACAAGTATGCACCTTTTGGTAAGTACCCAAAAAAATGTCAGACACGACTTTCCCGCCTGCGCAGTCTCCAACACCGGTCCAGAGCTGCACGCCGACTCTGCCCGGCTTCACCTGCGGCTTAGATGCAACCTTGCGGGTCGTCGCCGGCAAGTGGAAGCCGCTGATCCTGTACTTCGTCGCCCAGGACGGCCCGACCCGCTACGGCGAGCTCCGCCGCGCCATCCGCGACGTCAGCGACAAGGTACTGATCCAGCAGTTGAAGGAGCTGGAGGCTGACGGTCTCGTGAAGCGGACCGACTACAGGGAAGTGCCCCCGCGGGTCGACTACAGCCTCACTCCCTTGGGTCACAGCCTGGCCCAGGCTCTCGTGCCGCTCTGCACGTGGGGCACCGAGCACATGGCGGAGGTCAGCCAGGTCTTCGCCGAGCGCGCGACCTGGACGCGGCGAGGACGTCAGCCGACTGGCTAGCTTGAATGGTTGCATCGAACGCCATGCAACCTCTACCTCTGCGTCTGCTTCCTCTTAAAACGGTTGTTCAGACAGTTGGCTGGCGAACAATATTTGCGGTGTTTTGCAAAAGCCGAACCGTCCATGGCGCAACTGCCGGTGGGGCATTGTCCGTTGTCAGAGCTCATCTTGGCTGCTGGACTGTGCACCTGAGCCCTCGCTTCGACCGCAAACACCAGCGGAAACATTACAACAAAAAGAACTGCAAGAATCCTCGACATCACCCGGCCCCTCGTTTCAGTGTCAAGTCAGACTTTACCCAAGAATTTGACTGAGAAAGAAAGCAAATCGATCATTGAGAGCATGCGCCTTGCGCCTCGACCGTTGAACGACTCCATCCATTTGAGCCGATGCGAGTTCAAAACGCGACTGCGCCGACAACAGCCCAAACACAAGCAAATTTCATTTTTCTCCGCCTTGGTGATTCAGCACGTCGGCTGCCGACTGCACCAGATCTTGGCTCTCTGCGGGTCCATCTGCTGAATGGCCCTTGCATAGCATCCCGTGATGGGGCCCATGCATTTCTGGTAGGTGCCGTTAGATAGAGCCGCATCAGCGCGCGTGACGGCGGAGGACGAAGAGGGTCTTGCTTCGCGGTGCTGCAGCTCTGGCTTTTTCTTTGCTTCAGGCAACGCTCCCTTCTTCTCGCACTCATTCTCGTCGTTCAGGACGTAGCCCTTGCGGCAGGTGATTTTCGTGCAGCGGTCCCCCTCTGCGCGGTAGCCGTTCTCGCAAGTCAGCGGACAGATTCGCCCGCCCTTGTTTCTGACGGCGTCCAGCGCGTCGGTCGTGGCGACGCTCACATTCAGTTTCATGCCAGCGTGCTTGTTGAAGAGGTCGAGGGCTTTCTGCGAGGGCTCACCCCAAACGCCGTCGACAACGCCCACATTGCATCCCACGCGACGTAGCTCGGCTTGCAGCGCGCGAGCTGTGTCGGCACTGATCTGCTCCGTCTCGACGGGAGGCGGTAGAGCAGCGACTTGCTGGTTCTTTTCTCGCGAGGCATTTTCTCGAGTTGCGAGTTCCCGCGCCGCGTTCTCCTGGGCTGTCAGACGAGCTCTTTCAGCCGCAGCAGCCTTGTCCTGCTCGACCTGCTTGACCTTCTCGGCAGCGATGCGGGCCTCTTCAGCAGCCTTGGCAGCCGCAGCTGCTTTTTCTATCTCGAACTGTCTTGCACCTTCTGCGGCAAGTCGAACCCTCTCCTGCTCCGCTAGCCTCGCCTTTTCAGCGGCAGCTGCCCGCGCCTCTTCTGCAGCGATTTTTTTCGCGTGCGCTCTCGCAAGGTTGGCATAGAAACCATCCGGATATTGAGACAGAAAGGCTTCCCAGCCATCGCGGGTGCCGAGTTGCAGCGCCAGTTCGTAGTCCCTTCGGATTGCCGTCTGCGGATCCGCCTGCGGTCCTGTTGGTGACGGCGCCGCCACTGCCGGGACAAGCGATAGATCATCGCCTCCAAGTGAGCCGTAGAGGTATGGCTCTTGCCGGTTGGCGGTAGACTTCAAAACTTCGTCGCGGACGTAACCAAAAGCCTTTCGCAGATCCAGGCCCGGCTTGGTGACGTGGTGAACCATCGCCGCCGTGAACGGACTATTCTTGCCGTCACCATCCAGCGCTGTTGAACCTGCCTTCGATGCGAAGGCAATCAGGGTGTTGGGGCCTGACGGTTCTACCTTTGCGAGGCCGCGCCCAATCGCCCTGGAAGCGAGGGTCCGCTTCATCACCTTCGAGAACGGGCTGTCACGGCATGCGTCAAGAACCACCAGCCGCAGCTTTTTCGCAGGCTCGATAGCGACCAACACCCGATCCAGCGACATTGCCTCGTCATAAATGTCAGTGTCACGTTCGAGGACAGCATCGATCGGGACGAGATAATTGACCCCATCAACCTCGATGCCGTGACCTGCATAGTAAACGACCGCAACCTCGGCATCGCGGGACTGTTCGATAAAGTCCCGCAGCGCCCGCCTCATATCGGCTACTTTCAGGTCATGACGCAGGTCGACAAGATCGAAGCCGGCAGCCTTCAAGGTTTCCGCCACGAGCGCAGCGTCGCTGGAGGGATTGCCGAGCCGGGCGACCTTTTCATAAGCCGAGTTACCGATCACCAGCGCCACACGACGCTCGGCCTGCGCCGAACCGCAGGTCAGCCAGATGAAAAAGAATAATGAAAACCAGCGAAGAGCGCCCATCGTAGGCCCCGATCAAAGTGTGCGCAGCCTACGTCGAGCCTGATGAAAGGCAAGCATTGGCTCTGTGATGCTGATCACACTTCGATGCCGTGCCTGCAGTTTGGCAAACTTCCGCTGTGCCTTGGTAAGCTGACGACAACGCGTACTCCCCCAAGCGGAGTTCTTGTGCCCACAACGATCCCGGAAGGACAGCCGATGACCATCAAAGCCGTCGTCTTCGACGCCTACGGAACGCTCTACGACATCCAGTCGGTGGCTGAGGTCACCGAGGATGCGTTTCCCGGCTATGGCGAGATCATCACGCAGGTCTGGCGCATCAAGCAGCTCGAATACACCTGGTTGCGCTCGCTGATGCAGCGCTACCAGGATTTCACCGCGGTCACCCGCGACTCGCTGGCCTATACGCTGCGCGTGCTCGGGCTGGCCTATGAGAGCGAGGCGTTCGAGCGCGTCATCGAGAAATATCTGCATCTCGACCTCTATCCGGACGCGACAAGCGCGCTTGCAGCGCTCAAGCCGCGAAAGCTCGCTATCCTCTCCAACGGCAGCCCGGACATGCTGAATGCACTGGTGCGCAATTCCGGCCTCGATCGTCTGCTCGATGCCACCATCAGCGTCGATGCCAAGAAGATCTTCAAGCCGAGCCCGGAGGCCTACTTGCTGATCGGGGAAGTGCTCGGCACCGCACCGAGCGAGACTCTGTTCGTGTCCTCCAATCCATGGGACGTGGCGGGAGCAAAGTCGTTCGGCCTGAACGTCGCCTGGATCGAGCGGGTGACACCGGAAGCCATGGCGCTGGCTTGCGTCGAGAACGAACTCATGGCACCGCTCACCATGTTCAAGGCGATCCGCACCCAGATGGACGAGCTTGGCTTTGCGCCGGACCACCGCGTCCGCGCGCTCTCCGAGCTGCCAATGATTGCTTAGGCATCGCCGCCCGCAAAGTCTGAAATGAGCTGCCCGGAATGAGCTTGGAATCCGTTCGCGCCTTTTTCGCCGAGAAAGCGCCCGACATCACAGTGATGGAATCGCCGATCAGCTCGGCCACGGTGCCGCTGGCGGCCGAAGCCTACGGGGTCGAGCCCGGAATGATTGCCAAGACGCTGAGCTTGCGCGTCGGCGAACGCGTGATCCTGATCGTCGCCGCCGGCACCTCGCGCATGGACAACAAGAAGGTCAAGGCGCAGTTCGGCGGCAAGCCGAAGATGCTGGGGCTGGAGGAGGTCGCCGACATCACCGGCCATGAGGTCGGCGGCGTCTGCCCGTTCGGGCTGAAGTCGCCGCTGCCGATCTATTGCGACGTCTCCCTGAAGGCTTTCGACGTCGTGGTCCCGGCCGCCGGCTCGACCCACAGCGCGGTGCGCATCACGCCCGACCGGATGGCCGAGCTGACCGCCGCCGAATGGGTCGATGTCTGCGAGGTCAGGCCGTAAGGCGGCACCGGATACGATCCCTGATGCATTTGCCGATCAGGGAGGCTAGCATGGCGCCGATGACCGACGACAAGGTGAAACGACGACTGACCACCGTGCTGTGCGCTGACGTGTACGGCTATTCTCGTCTCATGGAAGCAGACGAGACCGGAACGCTGGAGACGCTCCGCCGCTACCGCACCGCCATCGCGCGATTGGTCGAGCGCCATGACGGCCGCATCGTGAATACCTGGGGCGATGCCGTGATCGCCGAGTTCGCCAGCGTCGTCGAGGCCGTGCAATGCGCGGTCGAGATTCAGCAGGAAATCTCCAGTCAGGCCGCGGACGCGCCGCAGGCGAGCCCGATGCAGTTTCGCATCGGCATCAACCTCGGCGACGTCATGGTGGACGGCTCCGACATCTATGGCGACGGGGTCAATATCGCATCGCGGCTGCAAGAGCTCGCTGAGCCCGGCGGCGTCGTGATCTCGAGCTCCGTCTACGACCAGGTGCACAACAAATTGTCGGTTGGCTTCGACTGTCTCGGCCAGCGTCCCCTGAAGAACATCGCGCCCCTGACCAGCTATCGGCTGACCCTGGGTAGCCAAACGGCGGTGCCGGGAAGCGTCCCGATCGAGGCAAGCGCAGCGCCCTCAGAGCGAGCGCGTGCTCCGCGAATGGACAACAGGCGCGAGCTGTCTTCGGCGACGAATGTCGTCTCGGATTGGCTCGCAAAGCTGCCCCGCCCGCTGGCAGCGGCCCTCACGGTGTCGGCCTTCCTGATTCTGATCAATCTTTTCACTGGCAACAAGATCTGGTTCCATTGGCCGGTCGCAGCCATTCTCTTCGGTGTCGTCCTGCGGATGGTGCTTGGACAACCTGAATCGGACAGCAAGACCGAGCGCTGACCCGGCGGCACGACCGCATCGTCGCGCCTAGCGCTGCGCAATTTTCCGGATCCTGCTCTCTTCAGAGCCTAATCGTCGTAATCGTCATAGGGACGCTGCGGAGGTGGCGGCGGCGCATTGTTATAGCGCGGCGGCGGTGCAGCACGATTGCGCGGGACCTGCTGCTGCGGCGGCATCTGGTTGTTGGACTGGAACACGGCGCGGCAGCCGCTCGACAGCTGCGGCGTGTTCTGCTGCAGGCAGGCGGTGATCCGGCTCACGTCCGGAATCTGGTCGCTGCACAGACGCCAGACGTCCGGCGTACATGCCATCTGCTGTTCCATGGTGCCGCGATATTCCTGGGCGAATGCAGCGCCCTGCGCGACGATGCCGCCGACCGCGAGCGCCACACCCAGCGCAATCCGCTCTGTTCGCATGTCCCGATCCTTCTCGATTCCCGTCGATTTTCATCAATCAATGAGGCAGGACCCGGTTCTGAACCAACAACAAAATGTGAAAATGACTTCGGAACCCAATTCACCCCAAATATTCGGGTTGCCCGCAACGTCATCCCCCTGCGCTGTTGTCCACTTGCCCCGGCGACATGCGGCGCCATGGTCCGTGGCACCGCCGCAACAGGGCCAGCGCAAACCGGCGGGCTTGCGCCTTTGGCCATAGGGCATTTCGCATAACGCCAAGAACCGCGGCGACGGCCCCGCTAGCAATTGCGCTGGAATGAGGGAATCCGTCGATGCCGACTGCAATACCGGCCTGTGCGCAAAACACCACAACGGCCGCCATCCTGCGTAACAGGCTGCTCGTGACTGCGGCGCTGGCGCCGCTGGTGCTTGCCGCGCTGCCCGTCCTTACAGCCGTCCCGGCGCTCGCGGCCTGCACTGTGGCCGGCACCGGCACGATTGGCGCGCTCAATTCGGGCGATGTCGCGACCTGCACCGGCCTCGGCAACACCGACCACATCAACGCCACCGGCGGCAGCAACGTCACGGTCAACGTCGGCGACGGTACCTTGACGTCGCTCCTGCCGGGCGCCGGGATTCCCGCGATCGTGTTCGACGGCACCATCGCTTCGCATGTCACCGTCAACGATCAGGCGACAGCTTCGACCTACAGCGGAGCCGTGCTGCTCTCCAACGGATCAAGCCACAACAATGTGACGATCGCGGCTGGCGGGATCGCGGAAGGTACGGGCAACGCCGAAGCGGCCATCGTCATCGACAATTCGAACAGCAATCTCGTCAACATTCGCGGGACGGTCGTCGGCACCGGAGGAAACACGACGGGACTGCGGATCAGCGGCACGTCCAGCGACAATGTCGTCCTTGTCTATCAGGGTGGATCGATCGGCGGCGGCCATACCGGCGTGCAGCTCATTGCCGGCGGCAATACCCTCATCAATGGCGGCACGATTTCGGGCGGCTTCTTCATCGCCATCCAGGGCTCTTCCGGCACCGACACTGTCCTCAATGCCGGAACCATCTCCGGCGGCGGCAGCGGAGCGATCGACCTGTCCGGAGGCGATGACCTGCTGGGCCTCGCCCCGGGCTCGACGATCACCGGAAATGTTCGCGGCGGGACCGGCACCGACACGCTGAACCTTGGCAGCAGCGGCATCGCCTCGTTCGATCTCGGCAATCTCGGAGCCGGCCTTCAATTCGACGAGTTCGAGCAACTGACAAAGACCGGCACCTCGGTCTGGACGCTGACCGGCACCACCGCCTTCAACGGAGCCACCACGGTGGACGCGGGCGGCCTGATCGTGAACGGCACGCTGCCATCGGTCGTCACCGTTAACGGCGGCTATCTCGGCGGCACCGGCACGGTCGGCGGCATCGTCGTCAACAATGGCGGCATGGTCGTTTCAGGCAATTCGATCGGGACCCTCAACGTCAGCGGCAACGTGACCTTCAACGCCGGCTCGACCTTTCAGGTCGAGATCAATCCCGGCGGCCAGTCCGACAAGATCGCGGCGACCGGGACGGCGACGCTCAATGGCGGCACGGTGCAGATCGTGCCGCTCGGCGCGGGCTTCCTCGCCAACACCCAATATACGATCCTGACCGCGACCGGCGGCGTCACCGGCACGTTCGCGACGCTCACGACCTCGGGCAGCCCGCTGGTCTCGGGGCAACTCAGCTACGATGCCAACAATGTCTACTTCCTTCTGCAACAGATCGGCGGCTTCGGAACGCTGTCGGGCCTGACCCCGAACCAGACGGCGGTGGCCGGCGCGCTGGATCAGGCGCAGTCCGGCGGCGCATCCGGTCCGCTCGGCACCGCGATCAATACGCTCGCCGCGCTCAATACATCAGGCATCAAGGCCGGCCTCGACGATCTCGCCGGGCAGATTCACGCCGACGGTCGCCGCTTCACCGCGGACCAGGCCGACATGTTCCAGAGCTTCATGTGGAACGCCGGCACGCAGTCGCGCGGCGAGAGCGTGCGGATGTCAGCCACAGCTTACGCCGAGGCGCCGGCGGACCCGATCGGCAAGGCGCTGCGGGGTCGCCGCGCTGCACCGGTGCAGAGCGTCTGGTTCGGCGGCTACGAAAATTGGGACAAGGTGGCGGCGAGCAACATTGCTTTCGGGACCAGCACGGCCGTTGGCGGCGCGGCCCTCGGCGCCGATCTCTGGAACCTGCCGGGCTTCACGGCCGGCCTTGCGATCGGCGCATCGACCGGTCAGTTGCGCATGGCGGGCCGGGCCGACCGCATCGACGCCAATGCCGGTCATGCCGGCTTCTACGCACGCGGTGAAGCGGGAGGATTCAATCTCGCATCCGCCATCAGCTATTCCTTCGCGGCGCTGGAATCCTCCCGCACGATCTCGTTCCTGGGACAGACTGCAACGGCTTCCTCGCGGGCGAATACCTTTGCCGCGTCGTTCGGCATCGCACGTCCCTTCGAGACCGGATGGGGTTTTGCGGCCGAGCCGTTCGCCAAGGCCGACTGGTATTCAACGCGCCAGGGCAGCTTCTCCGAGACCGGCGCGCCCGGCGTCAATCAGCTGGTGCGCGCCGGCAGCTTCGACGTCGGCTACGGCACGGCCGGCTTGCGCACCCATCACCGCATGATGATGCCGAACGGTCACGCGGCGCAGTTCGGCGCGACCCTTGCCGTACGCCATGAGTTTTCCGGCAACGCAGCAACCATTACCGCTGCGCTCGAAGGCGCGCCCGGCATTCCGTTCGCGATCACCGGCGTCGAGCGCGCGCGCACGGTGGCGCTCACCGGTGCCGAGATCCGATGGGACCTCACGGCCGCGACATCGTTCAAGGCATCCTACGAGGGCGCGTTCGCGCCGGGATATGACCGGCATACCCTTCGGGGCGTTGTCCGCAGCGAATTCTAAAGCATGATCCGGAAAGTGCGCAGCGGTTTTCCGAAAGATCATGCTTAAACAGACAACTTGAAGCGAAGCCCTACTCCACCTTGCCGATCTTCTTCACCGCCGCGATCAGCCGCTTGCTGTCGGTCGCGACGAATTCGGCGAAGGCCGGCGCATCCTGATAGGCGACGAGGCTGCCCGAGGTTTCGAAGGCCTTGAGCACCTCGGGACTCGCCATCACCTGTGCCATCGCCTCGCGCAGGCGGGTCGCGATCGGCGCGGGAAGAGAGCTCTGTGCGAACAGCCCGGCCCAGATATACATCTCGACGTCCTTGTAGCCGAGCTCCTGGAAGGTCGGCACATCGGGAAAGCTCGCGATGCGCTGGGCGCCGCAATTGCCGAGCACGCGGAGCTTGCCGTCGTCGACCTGCGGCTTCAGCGTCCCCGGCGCGGCGGCGATCGCCTGCACGGTCCCACCGAGGATTGCGGTGAGCGCGGGACCCGCGCCACGGAACGGCACGTGCAGCAGCTTGATGCCGGCACTGTTGGCGAACATCTCCATCGCCACATGCAGCGTCCCGTAAGGGCCTGACGAGCCGTAGGTGATCTGACCCGGCCGCTTCTTCGCGTCCTCGACGAAATCCTGCGCCGTTTTCCATGGCGCGGAGGCCGGCACCGCCAGCAGCGTGGGATCGGCGAGCACGCGCGCGATCGGCATGAACTGCGAGACCTCGTAGGCGGCGGGACGGTCGAACAGCCGGTCGGCCTCGGGGAGCACCGCGAGCGAGGACAGCGTCATCAGCAGCGTGTAGCCATCGGGCTCGGCGCGTGCCGCCGCGGCATTGCCGACCGAGCCGCCGCCGCCTCCGGCACGGTTGTCGACGATGACGGCCTTGCCGAGGATCCGCTCCAGCGCCATCGCCACCGGCCGCGCGGCGAGATCGGCCTGTCCGCCCGCGGGAAACGGCACGATCATGGTGATGTTGCGGGCGGGGTAGGTTTGCGCAGAGGCCGGTCCGGGTAACGCAGCGCGCAGCAACGGCAGTGCAGCAGCGGCGCGCAGGACGTCGCGTCGATCCATGGCAGGTCCCTCTCCCGAATTTTCTTGTTTCGCACCCAGCCTAGCGCCGCGATCGGCAAGAACAAGATTTTTACGAAGCGTTAGCCATGTTCGGCCGAGCCCGGAACGCATGCCTGGAGCCGCTGTTGCCCTCTTGAGGGAGTTCGTGATGCCAAACATTGGAACCATCGATGTCGCCCTGGACGAGATGCTGGTGAATCTCGCCGCGATCGTTCTGCGGCTTGCAAGGCCCGAAGTGACGCGTACGCCGGAAGCGCGCCGCGCATTGGCGCAATCGGTCCATCAATATGCGGTTTGTGCGAAGCGTTCGAGAGACCCTCGCGTTCACGTATTGAAGTCGCAGCTGGAAGAAACGCTGAAGCCAAGCCTGCGTATCGTCGCGATCGACGGCGTGAAGGTGGCGTAGGCGAACACCGTCATTGATGCCGCTCGCTTTCCTACGACGCCTTGACCTTCCCACGCGTCCGCCGCTTGCAGGTGCCCGGCAACTTGGCCGCGAGGAAATCGCCGAGGGCTTCGACGCGGGCGGGACGCGGGCCGCCGGGCGGCGTCACCAGGTGCACGGCGCCTTCGGCCTGCTTCCAATCCTTCAGGATCACTTCGACGGCGCCCGATGAGATCGCTTCGCCAACGATGAACTCGGGCAGCTCGGCGATGCCGAGACCCGCGATCAGCGCCGGCATCACGGCTTCGCCGTTGTTGACGCGGAGCTGTCCACCCGGGCGCACGCTGGCCTGCTCGCCGGCGGAATTGGTGTAGTGCCAGATGTTGGGCGTCGACATATAGGCGTAGCTGAAGCATTTGTGCTCGGCCAGGTGCATCGGATGCGTCGGCCGGCCGTGCTTCTTCAGATAGGACGGCGCGGCCACGGTGAAACGCGGCATGGTGAAGAGCCGCCGCGCGATCAGCGAGGAGTCCGGCAGCCGCGCGATCCGCACCGCCATGTCAAAACCCTCGCCGATCAGGTCGACGGTCGCATCGCTCAAATGCAGATCGACCGAGACTTCCGGATAGGCCTCGAAGAACTCAGGCAGCAGCGGCGCCACCGCCTTGATGCCGAACGTCATGGGCACGGCGAGCCGCACCAGACCTCGCGGCGCCACCGATTGCGCCAGCGCCTCGTTCTCCGCCGCTTCGCCGTCGGTCAGCAGCCGCGTCGCACGCTCGGCGAGCTTGTGCCCGGCATCGGTCAGCGCAAGCCGGCGTGAGGTGCGGTTGAACAGCCGGGCGCCGAGCCGCTCCTCCAGCCGTGTCACCGCCTTGGACACCGTGGCCTTGGACATGACGAGCTCGCTCGCGGCCCCCGCAAACGACCGTAACTCCACAACTTTCGCAAAGATCGCGAGCGCCTCGAAATCAGGGAGTTTTGCCATCAGGGCCATCCAATCGGGGCATCTATGGAAACAATGCGTTTCAACAGTTTCTATTTCTATACCACAAGCGGAGGCTTATCCAAGGGTCAATCGCAAACCTACGCAATGGAGAAATCCAATGACCAAGAAGCTCTCAGGCAAGGTCGCCCTCGTCACCGGCGGTTCGCGCGGCATCGGCGCGGCCTCTGCCCGCGCTCTCGCAGACCAAGGCGCGGATGTCGCCATCAGCTACGTGGCCTCGCCGGACAAGGCGGAAGCCGTCGTCACCGAGTTGAAGGCCAAGGGCGTCAGGGCCCGCGCTTTCAGGGCGGACCAGGCTTCCGCCAAGGACGTCACGCAGCTCGTCAACGACGTCGCCAAGGAATTCGGCCATCTCGACATCCTCGTCAACAATGCCGGCGTTGCCACTGGCGGTGCCATCGACGAGGCCAATGCCGACACGGATGCCCTCGCCCGCCAGGATCAAGTCAACGTGCACGGCGTGATCGCGGCGATCCGCGCCGCCTCGCAGCTGATGGGTGAAGGCGGCCGCATCGTCACCGTCGGCTCCATGCTCGCCGACCGCGCCTCGTTCCCTGGGCTTGCCGACTACGTCGCCACCAAAGCCGCCGTGGTTGGTTACACCAAGGGCGCGGCACGCGACCTCGGTCCGCGCGGCATCACCGTGAACGTGGTGCAGCCCGGCTCGATCGACACCGACATGAACCCGAAGGATGGCGGCGAGTTCGCCGAGACCCAGCGCAAGCAGCACGCATTGCAACGCTTCGGCCGTCCGGAGGAAGTCGCCGCCGGCATCGTCTTCCTCGCAAGCCCGGACGCCTCCTTCGTCACCGGCACGGTGCTCAACGTCGACGGCGGGTTCGGCGCCTGATCGAGGCGCCAACCACCCACACAGGAATTACGCAAATGATCGAACTCAGACCTTTCAATAAGCTCGGCGGCGCCGATCACGGCTGGCTCAAGGCCAAGCATCACTTCTCCTTCGCTGGCCATTACGACCCGAACAACATGGGTCACGGCGCATTGCGGGTGTGGAACGACGACGAGATCGCGCCCAACACCGGCTTTCCCGCTCATCCCCACGCCAACATGGAGATCATCACCTATGTGCGCGAGGGCGCGATCACGCACCAGGACAGCCTCGGCAACGAAGGCCGCACTGAAGCGGGCGACGTGCAGGTGATGAGCGCGGGCAGCGGCATCCGCCACTCCGAGTACAATCTGGAGCCGACCCAGACGCGGATCTTCCAGATCTGGATCGAGCCGACGACGCGCGGCGGACAGCCGACCTGGGGCTCGAAGCCGTTTCCGAAAGCGGATCGTTCCGGCAAGCTCGTCACCATCGCGAGCGGCTTCGATGACGATGCAGACGCGCTGCCGATCCGCGCCGATGCGCGGGTGCTCGCAACTACGCTGAGGGCCGGCGAGAGCGCGGAGTACGCGCCGCAGAAGGCGCGGCATCTCTACCTGGTGCCCGCAGCGGGTGCTGTCGAGATCAACGGCGTGCGCGTCAACGCCCGCGACGGCGCCGCGATCCGCGACGAGGACCGGCTGAAGATCACCGCGCTCGAGGACACCGAGCTCGTGCTCGTCGACGCGGCGTAAACGCTCTCGCCGTCATGGCCGGGCATAGCCGTCTGAAGGACGGCGTCGCTTCCGCCAGCCTATGTCCCGGCCATCCACGGCTTCGACGATCCCAACAATCATCCAACTCTTCCCCCCAACGGAGACCACCATGACCAAAGTTCTCGTCCTCTATTATTCCGCCTATGGCCATATCGAAGCGATGGCCAACGCCGTCGCCGAAGGCGCGCGCGAGGCCGGCGCCACCGTCGACGTCAAGCGCGTGCCGGAGCTGGTGCCGGCCGAGGTCGCGAAAGCCTCCTATTACAAGGTCGATCAGGCCGCCCCCGTCGCCAAGATTGAGGATCTCGCCAATTACGATGCGATCATCGTCGGCACCGGCACCCGCTTCGGCCGCATGGCCTCGCAGATGGCGAACTTCCTCGATCAGGCCGGCGGGCTCTGGGCCAAGGGCGCGCTGCACGGCAAGGTCGGCGGCGCCTTCACGTCCACCGCGACCCAGCATGGCGGCCAGGAGACGACGCTGTTCTCGATCATCACCAACCTCCTGCATTTCGGCATGGTCGTGGTCGGCATGAACTACGGCTTCGCCGGCCAGATGAAGCTCGACGAGGTCACCGGCGGCGCACCCTACGGCGCCACCACGATCACCGGCGGCGACGGCAGTCGCCAGCCCAGCGCCAACGAGCTCGCCGGCGCGCGCTATCAGGGACGCCAGATCGCGGAGACCGCCAGGAAGCTCCACGGCTGAGCTCCATGGCTGATCGGTAGCGCCGATGCGTCGCGGCATTCCCGTCGGGAGTGCCGCTTCAGCGTGTTCCCTTGCCCATGGCGCGCGCCGCAAGGGCGGCCGCCGCGGGATGGCGGCGCAGGCCCTGCGCGGCATGGTCGCGCCATGCGAAAGGAACGCCGCGCCAGGACAGCGCGATGCTGACGTCGGTCAGCGGCACCCTCTCGGCACCGAAGCGCCGCTTGTAATCCTGGTTGCCGATGCTGAGGTCGAAACGGCGCACGCCCTCTGCATGCAGCGCCGCCATCGTGCGCTCGGCGACGAGCAGCCCCGGCGAGCAGCTCGACCATGAATTGCCGGCGTGGCTGATGCGCAAGAGGTAGTAGGTCGCGCCGGATCTGACGCCGAACGCGGTGGCGACAATACCCTTATCGCAGACGAGCGCTGTGACGACCGCATAACCTTCCGCGACGCCCTGGCGGGCGACCTCGCGGTAAAACCGCGCATGGGCGTCGTCGTTGAGGACGAACCGCGAGCCGAGCTGACGCATGCGCGCCTGCTGCTGGACATCCGTCACGTCAAGGAGCTCATGCGCGCGCGCAACGTCCGCGGCGATCTCGAACCGCGCTCCTTCGTGCCGGCTGAAGACGCGCCAGCAACGCGGCATCTGCATGCGCTTGATCGAGGCCTGGTAGTCCTCATAGTCGTCGCCCAGCAGCACGACATTGCCGTTGAGCGATGAGGATCCGATCCGCCCGAGCGACACCAGCGGATTCGGCTTGCCGCCGACCTGGGCCGGCATCTTCCTCAGGCGAAGCAGGTCGAAGCGATCCGGCAAGGCGCGCAACGCCTCGACCAGGGCCCCGCTGATCGCATCCATCGTCGCCGCGTCCAACGCGGCATCGAGCGCCAGGATCGGCGCGTTGTTGTCGGAGACGCCGAGATCTGCGAATTCGACGATGCGGATGCCGCGCCTGATGTGGCTGACCATCGGCACGACCGCGATATCCTTGCCGGTGGCGGCATCCGAGATCATCGCGACCAGCGGCGCAAAATCGTGAAACGCCTCATACCATGCATCGAGCCAGTAACCATGCTGGAATGCGGTGCGATGCCCGGCGTTCAGACGCGACGCGGCCTGCCGCCAGTCACGCACGAAATCGACAGCGACGTTCGACGTGCTGGACACGAGGCCATCTGGTTGCTCGACGCTGAGGAACGTCATCTGCGGGGCATACGATTACTGAATGTTTCGAGATAGATTATGTTTGTCGCACATCACAAGAGACGTAGCCGCTCAATCGTTAAGCCGATGCCACCATCGCCCCGGCTGCGACAAGCTGTCAGCGCTCCGGTTCCATCGGCTCGACGCATTGGAACCTGGCGAGGAAATGCAGGCCCGCCACCGCGAGCGCGAACATGAACCAGATCGGATTTTGCCGTTCGAGCAGGAAGGTCTCCGTCGCGCCGTAGTACAGGCCGAACAGCCACACGGTCAGGAACAGCTTTGCCAGCGCCCCACTGCGGCTGTGAGCCTGGGCTGACTGGAAATTGCCGAGCGGTGCGAGCACGAACACGAGAATCACGAGCAGCAGCCCCGGCAGACCGATGGTGACCGCGAGGTCGAGATAGCTGTTGTGGCTGTGCGCCGCCGACGTCGCCCATTCGGCGCCCTGGGCGGTCTGCCGTGCGGTGACATCATCCCAGAAGGCCGCATAGCCGTGACCGATGATCGGCTTCTCGGCGACGGCCGCGAGCGCGAACTCCCAGATCGCGGAGCGGCCGGTGAAGGTCGGATCGAGCGGCAGCAAGCGCGTCATCGCTCCCAACGCCGGGCTCAAGACACTGCCGACCGTCAGCAGGTTCATCACGATCAGCGGCACGAAGCAGATGATCCGCTTCAGCCACAGGCTTGGCGTCACGTAGACCAGCGACGCGAGCGCGTAGATCGCAAGGCACAGCACCGTCGAGGTCTTGCCGCCGGTGAAGATCAGGAAGATGCCGGCCAGCGCGGCGATCGCCGGTCCCATCACGAACGAGCCGACGGCGGTCAGGTAGATGCCGACATAGACCAGGATGGTCATCACGGGCGAGGCGATGTTCTTATGGCCAAAACTGCCGCGCCAGTCGCCGGCAAGCTGCGGCTCGCCGATATCGAACGCGGTATGGATCGAATAGTGCGGCGCGAGGAAGACACCGAGATAGCAGAGCGCGAGCAGCACCAGCGCGGCAGCACCCAGGCACAGATTGAAGCTGCGCTGCGTCGGCGGCAGCAAGGGCAGCAGGACGGCGAGCGATGTCACGCTGGCGGCGAGCACGAAGCGCTGGATCGAAACGCCGCGGCTCTCAGAGAGGACGATGTTGATCACCAGCCAGCCCACGAGGCAGAGATGAAGCGGCGTCACCAGGGTCTTCAGCGCCGGCGCATCCGTGGTGGCGACGAGCAGCACCGCGACCGCAGCGAGCAGTCCCCAGGAAACATAGGCCAGCGCCATCCGTCCGCCGACGACGGTGGTGACATCGGGATTGCGCAGGTCCGGGAACGGATCGAGCGTCACCAGCACCAGCAGCAGCGAGGCGACGGCGACGAGGCAGCGCGCCGCCTGCACGGCATTCAGCTCCGCCAGGCCGTCGCGGAAGGCGCGACCCAACGATCGGGCCTCGAGGCCGGTGGTGTCGGCGGCGCTGCGGTCCATGGTTCAGGACACCTGGTGACGCCGGGGAAGCTCCAGGTCGTGGCTTAACCCCATCGAGCGTCCATCGACCGGGTTAGCGGGGGCCTGCGACGCCGCCGGCTGCCGCACGATGCTCCGCGCGATCTCGTAATATTGCAGCGCCCGTTGCTCCAGCGTGAGGCTGTCCAGGACATAGCCGCGCGGATCGAACACGCCCGCAGCGCACCCTTCCCAGAAGTCGTCCCACCCCGCCTCGAACCCGGCGACGTCGACGAATTTGGCACCGCAGCGCTCATCCCAATACGGCACCGACGACACCGGCGCGAACTGCACGCGGTGCGGATAGTAATCGGGGTCTCGCCACGGGCCGCCCGGATCCCAGGCGAATACCGGCACGCCGCAAGACAAGGCCTGCTGATAGGCGATGCCCTGGCTCTCGTTCTGACACAGGAAGATCATCGCGCGCGAGGCCGCCAGCGCCGCCTGATAATCTTCCTCCTTGTAGCTGCCATAGCGCAGCTCCGCGAAGGAGCGCCCCTCTTTTCGCAGGCGGGCGCGGACGGGTTCGATCAACTCCGGCGCAAAACGCTCGCGATCCCAGTGGACCTTGTCGTAGATCAGCACGTCGACGGCCTTCTGCGAGGCCTGCGACGGCGCCCATAGATCGGTGTCGATACCGACCGGCCAGGCCTCCGTCTCGGGCCAGTACGGCCGGTACATGTCCACGTACCAGGGGCCGGGTACCACGACTTTCTTCACCGGCAGCCGCTTGAACAAATCAGGATCGTCGAGCGGATGATTGTGGGCGGCGACGCCGAGCAGGATCGGGTTCTTCCACGCGAACTTGTCGAGCAGGAAGGTGCGGCCGACGATGCAGGCCAGCTCTTCAGGATGCCGCGCGATGTAGCCGTAGTCGTTGACGCGGTAGCGGATGCCGAGCCGGTCGAGCCCCGCACAGAGATTGAGGAACACGCGAAGTTGGCCGCTCATGCGCGGCTCGCCGAGCAGCAAGCGGCGCGCCATGCGCCGCAGATGCCGGTCGCCGGGAAACCAGCGATCGTCCTTGTCCTCATAGAAGAGGTTGAGGATCATCGCATCTGGGTCGTGTTCGAATGTCTTTGCGGGCACTGGATTCCATCCGCGGCAACCGGATGCGCATTCTCGCATGGGACCGGCTGTCACTCTCTTCCAAATTTGCCACAGGCTTAATGCCAGCGGCTTAACGCTAATTGACGAAACCGGCGCCGCGCAGGCCTTCCCGGCAAGGATCAGGCTGTAATGCGAGTATCATTCGCTGGGCCTGCCCATGCTGCGATCGATCGCATCATCCATTCAGCGCATGCGTCCTGGTTAACAGACTCTTAAAGGCGAGCCGTGGCTCAGATCACCGCCGAAGACGTTCTCGATTTGCCGGCCACCACGCGCCTCGTTCCGGCGGGACGCCAGCCCCTGCCGTCGAGCTCGACCTCGTCGGTGTCCGTCGTCATTCCCGCCAAGAACGTTGCGGCCTATGTCGGCGAAACCCTGGCCAGCGCACTGGCGCAGGGCGAGGTGGGCGAAGTGATCGTCGTGGACGACGGCTCGACCGACGACACCACCGCCATCGTCCGCGGCATTCGCGATCCGCGGCTGCGCCTGATGACGAATGATTCCGCCGGCGTGTCGGCAGCGCGCAATCTCGGTGCGCGATATGCCCGCGGCGAATGGCTGCTGTTCCTCGATGCCGACGACCGCCTTCGCCCCGGCGCAGTGGCGGCACTGCTGGAGGCGGCACGCGGGGCTCCGCGGGCGGTGCTCGTCTATGGCGATTACAACACGATCGACAGCGAGGGACACCAGATCGGCCGGCGCGGCCTGCTGAAAGGGCGCCGGAAGCCGTCCGGCGACGTGCTGACGCGGCTCGCCGCCGGCAATTTCATCGTCAATGGCGGTATTGCGCTGGCACGCGCGGAAGCTTTCCGGGCCATCGGCGGTTTCGACACATCGCTGCGCTATTGTGAGGACTGGCACTGCTGGTGTCGCCTCGCCGCAATCGGCGAGTTCGAGTTCGCGCCAAAACTGCTGCTCGATTATCGCCTGCACACCGCCAACACCATGAACGCGGCGGTGCGGACGCCGAAGGACTTCTTCCCTGCCATCGCGAGGGTATTCGACGACGGACTGATCCTGGCACGCCTGCCCGAGGGCATGGCGGCCGGACTGCGCCTCGCCGCCGAACTTCATCTCATCACCTACTCGGCGATGCAGGCGGTTCGCTTCGGCCGATATCGCCAGGCTTTTGGCTATCTCGGAATGGTCGGCCGGCGCTCGCTCAAGGCGTTGCCGCGCGCCGCGGCCAGGACCGCCCTCGCCCGCTTCGGCATCTAATCGTCACGACACGATCTTCGAGGCCTCATAGGGCTTCGGCTCGATCCCGAATGCCGCGAGCATCGAGCCGAGCGCGACCATTACCGGATGCATCGCGACGACGGCCTTCGACGACGTCAACAGACCTGCGGACCGAACCAGCGAGAGCGGCAATCGCCCGAGCATCTGCGCGAACACCCGCGCTCGCGCCGCCGCGCCCTGCGCGGCCTTGTACTGCACGCGGTAATTGATCGCGCCGATGCGCAGGCCACGCTTGGCGATCCAGCCGAGGCTGGTGCGGCTTTGCGGCACGGTCTCGGTGATGACCGCCTCCGCGGTCCAGTAAAATATCATGCCGGCATCACGGCACCGCACGAAGAAATCACAATCGCCGCCGCCGAGGAAATTGAAGCGCAGGTCGAACGCGGGACGGTCGAACCGCTCGAAGGCGGCGCGCGTGATCAGACAATTGCCGCAGCCATAGATCAGCGGCACAGCGCCGGAATAGTCGTAGGCGGGACAAAAGGCGGGATGACGCGAAAGCCACGGCTTGCTGTCATCGTCGAACATCGGCAGCACCGGCCCGCCGACCACGTCGGCGCCGGTCGCCTCCGCGGTACGGACCATCAGCTCGAGCCAGTCGCTTGATGCGATCTCGTCGTCGTCGATCATCAGGAAGCGGGTTGCGGCAGGAAACAACGCCTGCGCCGTCTCGAACGCAGCGTTGATGGCCTGGCAATTGCCCTGCCGCTTCTCGACGAGGCAGACGCCCTGCAACCTGCCGGCGGCCAGAAACTCCGCGGCAACCGGCGCGCTCTCGCGCTGCGTGGCATCGTTCTCGACCATAACGACGGCAAAGGACCGCGGGGTCCGCTGGTTCGCCAGCGACTCCAGCGTCAGCCGCAGGTGCTGCGGCCGGCGAAAGCAGGGAATGCAGACGACGATACCGACCGACAGGTCGATGACCCCGGAGCTCGCGGCGATCTCCCGGTTGGGATCGCGCACGGCATCCGTGATACGCGTGGCAGACAGGTCTGTCGGGATCAATGTCATGACGTTCTAGATGTCCGAGATATATTGAAAAAGCCCTGCTTCATTCGTACGTCCCCCGACGGCACATCGTCGCGGGACAGATGCGTCCCAAAACGAACGGCCAGTTCATGGCGCCTCACGCGGGTCTCCCGGCGGTCCCAAGACAACATCATGCGTTTAACCGCTTTCGTCTGTTTCTCCCGCGAAATCATGCGCACCTGGTACTGCAATTCGCGGTCCATGCGCCGACGAAGACCCAACATGAACAATGCCGTAGTTAATGCGCATGCGCATTAACCCGACCGTAAGCACTGCGACCGGTGAGACGGCGCGGCATCGGATTTGCTCTTCGGGCTCGCGATATTTTTCCTGTAAATTTGAATAGAACAAGCGCGGTCAGAAAATATGAACAAGCCAGCCACGATCGATTTTGCGACAGCCACGGCGATCCAGATTCCCGCGGCCGCGACCCCCGTCCAGGCGCTTCACGATCTCGTCCCCGGCGAAGCCCGCGACAGCCTGCTCGCAGTTCACGACGTGCTGCGCCGTGAACTGCCGCAGGGCCAGCTCGCCATCTATGAAGCCGGCGGCGGCTCGTGCAGCGTCCTGCCGCCGGAATTGCCTGGACGCAGCAAGGTCACGGTCGTCGACATCGACGAGGACCAGGTCCGCAACAACACCTACGCGGATGAGGCGATCCTCGGCGACGTGCAGACCTATCGCTTCGGACGCGAGACCTTCGATCTCGTGATCTGCTACAACGTGATCGAGCATCTGCCCCATGTCGACGCCGCGCTCCTGAACTTCCGCGATGCGCTCAAGCGCGGCGGGCTGATCCTGATCGGCGCGCCCAATCCCCGCTCGCTCTCCGGAATCGTCACCAAATACTCGCCGCACTGGTTTCACGTCTGGTTCTACCGGCACATCCGCGGCATCAAGGATGCCGGCATGCCCGGTGAGCCGCCATTCCCGACCTTCTTCCATCCGCTGGTGACGCTGCCCCGGCTCGAAGCCTTCGCGGCTGCCAACGGCCTTGAGATGATCTACCGCCGCGAGGTCGAAAGTCCGCGCTATCCCGAGATGCGCCGGCGCAAGCCGCTGTTCGCGGCGCTCGTGGACGCCGGCGCGGCCGTGCTGAATACCATGCTCTCGCGTGGGACCGACGTCCGTCGCGGCGACTATCACGTCATCCTGCGGAAGAGCTGACGGTCATGGCGCGCGCGCGGCTCATTGCAGAACAAGCCGAGCCTCGCGGCCAAGCCGTGCGCGGTAACGAACTGTTAATCTCAAGGGAGCCCCGGCGTCGCTGGCGTCACGAGGACGCACTGCGGAGTGGCATGCGCTTAAACGCTTTGTTTGCCATTTCGGTGAATAGTCCCTCAATGAGTATGGTTAATTTTCCCTGTTGCGTTGATTGGGCACCTATATCCCGGGTGCATGGCGTAGAGCGAAGAGTAGCCCCTCAGCCTGCGGCAGTTGGAATGAAAGCTGGGGATCATGCTTGACTATAACCAGCCGATAGATCGGGCCGGACCGGAGTCGCCGCAACAACGGCCCCAGGCCGGCTTCAACGTGCTGGAGCTCGCCAATCTGCTCTGGCGGCGCAAGGTCGCGATTGCCGCGGCTGCCCTGCTCGGCGCAACTCTTGCCGTTACCGTGGGCAAGAGCCTGACGCCCCGCTACACCGCCACCGCCCAGCTCTATGTCGATCCGCGCGAGCTTCAGCTCGTCGATCGTGAGCTCACGCCGCGCGCGCAGGACGTCTCCGGCATGTCCATGGTGGTGGAGAGCCAGGCGCGGCTGATCACCTCCAACAGCGTGCTGCTCAAGGTGATCCAGCAGGCGGGTCTCGACAAGGACGCGGAATTCGGCGGCGGCAGCGACGGCCAGAGCCTGATGTCGCCGCTGCTCGGCCTGATCGGCCTGCAGCCCCGCGCTCCCTCCGCGGCGGACAACCAGGAAGTGCAGCTTGCGGCGCTCGAGGCGCTGAACCGGCACATCACGATCCGCAAGACCGAGAAGAGCTTCATCGTCGACATCGAGGTCTGGTCGACGGATCCGGCGAAAGCGGCGATGCTCGCCAACACGCTGACCAATGCCTACCTCACCGAATCCCGCAACTCACAGGCTTCGGCCGCACGGCGCGCCACCAACGATCTCTCCGGCCGCCTCAAGGAGCTGCGCGAGCGGCTGCGCAACGCCGAGACCGCGCTCGCGACCTACAAGGCCCAGAACAATTTCGTCGGCACTCAGGATGCACTGATCAGCGATCAGCAGCTTTCCGCCAGCAACCAGCGGCTTTCCGCAGCCCGCGCGGCGACGATGGATGCGCAGGCGCGGCTCGATCAGATCGAGGCGAGCCGCCGTACCGCTGCCGATGCCGGCGCGATCCCGGAAGCGCTGCAATCGCCGACGATCGCGAATTTGCGCGCGCAATATGCCGATGCCCGCAAGAAATATGCTGAGCAGGCCGGCGAGCTCGGGCCGCGCCATCCGGCGCTGCGCCAGACCGAGAAGCAGGTCGAGGATCTCAAGCGCACCATCAGCGAGGAGATCGATCGCTTCGCCCAGTCGGCCAAGAACGATCTGACGCGCGCCCGCGACTATGAGGCCTCGCTGAACCGGGCCATGGAAGCGCAGAAGCGGCAGAGCGTGCAGCTCAGCCAAGCCGCCGTCCGCCTGCGCGAACTCGAGCGCGAGGCCGATGCCAGCCGCGACGTCTATCAATCCTTCCTCAAGCGCTCGCGCGAGACCGAGGAGCAGGAGACGCTGAACACCTCGGCGGCCCGCGTCATCGGCGAAGCGACGGTGCCGCAGCGGCGCTCGTTCCCGCCCGCCATGAGCCTGTTCGCCATGATCGGCTTCGTCTTCGGCGCGCTCGCGGCGTCAAGCTGGTTCGCCGCGGTCGAACTCCTGCTCGTCGGCGCACCGGCGCCCGCACCGGCCCGCCGTGAGCGCAAGCCGGCACCGGAGAGAACGCGCACTCCCGAGGCTTTGCCGGCTCCGGAAGCTCCGCAGCCTCCGCAGGTCTCGCGACCTCAGGAAGTGGCGCAGGCCCTGCCCGAACTTGCCGCGCCATCGCTGCAGCCTGCGATGGTCGAAAAGCCCCTGATCGAAAAGCCGCTGATCGCGCGCCTCCAGGAGGCCGACGTCATCCACACGCTCGGAGCCATTCTCGCCACCGGCGGCGGCGTCGACCTCACCCGGCTGGGCTGGCCGACGTTGCGGCCCGGCTTTCCCCTGACGAAACTGCTCAACGCCTGGCGCGATATGCGAGCTGCCGTGGCCCGGCGCGCCGGCGACAAGACGATGCCGGTCATCGCGCTGGTCGGCGCCGGCGACACCACCGGACGCAGCGTGATCGCGCTGAATTTCGCGCTCGCGGCGGCGCGCGACGGCGCCCGCGTGCTGATGATCGATGCCGACCATCAGGCCCGCGCGCTCTCGAACAAGGTCAGCCGCCCCGGCAAGAGCGAGCCGAGCAGGCTCGGCTGGCTCTCGATCGGCAGCAAGGCCGCACGCGAGATCAAGACGGTCAACGGCATTTCGGTGCTGCCGGCCGGCGAGGGTGATGCCGGCAAGGCTGCCGACGCGATCCGCAAGGCGATTGCGCAGGCGCGTGCCGCAGGCGGCTATGACCTCGTGATCCTCGACGGCCCCGCGATGCCGCTCTCGGCCGGCGGCCGCAAGCTGCTCGACGACACCGACGCGCTGGTGGCGGTGCTGCCAACCAGCCTCGACATCAACGACAGCCTGGAAGAGATCCTGACCGCGCTGGGCCGCGCCGAGCGCAAGCTCGTCGGCGTCGTGCTGGACGAGCTCACCCCTGCAATCCAAACGCGCCAGCGAGGCAGACAATATGCTTGAGCGTCGCGTCAACCTCGACGGACGGGCAGCAACGGCCGACGTGCCGCGAATCACCGTCGGCGGGCTCCGCATGGCCGCGATCGATCTGGAAGCGACCGCCGATTTCATGATCGAGGCGACCGATCCCGACAATCGCATCGGCCGCCCGTTATTCCTGACCTCGGCCAATGGCGAGGTGCTGGCGCGCTGCTCGACGGAACCGCAGACCGAGCGCCTGTTCCGCGCCGCCGACCTGATCAATGCCGACGGCCAGCCGCTGGTGGCGGCCTCGAGGCTGCAATCCTGGTTTCCCCTGCCCGAGCGCGTCGCGACCACGGACCTGTTCCACGTCGTCGCGCGCAAGGCGGAGGCGGTCGGCCGCACCTTCTACATGTTCGGCGCCAGCGAGGCCGAAAACATCGTGGCCGTCGAGAACGTCCAGAAGCTGTATCCGGACCTCAAGATCATCGGGCGCAGCCATGGCTATCTGCGAGGCGAGGCGCTGCGCGCCAAGGTCGAGGAGATCAATGCGCTTGCGCCGGACTATCTGTGGGTCGCGCTCGGCGTGCCCAACGAGCAGGCATTCGTGGAAGAGTTCACGCCGTACCTCACCAATGTTGGCGTTATCAAGACATCGGGCGGCCTGTTCAACTTTTTGTCGGGCAGCCGTTCCCGCGCGCCGCAATGGATGCAGAAGGTCGGACTCGAATGGGCGTGGCGTACCTTGCTCGAGCCGCGCCGCCTGTTCTGGCGCTATTTGACCACCAACCCCCGCGCGCTCTATCTTCTCTTCAGCCGCAACCGACCACTCCGCTAAGAGAAGAGCATAAGACGATATGACCGACCGACCGACTGTCCTCGTCACTGGGGGCGCGGGCTACATTGGCTCGCATGCCTGCCGCGCATTGACCGCCGCCGGCTATCAGCCCGTCGTTTATGACAATCTCTCGACAGGTCATCGCAGCTTCGTTGCCGGCCCCCTGGTGACGGGCGATCTGCTCGACGGCACGGCGCTGGCACGCGCCTTCGCCGACCACAAAATCACGGCGGTGATGCATTTCGCGGCGGCCAGCCTGGTCGGCGAGTCCATGACCGATCCGCAGAAATACTACATCAACAACGTTCAGGGCACGCTGTCGCTGCTGCAGGCGATGCGCAACGCAGGCTGCCATCGCATCGTGTTCTCCTCGACCGGCGCCGTCTACGGCAATGCCGATTCCAAGGAGCTGCCGGAAGACTTTCCCTGCGTTCCGATCAACCCCTATGGCGCGTCAAAATGGATGATCGAGCGGATGCTCGCCGATTACCGCTCGGCCTACGGCTTCGGCGCGTTCTGCCTGCGCTATTTCAACGCCAGCGGCGCCGATCCGGCCGGCGGCATCGGCGAGCTGCGCGACAATGAAACCCATCTCATTCCCCGGGCCATGATGGCGCTGCAGGGCCATGTCGACTTCGCGGTGTTCGGCGACGACTACGACACGCCCGACGGGACCGCGATCCGCGACTACATCCACGTCACCGACCTCGCCGCGGCGCATGTCGCGGCCCTGAAGCTCCTGGAAGAGGGGCATGCCGGCGGCAGCTTCAATCTCGGCACCGGCTCCGGCTTTTCCGTGCGCGAGATCCTGAACGCGATCAGGCAGGAGACCGGCCGCGAGGTGCCGCATACCATCAAGCCGCGCCGCGCCGGCGATCCGACCTATCTGGTTGCGGATCCCTCCGCTGCGCGAAAGGTGCTGAACTTTGTGCCTGGCCATTCCGACCTGGCTACGGTCATCCGCACCGCCTGGGCCTGGCACCAGAAGGCGCATCCGTTCAGACAGCGTTAGGCAATCGGGGCGCCCGCGCCTTGCTCAGCGGTGGCGTGAACGGCTAGACTGGGCCTTCGCTGCCGGCGACGATGCCGGCATGCCTGGCTCGTCCGAATGCGCGAGCCGATTTTTCCGAGCGTCAGGTCACGATCATTTCGGCGCGAAGGCCCGTCATCGGTCGCGGATCCCTGGGAGCATGGAACGAATGCATCAGGCCGCACGCCTGGAGTTCGAGCGCGTGATGGAGGAGTTTTCCCGCTGGCACATTGTGCCCGCGGATGAGCGCTCGCCTGCGCCCGCCTGGTGGTGGGGACCCGCGATGGCAGTGTTCGATGACCGGGAGCCGATGAGCTGCGCATGGTGCGCCGAACTCGGTTTGAACGAGGGCGCGAGCTTCGCCGATGGCGCGCACACGATTCTCGCGCTGTTCGTCGAACAGACATCGCTGACGGGACCGCAGGATTTTCCGAGCAAGGCCGAGGGCGGGGAACACGACGCCCGCGCGCTGCACCCGCAGCCGTCAGACGACAGCGCGTTTCAGCCGTGACGCTGCAGCTTCCATGGCCGCAACGTCCGGCTCCGGCTGGAGCGGCGGCGCGATAGGCA
The DNA here is from genome assembly GCF_028128855.1 of Bradyrhizobium sp. CCBAU 11430. Classification (NCBI taxonomy): domain Bacteria; kingdom Pseudomonadati; phylum Pseudomonadota; class Alphaproteobacteria; order Hyphomicrobiales; family Nitrobacteraceae; genus Bradyrhizobium; species Bradyrhizobium sp. CCBAU 11430. The sequence goes on from NZ_LBJV01000071.1 coordinate 356,300, forward strand.
GGACCATCGGCCGCAGCAGCTCGGCCATCTGCTTGGCTGGCAGCGGCTTCGAGATCAGGAAGCCCTGCATCTCGTCGCAGCCATGGGTGCGCAGGAACGCCTCCTGCTCGGCGTTCTCGACGCCTTCGGCGACGACGGTCATGCCGAGCGCCTTGCCCATGCTGATGATGGCCTGTGCGATCGCCTGGTCTTCCGAATCCTGCGGCAGGTCCCGTACGAAGGAGCGGTCGATCTTGATCGTGTCGATCGGGAAGTGCTTCATCAGTGACATCGACGAATAGCCGGTGCCGAAATCGTCGATGGCGAGGCGGATGCCGCGGCTCTGGATGGCATCGAGCACCTTGAGCGCGCGGCCGACATTGCGCATCATCATGCTCTCGGTGACCTCGAGCTGGAGCAGCACCGGCGACATGCCGCTGGCCGCCAGCGCCTCGTCGACGTCCTGCAACAGATGCTCGTCGGCGAACTGCCGCGGCGACAGATTGACCGCCATCGACAACGGCAACAGGCCGCGGCGCTGCCAGGCCATGGCCTGCGCGCAGGCTTCCCTCAGCACCCAGCGGCCGATCGGCACGATCAGGCCGGTCTCCTCCGCAAGCGGGATGAACTGAGCCGGCGAGATGTTGCCGAGATCGGGATGCGCCCAGCGCAGCAGCGCTTCCACGCCGGTGATCTGGCCGGTCGCCATGTCGACCTTGGGCTGGTAATTCAGCGAGAACTGCTCGCGCTCCAGCGCGCGGCGCAGCGAGCTCTCCAGCGACAGCCGCTCGATCGACTGCGTCGTCACTTCCTTGGAGAAGAAGCGGTAGCCGTTCTTGCCGTCCTCCTTGGCGAGATACATCGCCATGTCGGCGTTCTTGGTCAGGGTCTGCGCATCGGAGCCGTTGGCCGGATACATCGCGATACCGATCGAGGCCGTGGTGTGGCACTCGTGTCCGGCCAGCTCCATTGGCTCGGCGAGTGCCGCGAGCAGCCCGGTCGCGATGCGCTGGACGTCGTCGATCTCGCCGCACTGGTCGAGGATCACCACGAACTCGTCGCCGCCGAGGCGCGCCACGACGTCGCTCTCCCGCAGCGCGCCGCGCAGGCGATTTGCCACTTCGAGCAGGAGCAGGTCGCCGGCCTCATGGCCGAGCGAATCGTTGATGACCTTGAAGCGGTCGAGATCGATGAACAGCACCGCGAAACGGTGATCGTGGCGCTCCGCCGTTTCGATCGCCTCGCGCAAGAGCCCGTTGAAGGTCTCGCGATTCGGAAGGTCGGTCAGGCTGTCATGCGAGGCGAGGTACTCGATCCGCTCGTCCGCCTCGTTCTTCTCGTCGGCGCGATCGAAATTCTCCATCGCAAATGATACGTTGTCGGCCAGACGCTGCAACAGCTCGACGAACTCGGCCGTGAAGGTAGCCGGCTCGGTCGACATGTAGATCATGACGCCGACGGCCTGGTCGTGCACGATGAGCGGAAATGCCGCGCCCGATCGCGCCCCGTCGCCGCGGACAACGGCGTGGAATGCGCTGACGCGATCGTCGTTGAGATAATCGTTGCTGATGCAGGGCTGGCGCGTGCGGAACGCCGTGCCGCTCATCCCGCGTCCTTCGGGACGCTCGGGGTCGATGGAGAGGCGAACGTTGCGCGTGGTGTCGGAAGACGGCCCGGCGCTCGCCACGATCTCCAGCTGGTCGCTGTCGGCCCTGGCCAGCGCGATCGTGGTCGAGGTGAACTTGGCGCCGTTCGACGCGGCAAGGCAGACGAGCTCGAACAGCTCGGCGCGCGACTTCGCCCGCATGATCGCTTCGTTGGTCGCGCTCAGAGCCGCGAACATGCGCGTCAGGCGCTCCTTCTGGGCATCGGTCCGGACCTTCTCCTCGGCGCGGTCGAAATTGTCGAGCGCGAAGGACACGTTTTCGGCAAGGCGCCCGAGCAGTTCGACCAGATCGGGCGTGAATGTGTCCTCCTCGGGCGCGAGGAAAAGCAGGATGCCGATCGGCTCCTGGCCGGCCTTTAGAAGCGGGAAGCTGGCGGCGGCCCGCGTTCCGTCCTCGATCGCCTTCGCCCGCCAGTATGCCGACCGCGGCTCGTTCAGATAGTCGTTCATAACGCTGGGCCGGCGAGTCCGGAGCGAGGTGCCGATGATCCCCTCGCCTTCGGGATGGTCGACGGAAATGCTGCAGGTCCGTCCAACCATTTGCTGCTGCAGTCGCCCCTTCACCGCGACGACGCGAACGAGCTCGTTTTCCGCGTCGATGATCCCGATCGTTGCCGACGCGAACACGTCGCCGAGAATAGCTGCCTGGCACGCGGCCTCGAACAGGTCCTCGCGCGTCTTGGCGCGCATGATCGCTTCATTGGTTGCGCTGAGCGCTTCGAACATTCCGCTCAGGCGATTGCGCTGCTTGTCCACCTGCGCCTTCTCCTCGGCGCGATCGAAGCCTTCCAGTGCGAAGGCGACGTTGGCCTGGAGCTTGCGCAGCAATTCGACGAATTCGGGTGTAAACGTGCCGCACTCCGGAGAGTTGAACAGGAACACGCCTTCGACACGGTCGCCGTTGAAGAGCGGCAACGCCGCGGAGGACGCGATCCCGTTGCGGCGGGCGCTGGCGTGCCACGGCGCGATGCGCTCGTCGGCGAGCACGTCGTTGCTGACGGCGGGCTGGCGCGTGCGGAACGCGATGCCGGTCAATCCGCGCCCTTCCGGCACCTCCTCGGAGATCGAGAATTTGAAGTTGCGAACCTGATCGGCGTTAGGTCCGTAACAGGCGACGACGCGCAGCAGCCCGGCGTGAGGGTCGACCAGTGCGATGTTGGCCGAAGTGAACTTGGCGCCCTTCGCCGTCGCCTCGCAAACGAGGTCGAACAGATCGGCGCGCGACCGCGCCCGCAGGATCGCCTCGTTGGTGGCGCTTAGCGCCGCATACATGCGTGCCAGCCGTTCCTCTTCGGCGGCGATTTTGGCCTTCTCGGACTCGCGGCCAAAATTATCGATCGCGAACGAGACGTTCTCCGCCATACGCAGCAGGAGCGCGACGATCTCCTCGTCCTTGGCCCAGGAGCGGCTGATGAAGAACAAGAGCACGCCGACACTTTCACCGTGCCTGATCAGCGGCGCGACCACGCAGGCGGCAACGCCAGTGTTGACGTTGGCCTGCTCCCACGGCGAGCCTCTGGTGCGGCTGGCGAGATCGTCCTCGACGATGGCCTTCTGCGTCCGGAACACCTCGCCGGATATTCCCTTGCCGTAGGGATTCTCCGGATCGATCGAATAGCGCGCCTGGGTGATCAGTGCGAGGTTCTGGCCGGTGGACGCGACCGGACTCATCCAATGCGAATCCGGTTCGCGGAGCAACACGATGGTCGCCAGCGATTTGCCCCCGTGAACCGAGGCGTCACACACGAGCTGATAAAGCTCCTGCTCGGTTTTGGCGCGCAGGATGGCTTCGTTGGTGGCGCTGATGGCGCCGAACATGCGGTTGAGTCGCCGCGTCGCCCGTTCGCTGGTCTGCCGCGCGGTTTCGCGCGCGAAATTGTCCAGCGCATAGGAAATGTTGGCCGACATGCGCCCGAACAGCGACACCATCTGCTCGTTCAGCGAGCCGGCTTCGCGGCGGGTCACGTAGAGCACGCCGACACTCTTGCCGTTGCAGAGCAGCGGCAGCGCCGCAGCCGCGCCAATGGCGGCCGAAGCGGCACCCGCGCGCCACGCCAGCGAACGGGGGTCGTTCAGATAATCGTTGCTGACACACAGCTTCTGATCTCGAAATGCCTCGCCGCCGACGCCCGAGCCTTCGGGTGTGCCGGCAACCGTCGTGATCTCGATCGAGCGCAGCCGCGCAACGTCGTCGCCACAGCCGGCCGCAAAATGGAGTCGCCGGTCGTCCGGTCCGACCAGAAACACGGCGACAGCCAAGAAATCCCCGCTCGAAAACCCGGCGTCGCAGACCTTCTGGTACAGCTCGTCCGGCGATTTCGCATAGAGAATCGCTTCGTTGATGGCGCTCAACGCCGCAAAGGTGCGCGCGAGTGTCGTCGGCACGATCTCAGCTCCCGGGCATTTCTGCCTATTTCTCCCGGGTACCTTTATGAGGGGCCATCGCCTAAGTGGTCGTTATTGCGCGCTGCAAACAATCGATCAAAGTGAACGAGCTGCGAACGACCGGGGGTAAACTATCGAAAATACCGCCGCACGGGACGAATCCTCAGCAAGAGGCGCGACCTCTTTACGAATTTGCAGCCCTGTATTGGTTTACGGGAGATTGATATCACAGCCGCGCTTTGAGACGATGGCCTCCAACAATCAGTGCCCGCCAAGGGCAAAGACCCCGGGGAACGCCATGCCGATCGTCACGGCCGATCGCCTCACGCGCGTCAGCGCTGCCCTGCTCCGCGCCGCCGGAGCCTCCGAGGAAGAAGCCGACGCCGTCACGATCGGCTGCGTCAACGCCAATCTCGCCGGCCATGATTCCCACGGCGTGATCGCCGTTCCCACCTATATCGACCGCATCAAGGCCGGCCACATCGTTCCCGGCGCCAAATGGACCGTGGTCCAGGAATCGCCGACCACGACCGTGATCGACGGCCATTGGGGCTTTGGCTTCCACGTCAACGCCAAGGCGATGGCGCTGACGATCGAGAAAGGCAGGACGGCGAATGTCGCTGCCTGCACCGTGTTCCGGCAAAGCCATGTCGGCCGCCTCGCCGCCTACCCCCTGATGGCGATGCGCGCAGGCATGATCGGGATTGCCACGGCGGATTCCGGCCGCTCGCCGAAACACGTCGCCCCGTTTGGAGGCAAGGAGGCGCGGCTCGGCACCAACCCGATCTCGATCGCGGTGCCGTCCGATCTCGATGCGCCGTTCTATCTGGATATGGCGACTTCAGCTGTCGCAGCCGGCAAGATCCAGCTCGCGGTCGCGCGCGGCGAGGAGATTCCGACGGGCTGGATCATCGATGCCGAGGGACGGCACACCACCGATCCGACCCAATACCGCAAGGGCGGCGCGCTGCTGCCGCTCGGCGGCACCGAGGGCTACAAAGGCAGCGGCCTCGCCGCCATGGTCGAGGTGCTGTGCGGCCTGCTCACCGGCCTCGGCTTCGGCGTCGAGCCTACGGGGCGGCACAATGACGGATGCTTCATGGCGGTGTTCAATGTCGCCGCATTCCGCCCGCTGCAGGAGTTCAAACGCGAGGTCGCCGAGTTCGCGCGCTATCTGAAATCGACGCCGCCGTCCGAGGGCAGCAATGGCGTCTACTATCCCGGCGAGATCGAGGGCCTGCGCGAGCAGCAGCGTCTGCGCGACGGCATCGAGATCGAGGATGCCACCTGGGAAAAGCTGCGCGCGCTGGCGCGGGAATACCGGCTCGACACCGTCCTCGATCTGGCCTGACGGCATCGGGAGAACAGCAGCATGAATCGACAGATGGTCCTGGTCGGCTTCCTCCAGGCGCAGAACTGCACCAACCTGCCGAGCTCCTGGCGGCATCCGGATTCGCGCGACGATTCGATGTCGGCGGACTACTATCAGGAGATCGGCAGGATTCTCGAAGCCGGCAAGTTCCAAATGGCCTTCTTCGACGACCGCCTGGCGATGCCGGACCGCTACGGCAACGACCACGCCCATACCGTCGAATACGGCATCCGCTGCGTGAAGATGGATCCGCTGATCGTGCTGACCACGATGGGCATGGTCACTGAGAGGCTCGGGCTGGGAGCAACCTGCTCGACCACCTATTACGAGCCGTTCGACGTCGCCCGCCGCTTCGCAACGCTCGACCTCATGTCGGGCGGACGCGCCGGCTGGAACGTCGTGACCTCGCTCAATGACGGCGAGGCCCTCAACATGGGGCGCGACTCCCATCCCGAACATGATTCCCGCTACGACAAGGCCGACGAATTCATGGAGGTGGTGCTTGGCCATTGGGACACCTGGGAAGACGGCGCGCTGATCATGGACAAGAAGACCGGCCGCTTTGCTGATCCGGCCAAGGTGAAGCGGCTCGACCACACGGGCGCGGCGTTCAGGTCCCGCGGGCCGTTCACCGTACCGCGCTCGCAGCAGGGCCACCCCGTGATCATCCAGGCCGGCGCATCCGGCCGTGGTCAGCGCTTTGCCGGGCGATGGGGCGAGGTGATCTTCACCGCCGCGCGCAATCTTCAGGGCGCCAAGGACGGCTACGCGGCCGTGCGCAACGAGGCCGCCAAGGCCGGCCGCGATCCCGACCAGATGTTCCTCTGCAATCTGACGACGCCGGTCTGCGCGGCGACCAAGGCCGAGGCCGAGGACAAGATGGCGCTGATCAACAAGCTGCCGCTCCAGATCGACGCGCTGTCGCTGCTTGCCGAAGCACTCAACTACGACTTCGCCTCCAAGGATCTCGATGAGCCGCTGACCACTGACGAGCTGAAGAGCATGCAGGGCATTCTGGGCATCCGCGACGGCGTGCTGAAGAATTCCGGCAAGAGCAATCCGAGCGCGCGCGACTTCGTCACCTTCTCCGGCCGCGGCCAGGTGCAGGACGCCATGGTCGGCGGCCCCAAGGAGATCGCGGACAGGCTCGAGGAAATGTTTGTCGAGCGCGGCTGCGACGGCTTTGTCATCGCGGCGACCTATGTGCCCGGCTCCTACGCCGATTTCGTGCAGCATGTCGTCCCGGAGCTGCAACGCCGGGGCCTGTTCCAGAAAGACTATCGCGGCAAGACGCTGCGCGAAAATCTCGGGCTGAAGCGGCCCGCCGCCGGCGCCTGGAAGATGCCGCCGCGCGATGCCGCGGAATAGCAACGAGGACTTAGCATGCGCTGGCTGAAGTTTACTGAGACCGGCAAGACCTCGTGGGGGATCGTCGAGGGCGACAAGGTCGTCGCGGTCAACGGCGATCCTTTCGGTGAATGGCAGCGCACCTCGCGCACGCATTCGCTGTCGCAGGTCAGGATCGAGCTGCCGCTGATCCCGCGCACCTTCTATTGCGTCGGCCTCAACTATCTGAAGCATCTGAAGGAGGCCGCCGACAAGCGTGGCGAAGTGCCGGCCGTGCCTGAGCGCCCCGAGATCGGCTATCGCGCCCAGAACGCGCTGATCGCACATGACGAGGAGGTCGTGATCCCGTCCTTCGCGACGGAGAAAATCCATTACGAGGGCGAGCTCGTCGTCGTCATCGGCAAGAAAGTGAAACATCTCACCGAAGACACCGCGATGGATTGCGTGTTCGGCTACACCATCGGCAACGACGTCAGCGAGCGCAGCTGGCAGAAGGCCGACCGCAGCCTGTGGCGCTCGAAGAACGCCGACACGTTCAAGCCGATGGGACCGTGGATCGAGACCGAGGCCGATCTCCAACAGATGGAAACGATCGTCCGGGTCAACGGCAAGGAGACCAACCGCTTCGCGACCGGCGACATGATCTTCGGCGTGGTGCCGTTCCTGGTCGAGCTGACCAAGTATTTTACCTTGTGGCCCGGCGACGTGATCTGGATGGGCACGGACGGTGCCTCGCCGGACATCAAGCACGGCGACGTCGTGGAGATCGACATCACCGGTGTCGGGACGTTGCGGAACAGGTTTGTGCGGGAGGGGCAATAGCAGCCCCGTAGCACCGGTGCCGTAGGGTGGGCAAAGCGACTTGTCCGCCATAGCTCGAAGAGCGACGGCGGAAGCGTGCCCACCACCTCTCTCGATCATGGAGAGATCGTGGGCACGGCGCTATGCGCCTTTGCCCACCCTCCGGCACCTCCCGCATGTCAAAACGGCAGCGCCACGCTCGACTTGATCTCCTTCAACACCACGTTGCTGCGGACATAGCGGATGCCGGGAATGCGGAACATGAACTCGTCGAGGAATCTGTTGTAGGCGGCCATGTCCTGCACGACGACGCGCAAATGATAATCGGCATCGCCCGTGGTCGCAAAGCACTCCAGCACCTCGCGGCGTTTGGTTACCCGCGCGACGAACTCGTCGACGAACTTCGCGTCGTGCCGTTCCAGCGAGACGTGAAGAATGGCCGACATCGCAAAGCCCGCCGGCTCGCGCGCGACCAGCGCCGCGTAACTCTGGATGATGCCGGCCTCCTCCAGCGCGCGCACCCGGCGCCAGCAGGCCGACGTGGACATGCCGACCTCGTCCGCCAGTTGCTGGTTGGTGGCACGGCCATCCTTCTGGAGATGAGCGAGAATCCGCGCGTCCTGGTCTTCCATCATCGATCGGCCCAATTCGGTTTATTCTACCGCATGATAGCCTAATTCGGGATAACTTACCAGAATCTGGTTACAGACAGGAAAGATAGGTAAGACCTACCAACCATCAGGGCCTACCCTCCGCTCATTCGCAAGGATGCCGCGGGAGGTCCGCATGGACGCCTTTCCGTCACTCGACCCCTACGAACTCTCCGATCGCTACGATCGCGAACACGGCCGCGTCTTCCTCACGGGCACACAGGCCATCGTCCGCATCGCGCTCGATCAAGTCAGGCGCGACCGGGCCAGCGGCCTCAACACGGCCGGCTTCATCTCGGGCTATCGCGGCTCGCCGCTCGGCGGCATCGACCTCGAGCTCTGGCGCATCCAGGAGCGGTTGAAGCGGGACCGTGTCGAATTCCTCCCCGCCGTCAACGAGGACCTCGCCGCGACCGCGGTGCTCGGCTCGCAGCAGGTCGAGACGCAAGGAGATCGCGAGGTCGATGGCGTGTTCGGCCTCTGGTACGGCAAGGGCCCGGGCGTCGATCGCTCCGGCGATGCGCTGAAGCACGGCAACGCCTACGGCTCCTCGCCGCATGGCGGCGTGCTGGTAGTCGCCGGCGACGACCATGGCTGCGTCTCCTCCTCGATGCCGCACCAGTCCGACGTCGCCTTCATGAGCTGGTTCATGCCGACGCTGCATCCCGCGAGCGTCAGCGAATATCTCGCGTTCGGCGAATATGGCTTTGCGCTGAGCCGTTTCTCCGGCATGTGGGTCGGCTTCAAGGCGATCTCGGAGATCGTCGAGTCGGGTGCGTCCGTCGCGCTACAGCCGCCCCGCCACTTCCGCACGCCCGACTTCACGCCGCCGCCTGATGGACTGCACTACCGCTGGCCCGATTTGCCGGGCCCGCAGATCGAGGAGCGGCTGGAGGCGAAGAAGCACGCGGTCTACGCCTTCGCCAAGGCCAATCCGATCGACCGTCACATCTACGACATCCCCAGCGCCACCTACGGCATCGTCACCACGGGCAAGGCCCATCTCGACCTGATGGAGGCGCTGCGGCTAATGGGGCTCAATGAGGCCGCCTGCCGCAGCATCGGCATCGACGTCTACAAGGTCGGCATGGTCTGGCCGCTGGCGCTGCATGACGCCATGGACTTCGTGAAAGGCAAGCGCGAGATCCTCGTGGTCGAGGAGAAGCGCGGCATCATCGAGAGCCAGTTCAAGGAATATTTTTACGACTATCCTGGCAGCAAGCCGGAGCGCATGGTCGGCAAGCACGATGAAACCGGGGCAAGGCTGATCTCCTGGATCGGCGAATTGTCGCCTCGCGCGCTCGCAGGCGTGCTGGCGCGCCGGCTCGATCCGATGTTTCCAGGCCTCAATCTCGCCGCACGCGCGGCCGCCCTGATGCCAGAGGCCGCACGCACCATCAACGTCGCTGGCGCAACGCGCACGCCGTATTTCTGCTCGGGTTGCCCGCACAACACATCAACAAAGGTACCTGAAGGCTCCAAGGCGCTGGCCGGCATCGGTTGTCACTTCATGGCAAGCTGGATGGACCGCGAGACCTCGTCGCTGATCCAGATGGGCGGTGAAGGCGTTAACTGGGCGGCTTCGTCACGCTTCACTGGCCACAAGCACATCTTTCAGAACCTCGGCGAAGGCACCTATTACCACTCCGGCTCGATGGCGATCCGGCAGGCGATCGCCGCCAAGGCCAATATCACCTACAAGATCCTGTTCAACGATGCCGTCGCAATGACCGGCGGCCAGCCGGTCGACGGTCCCATCAGCGTTCATGCCATTGCCCACAGCGTCCGCGCCGAAGGTGTGGCGCGCATCGCGCTGGTGTCGGATGATCCCGCACAGTTCTCGCCTGCCGACCTGCCGGCCGGCGTCACCCTTCATCCGCGCGAGGAGATGGATGCCGTGCAGCGCGAGCTGCGCAATATCTCCGGCGTCTCGGTCCTGATCTATCAACAGACCTGCGCCACGGAGAAGCGACGCCGGCGCAAGCGCGGGCAGATGGCCGACCCCAAGCGTTTCGCCTATATCAACGATCTCGTCTGCGAGGGCTGCGGCGACTGCTCGGTGGAATCCAACTGCCTCAGCGTCGAGCCGAAGGAGACGCCGTTCGGCCGCAAGCGCCAGATCAATCTGTCAGCCTGCAACAAGGATTTTTCCTGCCTCAACGGTTTCTGCCCGAGTTTTGTGACCGTCGAAGGCGCGACGCGCCGGAAGAAGGGCGCGAGCCAGATCGACGCGGTTGGTCGGGCCGCCCCACTTCCGTTGCCCGCGACGGCAACGCTCGACCGTCCCTACGATCTGCTCATCACCGGCGTCGGCGGCACCGGCGTGATTACTGTCGGCGCGCTGATCGGCATGGCCGCGCACCTCGAACGCCGCGGCGTCTCGGTGCTGGACTTCACCGGCTTTGCGCAGAAGTTCGGGCCCGTGCTGAGCTACATCCGCCTCGCCGCGAGCCCCGCGGCTCTGCATCAGGTCCGTATCGACCAGGGCGCAGCCGATGCGCTGATCGGCTGCGACCTCGTGGTGAGCTCCTCGCCAAAAGCCTCAGGCACCTACCACCGCGGCACGCGCGCCGCGGTCAACACCGCGGAGATGCCGACCGGTGACGTGGTCCGCTTTCGCGACGCCGATCTCGCCTCCCCCGCGCGCCTGCGTGCCATTGGCCAAGTCATCGGCGAGAGCGATCTCAGTACCATCAACGCCAACGCACTGGCGGAACGGCTGCTTGGCGATGCCGTCTATGCCAACATCATCATGCTGGGCTTTGCCTGGCAGCGCGGACTGGTGCCGATTTCGCTGCAAGCGCTGCTGCGCGCAATCGAGCTCAACGGCGTCGCCGTCGAACGCAACAAGCAGGCCTTTGCCTGGGGCCGGATTGCGGCCGCCGATTCGGACTTCTTGCCGAGGGTGGACGATGCGCCCAGGGCCGAGACGCTCGACCAGATGATCGACCGTCGCGCCGATTTCCTCACCGCCTATCAGGACGACGCCTATGCGGCGCGCTACCGGGCGACCGTCGCAAGGGTCCGCCACGCCGAAGCGGTCCTGAACAGCGAGACCCTGACCGAGGCCGTCGCCCGGGCCCTGTTCAAGCTGATGGCCTACAAGGACGAGTATGAGGTGGCGCGCCTGCACATGCAGGGCGGATTCCTCGATGAGCTGAAGCGCGAATTCGAGGATGGCTTCAGAGTCCAATATCACCTCGCCCCGCCCTTCCTGCCGTCGCGGCGCGACGCACGTGGGCGTCCGCGCAAGCGCGCCTTCGGCCAATGGATCCAGATTCCGCTGGCCATGCTCGCGCGCTTGAAGGGACTACGCGGCACGCCGTTCGATCCATTCGGCTACACCTGGGAAAGGCGCACCGAGCGCGAACTGATCGCCTGGTACGAAGGCTTGATCGAGCGGATGCTCGGCGGGCTCGATGCGGCGCATCTGCCAGGTCTCGTCGCAATCGCAACAGCGCCGATGGACATCCGCGGCTACGGTCCAGTCAAGGACGCTGCGATCGGGAAGGCGAAGGCCGACGTCGAGCGACTGCTCACCGAACTCGACACACCTTCGCCGGCGAGGATGCACGCCACCGGTTGACGCCGGCTGCTCCCAATCGGCATGGTTCTGGACAACGCGTTCAGACGATTGCCGCCGCCACGCTGATGGAATCGTAGGGTGGGCAAAGCGAAGCGTGCCCACCTCTTCTCGAATTCATGGAGATGGTGGGCACGGCGCGT